>JBBQGJ010000288.1:0-9012 GCA_038322925.1 Mycobacteriales bacterium
ATCCATGGTGTCCAGCCGCACCGGCGCACCCGCGGCCAGCGCGGCCGCCATGGACGGTGCACCCGCCGGCTCCACCCCGATGACACTGACCCCGGGGGCTCGGTCGCGCAGGTAGGCAACGATGCCGGCGATCAGACCGCCACCCCCGACCGGCACGACGAGCACGTCGGGCGGGCGCCCCAGTTGCTGGAGGATCTCCCGGACCACGGTGCCCTGGCCGGCGATGGTCCGCGAGTCGTCGAACGGCGGCACCAGTACCGACCCGGACCGATCGGCATCGGCCAGCGCGGCGGTGGCGGCATCGTCGTAGGTATCGCCGAACAGCACCAGCTGAACCATGCCGCCACCGTGCGAACGAATCCTGTCCCGCTTCTGCCGTGGCGTGGTGTTCGGCAGGTAGATCCGCCCTTTGATGCACAGCGCACGGCAGGCGAACGCCACCCCCTGGGCATGGTTGCCGGCACTCGCGCACACCACTCCCGCCGCCCGCTCCGCCGGTGACAGCTGGGACATGACGTTGTAGGCCCCGCGCACCTTGTACGAGCGCACCACCTGCAGGTCCTCGCGCTTGAGCCAGACCGTGGTGTTCGTCGCGTCGGACAGTCGGGCGCAGCGCTCGATGGGGGTCACCGCCGCCACCGCGGCGATCCGGCGGGCCGCCGCGTCGACATCGGCCGCCGACACCGGACTGGCGGACGCAACACCGCCCGCCGCCGCGCCAAAGGCCGCCGCCGACCCACCCTTCGTCGAGTTGGTCGCCGTCGAGTTGGTCGCCGTCGAACTGGTCACGGTCGGAGTCGTTGCCTTCGCCGCCGTGGGAGTATCTGGCACCCCGTGATCCTGTCATCGGTGGGGTGGCGCCGTTGCCACCACCCGCAGTCCAGGAAATCCAAACAGATACAAACATCCTGACGTGTGATTCGGTACCATTGGTGCCACCATCAGCAGAGGGGAGCCCCGTGCTCGCAGCCATGCGCCAGGCCAAGATCCTGGAAGAGGTCCGCCGCACCGGCGGCGCCAGGGTGACCCACTTGACGGCACTGCTGGGCGTCTCGGACATGACCGTGCGCCGCGACCTGGAAGCGTTGGACCGCAAGGGTTTGCTGTCCAAGGTGCACGGCGGCGCCACCGCGATGGACACCGCGAGCGCCATCGAGCCTGGCTTCGAGGTCACCAGCCAGCGCGAGGTCTCCGAGAAGGAGGCCATTGCGATCAGGGCCGCCACGCTGATCCGGCCGGGCATGGCGATCGCGATCACCGCGGGCAGCACGACCTGGACACTGGCCCGCCACCTGGGCGATATCGCCAACCTCACCGTGGTGACGAACTCGCTGAAGGTGGCCGAGGTGCTGAACGCACGGCAGCGCCCCGACCTCACGGTGGTCCTCACCGGGGGGCTGCGAACCCCTTCTGACGGCCTCGTGGGCCCGGTCGCGGTGCAGGCCATCCGATCCCTGCACGTGGACATGGTGATCATGGGCGTGCACGGCATCGACGAGCGGGCCGGCCTGACCACCCCGAACCTGCTGGAGGCCGAGACCAACCGGGCGCTGGTCGAATCGGCCCGCCGACTGGTGGTCGTCGCCGACCACACCAAATGGGGCGTCGTCGGTCTCGCGCAGATCGCACCGCTCCGTGCGGTCACCACCCTGCTCACCGACGACAGGCTGCCCGCACATGCCGCACAGGTGCTCGCCGAGCAGGTGGCCGAGGTGATCATCATCCCCACCGACGGCGAATCCCAGTCCGACGACGGGGATTGATACCTGGTTCGGCCACGCTGCTCAGGTCCCCGCTGCTCCGGTCCCCGCTGCTCAGGTCCCCGCTGCTCCGGTTCGCACTGCTCCCGTTCGCACTGTTCAGGTTCGCACTGCTCCCGTTCGCACTGCTCAGACTGCGCCGAACAAGTGGTGCACGGCCTCGACGTTGTTTCCGTCCAGATCACGCAGGAAGACTGCGTATTGCGTAGTAACCCGGGTGATATTCCGGCCAGAGCCTCGGCGAATGCAGAATCTCGGCGTTCGCGGCGAGGGCTGCCGCGGCCACCCTGTCCACCGCCTCCCGGGACGGTGCGGTCAGCGCCAGGTGCACCGGCCTGATGCCGGGATCGACGAGCGGGCCGAACCACAGGTGAGGAAACCCATCAGGCCCCGCCATGCCGATGACCAGGCCTTCCGGGCGCTCGATCCGCATGGACTCCTGCACGCCCAACGCGGCAAAGACCCTCGCGTAGAAGGTGGCCGCAGCCGCCGCGTCGTCGGTCTGCAGGGCGAGATGATCGAGCATCAGCCCACCGTAGCCACAGCTGAGAGCCGACGGCTGACATTTCAGCAGACCGTTCGGAATGCGGTTCGACGACGGCGTCACCGGCCACCGGACGCGTTGGTGGCTGATCTCGTGGATCGGACGTTGTGCGAACTCTATTCTTCAGCCTTCGATCGGCTGACCTTTGATATGGGTCGATGTTCCCATTGCCCTTGGTAAGGATGCTGGCCGAGATCGCGACTTCGCGGGCTCTGCCTCGGCGAATCGGTGTCGACGGTTGTCAAGACTTTCCCGGGCGCGGACAATTCCTGATGGCATCGGAGCGGCAAGCGGGAGGAGTCCGCCATGAACGACGTTCGAGAGCCTTTCGGGATCCAGACCGGGAATTGGCGCAGTGGGCACTTGACAATGGTGTTGATCTGCACCTGAGGGGTCCCTCGTCTTGAGCTCCGAAGATTCAGAGGAACCCGGAGCGGACGCTGCTGATAGCGGCGCCCAGTCCGAGACGGCCGATGCCGCCAGTGTAAGAACATTTGCGCAGTCGGCGGACGCCGCCCTAGATCAATTCCGAGCAGTAGCGAAGTGGATGATCTCTGCGTTTTCAGCAGCTATCGCATATGCTGACCGGCGGTGTCCACAGGTGCTACCGGAGAGAAGTCCGACCCGTCGGCCGCGGTCGCTCCGCGGCCAGTTTCGGTGAATGTGCTGTTGAACGCGAATGGACAAATGGAACTCGCGCCACTCCTGGGTTCCGCATGCGCCTCGGCAGCAGCGAACGGTATACCCGCCATCGCCGTCGACGCCGGCGCCGGCGCCGGCGCCGGCGCCGAACAAGCAACGGTCATTCTGGTGCCCACCGCGACCTGTCCAGAGCCGGTCAGATTCGT
Source organism: Mycobacteriales bacterium (assembly GCA_038322925.1). GTDB lineage: Bacteria > Actinomycetota > Actinomycetes > Mycobacteriales > Nakamurellaceae > Nakamurella. Next base: position 3,153 of record JBBQGJ010000288.1, read on the forward strand.
GGTCGCCGTGCATCAAGGCGCAGTAACCCCGGTCGCCTCTGTCGTGCCGGCCGGCACGGCACTCCCCGAACCACCAGGGGCGCCGCCAGGAACTGCGGCACCATCAACAGCGCCGACGGCGCCGACTTGAGCTAGACGGCCCCTCGTGACGACGCCGACCGTTGAGCGTCGTTGCCGGGACAATCGGACCGCCAGCACACTGATCGCCAATCATCTGGTGGTACCAGTAGGTCCGCGACACGGCGAACGGCGCGGAACGTCCTCAAATCATCAGGGCCGAGCGGAAGGCGATTTCGGCCCGAGCGACATCGACACGACAGCTTCGGGGTGGCGACCTGATGCGGACGAACTCGCGGGCATTCGAGCAAGCTTGCCTTCGGCTGTGCGGCGCTCGTGCCCTGACGATACGTGCTCACCATGTTGTGGTGACGTCCCGCAGCGCGTCGTATCGCGCTCGTACCGCCGGCGCAGCGGACGCGGTGAACGTCTGCGCCGCCGCCGCGGGCCACTGCGGCGGCTGCGCCGACCCGGCCAGCGCCCAGGCGGCCTGCCGGGCGGCGCCCAGCGCGACGTATTCGGCAGCGGCGGGCACCACCACGTCCATTCCGAAGATCGCCGGCGCCAACTGCTGAACGGCTGGATTCCGCGCCGCACCGCCGATCATCAACACTCGCCGCGGCGTCACACCCAGGGCTTCCACCGCATCGGCCAGTGAGCACAGCAGCGCCTCGACGGCGGCCCTGGCCAGATCCGACCTGCTGGTCGTCGAGGTCAACCCGCGGATCACCCCGGTCGCCTGCGGTCGGTTCGGGGTGCGCTCGCCGTCCAGATACGGCAGGAAGGTCACGCCGCCCGCCCCTGCGGTCGACGCAAGGGCGAGCTCGGCGAACTCCTCGTGCCCGACGCCCAGCAAAGCGGCTGTGACGGCCAGCACCTTGGAGGCATTGACCGTACAGACCAGCGGCAGGTAGCGGCCGGTGGCATCGGCGAAGCCCGCGATGAAGCCACCGGGATCGGCCGACGGCTGGTCGCTGACGCAGAACACGGTGCCGGACGTCCCGATGGACACCGCTACCTCACCGTCGGCGAGGCTCAAACCCAGTGCGGCGGCCATGTTGTCGCCGGTGCCCGCGGCCAGCAGCGCGCCGGATGCGATGCGGCCCACCACCTCTCCGGGTTCGGCGATGACTGGCAACGCGGGGCCCGCGCCCGGGTCGCGGCCCAGCGCCCAGGCCGCGACGTCCGGCAACCATTCCCGGCGAGCCGGCGAGTAATAACCGGTGCCGGAGGCGTCACCGTGATCGGTGGTCAGTTTCGCGCCGGACCCCGGTCCGCCGGCCAGCATCCAGGTCAGCCAGTCGTGCGGCAGCGCCACCGCGGCCGTGGCCTCGGCATTGGCCGGTTCGTTCTCGGCCATCCACCGCAGCTTGGTCACCGTGAAGGACGCGGCGGGCAGGGATCCGATGGCGCTGGCACAGGCTTGCGGGCCGCCCAGATACTCGACCACCGTCTCGATCTGTGGCGCCGAGCGCAGGTCGTTCCACAACAACGCTGGACGCACCACCGCCCCCGCCGCGTCCAGCGCCACCATGCCGTGCTGCTGGCCGCCGACGCCGATCGCCGCGGCGCGCTCGAGCAGCCCGGAACCGGCCTGCTCCAACGCCTTCCACCACAACTGCGGGTCCACCTCGGTGCCGGGCGGGTGCGGCGCGGACGCCTGGTCGAGGACGACCCCGTCCGCGGCCCGGACAAGCAGGACCTTGGTCGACTGAGTGGACGAATCGATTCCTGCCACCAGGGGACCGTCGGTCACGGCAAATCCTCGCTCTCTTCAGTGCGGCCGGAACACCTTCAACCTGCCAAGCCACCCTGCCAGTTGCCGGCTCAGCCGGCCACCGCCAGGTGCGCCAGGGTGGGGTCGGCGATGACCTCCTCGATCCCGGCGTGGGCGGCGCCGAGCGACGCCGCCTCGAAGCCGAGCTGTGAGAACTCCAACCGGCACACGACATTCGGCCCGGCCAGCGAACCCGCTCGGAGCGCGTCGCGCACCGGTCCCTCGAGATAGCTGCGGATCACCGGATAATGACCGCCCAGCACGATGGCCTCGGGATTCAGCACGTTGGACAGGATCGACACACCCACCCCCAGCCAATGGCCGTGTTCGGTGAGCGCCGTCGCCACCCGTTCGTCGCCACCCTCGGCGCGTCGCCGGATGCGCTCGAGCCGAGCCCCCAGATCGATGCGTTCGTCGTGCACCGGGTCGTCCGGGTCCGCAACGGCCTGCAACAGGCTGGTCAGCCCGACCACCGTTTCCCAGCAGCCGTGACGTCCGCAGCCACACAGTCGGTCCGCCGGCCCGATCGGCATGTGTCCGACCTCGCCGGCGAAACCCGCTGCGCCACGGACGATCCGGCCATCCACGATCATCCCGCCACCGACCCCGACCGCTCCGGCGAGATACAGCAAATTGGCAGTGCCGGCAAGCCTACCGACCGCGTAGTGCGCGACCGCACCCATGTTCGCGTCGTTGTCCACCGTCACCCTGGCGTCCGTCCAGCCGAGCCGGCCGCGCAAGGTGTGCACGATGTCAACGTCCCGCCAGTGCAGGTTGGGAGCGAACGTGAGCATGCCGGCCTCCTGGTCGATCAGCCCGGGGACCGCGACGTGCAGGCTCTGAACTTGATCGACCCGGGAATCACAGTCGGTGACCAGATCCCGGCAGACCTGCGCCACCACGCCGAGCGCCCGGGCCGGCCCCAACTCGCTCATCGAGCGGCCCAACCGGCGACGGGCGAGCACTCGGCCGGTCAGGTCGAGGACCAGTCCGGCGATGTAGTCCACCTGCAGTTCGACGCCGAGGAAACGCACCCCGCCAGCGTGGAGTTCCACCGTCCGGCCGGGCCTGCCGAGTCCGCCGCGATCGATGCTGCCCTCGGTCACCAGACCGCGATCGATCAGCTCCGCGACCAGACTCGACACGGTCGCCTTGTTCAGCCCGGTGTCCTCGGCCAGCCTGGCCCGGGGGCGTGGACCGCCGTCGGTGAGGCTACGCATCAACAAGGCGAGGTTCAGCCGCCGAACGGTGGCCTGGTCGGCCGGGCTGGACCCGCCGCTGAGCCGTTCGGCGGTTGGCACCGGTGAACCTTTCGTCGTAGGGGAAAGGCACGAGCAGTGAAACGGACGCTCAGTGGACAGGACGCTCAGTCAGTCGTGCTGCACGCGTGCGGGCCGGGCATGCGCGCGCAGTCGATGCCGCACCGGAATGCCGGGCAGCGAGGGCAATGCGGACGGCGCCGACCCGGCCGTCCCACGTCCCTGGTGCGGAAGGGGTGACGGCCGGCTCGCACCCGAACTCAGCCCCCCGCGCTCGCGCGCTTGCGGCGGCTGATGGCGTCGACGCTGGCCGCGAGCAGCAGCACCAGGCCGGTGACGATGTACTTGATGTACGCCTGCAGGCCGAGCAGACCCAGCCCGTTGTCGATCACCGCGATAACCAGACCACCGATGATCGCGTCACGGGCCTTGCCCTTGCCGCCGAACAGCGAGGTCCCGCCGATCACCGCGGCCGCGACCGCGTACAGCAGGGTGTTGCCGGCGCCGGCGTCAGGAGTGACCGAGTTCAGCCGCGACGCGGCGACGATGCCCGAGATGACGGCCATCGCCGAGCTGATCACGAAGCACGCGATGGTGATGTACCCGACCCGGATGCCGGCGCGGCGGGCAGCCTCGGCGTTGCCGCCGACGGCGTAGATGTGGCGGCCGAACGCGGTGCGGTTCTGCACGAAGGTCCAGATCACCAGAAGCACGCCGACCAGTGGCGCGATCCAGGGAATGCCTTCCAGGACGATGTTTCCCTTCGACCGGTTCTGGCTCAGCAGGAAGGTGGCACCGAGCAGCACCACGGCGATGACGACGATCCGGAGGATGATCACCACCAGCGGTGGGGTGACGAGATCGTGCTTCCGGCGGCGTTGATACACCAGCAGATTGAGTGCGGCATAGGCCGCGATCGACAAGATGACGACTATCCAGCCGAGGGTGACCGGCATGTTGCCGTTGGACACCGCGAAGATGACATCGCTGGTGATCGGCACGGTGCCGCCGGTACCGATGATCCACAGCAAGATTCCCTGGTAGGCAAGGAACGCCGCGAGGGTCACCACGAACGAGGGGATCCCGACCGCGGACACCATCACACCGGTGAAGATGCCCATCGCCACGCCGACCAGCAGCGCGATCAGCACCGCCACGTACCAGGTCAGCCCCTGCTTCAGCATCAACTCGGCCATTACGCCCGCACCGACACCGCCGATCACACCGGCGGACAGGTCGATGTGACCGAGCAGCAGGACGAAGCCGATGCCCATGGCCAGCACGCAGATGGATCCGGCCTGGGTGAGCAGGTTGGCCAGGTTGAACGTGGTGAGGAAGGTGCTCGGTGCCGCGATGGTAAAGATGATGATCAGCACCAGTAGCCCGAGAAGTGCTGGCAGCGAACCGACGTCGCCCGCGCGGAGCTTGTTCCGGTACTGGTTCCAGTACTGGCCCAGCGACACCGGTCCAGCCGCATCGCCGGCGAACGCAGCTCTGGCCTCGATATCGGCGACCGGGGCGATCACCCCGCCGTCAACAGCAGCGAGTTCGCGATCCGCCTCCGCGACCTTCGGGTCGGGGCCGTCCTGTGGTGGTGTCATGCCGACTCCTGCGCAACTGCCGGAGCGAGGCCGTGCTCGCCCGATCTGCCCGAGGTGATCAATTCGACGATCTGGCCAGTGGTCACGTCAGCGGCCGGAATGTCCGCGGCCACCCGACCGAGGTACAGCGCGGTGATCCGGTCACTGACCTCCTTGACGTCGTTCATGTTGTGGCTGATCAGCAGCACACCCAGGCCGTTGTCGGCGAGGCGGCGCACGAGATCGAGAACCTGCCTGGTCTGGGCGACACCCAGCGCGGCGGTCGGCTCGTCCAGCATCACGACCTTCGAGTTCCACAGCACGGACTTGGCGATGGCCACCGTCTGTCGCTGCCCGCCGGACAGGCTCGCAACCAGCTGGCGCACCGAGGAGACGGTCCGCACCGACAGCGATGCCAGCGTGTCGCGGGCCTTGATCTCCATCTGGCCTTCGTCCAACACGATGCCCGATCTGGGTTCCCGGCCGAGGAACATGTTCTGCACGATGTCCAGGTTGTCGCACAGTGCGAGGTCCTGGTACACGATCTCGATGCCAAGGGCGGCCGCGTCGCGCGGATTGCTGACCTGAACCGGCTTTCCCTCGAACAGGTAGTCGCCCGCATCGATGTTGTAAATCCCGGCGACACACTTGACCAGGGTTGACTTTCCGGCGCCGTTGTCCCCGACGAGGGCGGTGACCTGGCCCTGGTAGATGTTCAGATCGACGTCGTGCAGCACCTGCACGGCGCCGAAGCTCTTGTTCACCCCCCGCAACTGGAGGATTGGTTCGCTTGGCGGTGTCATCGGGCTGCTCCTTCAATCCTGACGGTAATCTCCGGGGGAACAGATAGCTGACCGACCGCTGGGCCCGGCTGACGATGTAACCGTCCGGCCGGGCCCAGCAACGCCAGCGGTCAGCTGATGCCGAGCTCGGTGCAGGCTGCCGCGTTGGCACCCGCGCACAGTTCGGCAGCGGTCACGCCATTGGCGCCCACGGCCTCCTTGACGTTGTCCCTGAAGATCGACTGCGGGGTAAGCAGGATAGCCGAGACGTCGCGGGCGCCTTTGTCATCCCGCGCCGTGGCGGTGGTCTCCGGCGTCTCGCCCTTCGCCAGCGCGATCGCCATAGTCGACAGCGCTTCGGCCTCCTTCGCGTTGTCCTTGAGGACGGTCATGCACTGGTCGCCG
>JBBQGJ010000289.1:0-9009 GCA_038322925.1 Mycobacteriales bacterium
TCCGGTCGGGGTCGATGGGTAGGTCGCGGTGGGGCGCCGATGTCCCCGGACAGGAGGTCCCGGGCGCGGCGGGACAGGGAGTGCGGGGAAAGTCGTTGGAGCGGTAGGGGCGGGCGCCCCATTGGTCGATCGGTGGCAGTAGCGGCACCCCTCGCGTCGCCTCGCCGAGCACCGGGCCGCTGCGGCAGACGTGCGGTGACCGCTGGTCCACCGTCGAGGCCTTCTTCTAGGCTCGGGCGATGGTCTTGGTGCTGGGTTTGGTGTCGGCCAGGTCGAGGATCTTCAGCCACCGGACGACCGCGCACGGCCCGCACACGACCGCGTCGTCGGCCGGACGAAGCGTCCACTCCCCCGCCGGCGACCGGATCGTGCTGCGGCAGCAGTGCAACACCGGCTCCTCCTCCTGTCCCTGCTCTCCCCCGCCGGTCACCGCCGTCATGGCGGCCTGGCCGCGCAGGAGCGGGAGGACCGCGCGGCGGCCGGCGCCGTCCGTCGCGGTGTCCCAGGCCTGCAGGACCTGTCGCCACCGGACGTAGGCGCAGGGCGGGCAGGTCACCGGGTCCCGCCCGTACGGGAGGGCCTTCACGGTGCCGCGGGCCTCCTGGTCGGTCTTCGACGTCCGGAGCCGCACATGCAACCCGTCCGTCGGGTGGAGGGTGACGTCGGCGAGGGTGAGCGCGACGAGTTCGGAGCGGCGGTGCGCGCCGGCGAACCCCATCAGCAGCAGCGCCATGTCCCGCCGCGCGGCCACCCCCGACGGCCAGGCCCCGGCGGTGTCGGCGATCGAAATCATCAGGGTGCGAATGTCGGCCAGCAGCAGCGGCGCGCCGCGGTTCTGCGGGGTGGGCCCGGATGCGGCGGATCCCGGACAGCGCGCGGCGGACCACCTCGGACCGGCCGGGCGGGTCGAGTCCGGCGGCGGTGTGCACCTGGTTGATCGACGCGACCCAGCGGGTCAGCGTGGCGGGGGCGTACCGCCACTTCCCGACGCCGGTCTGTTCCGCGGCCGCCTGCGTGACGTAGTGCGCCACCACCAAGGGGGCGCCGGCAGCAAGGGGTGTCCGCCGGCGCCGGCCCACAGTGTGAACCGGCGCCAATCCGAGGAATACGCCGCCTTCGTGTTCGCCGCGGTCGACCCCTGCACCGCCGCCCGGATGTCCGCCACCGCCTGCTCCGACAACCCCGCGTCGGTGCCCGCCCCGACACCCGCGAGGTCCAGCTCCGCCGCGGTGGCTGCTGCGAGCCGCGCCAACCGCGCACTCGGCAGGTCCTCGCGGACAGCAGCTACCGCCGGCTCCAGCGCGTCCCGGTCGGGTCGCGCGGACGGCGGATCAATCGACACGGCGGCCGGGTCGGCGGTGCTCACGTGCTGCTCTCCCCCGCCGTTCCGCCTCCGTCCGCCCCGGTCGCGGCCGCTCAGCGCGGGTGCGTCTGACGGTAGGCGGCGACGGAAAAGATCTTGCGGAGGATCGCCGGAGCCGGGGGTTGTCGGTTTCATCGGCTGTTGGGTTACCTCCGATAATCGGTGGTCATCCGAGTTGGCCGCTTTTCTCGTGCGGCGCCGAAAACACCGGATGGGCGCGCCGATCGGCCCGGCCGGCCGGGCACACTCGCGCTCCGGCACTCCCCCGGAGCGCCTCCGGTGAGCTCATCGGGGCGAGTTCCCTTACGTGACGACCCACCCCCGTCTCTCGGACCTCTTCGATGGCGTGTGGCGCGGTTGGGTCGCCGCGCGAGGTCAGGTCGCCCGGCACAGGTACCGGCCAGCGAGGTGGCAGCACGGCCCGTGACCGCGGCAATCTTCCGACATTGCAGGACAGGCGCCGACGCGGGCACGCGTCGCTCGGCGCATTCAGGACGAGATCCGCTCCCACTGGCGCCCGGCGCCGGACCCACCGACGGGCTCAGGCCGACGCGGGTTGCTGATGCGCGCCGCGCCATCGCAACAGCGAGGAAGCGACTCGACCGCGCAGGGCGCTGGCCCCACCGGCCGGCGTCGAGGTCGTGCGCGTCTGGACAGGGGTCAGGTTGTGACTGACCAGCCGGTGCGTGACAGGGGTCAGTGCAAGTGCAGGGTGGGCCGCACCCGAGGAATCGGGTTCCGTTGCCCAGGGGATTTCGCCCCTCGAGAGGGCGGCCAGAACTAGGCAGGCCGCGGAGCGTTCGCGGACGTTTTTCCGGTCAAGGCCTTGGCCATCGCCCGGACGCCGGCGGGTATGGGTTCCCCCCACTTATCGGCTGTCTCGACCAGCAAACGGGCGGCCTCGGCCTGTGCGCGACTGATCGAGATGGTCTTCGGTGTGGCCATGATTAGTCCTGCGCCTCCGTCCCTGGGTCGATCTGGAACTCATCCCCATCATTGTATGACGTCAGACCAGGGTTGAGCCGGTCGATCCAGAAGGCGACGATCTTGCGGTGTACATCTGCGTCACGCCGGCCCGGGTTGTCGACGGCGCTGCGGAGCATGTTCTCGCCCAGTCTCCGGGTCTCCGGGTCCGCGCTGAGCACCATGGAGATCATCATGTGAAACTCCCTGAGCTGGGCGTCTCGCCTGTTGTTGCGCTGCGCGACCATGTTGCTCCAGGTCACGCCGATCGTCGTCACTGCCCCGGTGATCACGCTGGGCACCACGATGACCCACCAGTTCACATCCACTGCGGCACCCTACCCAGGGGGTTGGCGCGGTGTGACGGCAACCAGAATACCGCGACTTCAGGGTGTCCAGCTGCCCACCCAACAGCCCGGGCTATACCCAGTGCGTGCCGCCAGCCGCCCACGTGCCGGACCGACGTCGGGTCGCAGCGGTGCCGCAGCATCACGTCGGCCGGCACGCGGTGCCGGCCGTCGGGGTTGAGCATGCCCCGACCGCGGATGTGCACCCACGCGGGGCGCAGGTTGGGCAGCGAGGCGCCTGTGACCGGTCAACTCGGTGGGCGCTGATCGGCGGCGCACCACCAATCCCCGATCCCCCGCCCGTGCACACCACCGAGCTGGACCGGGCGGAACTGGGCCCTCGAGCGCACCCCTGCAGGGTTACGCCGAAGCCGGGGTACACCGCCGGTTCATTGCACCGATCCGGATCGAACCTTTCCTGGCCTGGTGCGCCGAAACAAGGGAAGGACCCGGCCAACGCCCGAGCCGGCTATTTGTTGAACGTCCCCGTGGATGACGACGACTGTGGTGGGCACCCTCATTGATGCTGCTGACGTCGGGGTGGTCCGACCCGGCCTGAGTTGATCTCCGTGATCGGCGCCGTCAGTGTGACGGGCATCTGAATAGGACAACGGCCCTCCCGCCGTGGGTCCGGGAAGACAGGCTGCGAAGGTGTGCTCGCTCCGTGGGGTTGGGCCCGGCCACGTCGCGTGCGTGGGGTGGGCTTGCTCCGGCCGCGGCGGGCCCGGTGCGTGAGGTGTCTGGTCACGCATGTGTTGTTGCCGGTCACGGTGTTGCTGCGGCGGGCGGACGCTGTCGAGGTGATCGGTGCCGCGCTGACGGCGCGAGCTGCCGGCCTTGGCCACCGCCGGATCGCGGTCTGGCTGGGTGCACCGGCGGGCACGGTGCGGGGTTGGCTGGGGCGGTGGGGCGCCCGGCTTGAGGCGGCCCGGGTGCATTTCCTGCTGGTGGCCCGGCTGGCCGGGGTGGACCAAGTCGCCGAGCTGACCGACGAGCGGGTGGAGGAGTTCCTGGCTGTGCAGCGCACGGTCGGGCGTCACCGTTCGCAATGGTCGCGACCGGGTCTGCAAGCGCCTGCTGGAGGTGCTGCGAGGACTTGACGTCGTCAGTGTCGAACCGCCGCCGCGCAGCCGCAGATAGTCGGCGAGCTGTTCGCGTAGCCGGTTCACCGTGCACCCGCCTGGATCGGCCACGGCCTGGCCAGCTCGGCCAGTCGACGCTGGTCCACCTTGGCATAGATCGCGGTGCTGGCCCTACTGCGGTGGCGCAGCAACTGCCCCACCTCATCCAGCGAGGCACCAGCGCCCAGCACCTGCGTCGCGAGGCTGTGACTAAGCAGGTGAGCGTGGACGGTGCCTAGAGCGTGTCTGCCAATCCTAAGGGGGGTCGTCGGTGATGATCTTGGAATGGTGCGTGATGGGGTCTTTTCAGACGAGGTCTGGGCTGTTGTCGAGCCGATGCTGCCGTCCTCCAAGGGTCGTGCGGGACGCCCGTGGACTGATCATCGGCGGGCGTTGGAAGGCATCGCGTGACGATATCGCACGGGTTCGCCGTGGCGGGACCTGCCGGTGGAGTTCGGCCCGTGGCAGACCGTATGGGAACGCCATTTCCGCTGGTCACAGGACGGGACATACCAACGGATCTTCGATGGAGTGCATCTCGCGGGTCTGCTCCAGCAGAGCGTTGACCCGGATCTGGAGAAGTTGCTGTCGGTGGACTCGACCGTGGTCCGCGCCCATCAACACGCCGCGGGGGCCCGCAAATCCTCGATTGGTGCTCCGGGCCCGGAGGCCGCCCAGGACACGGGGGGCACCGTCGAATTACATGAGTTTGCCGGTCGAGCCGGCTGACCATGCGATCGGGCGGTCCCGCGGCGGATTGAGCACGAAAATCCATACGTTGACCGATGACCGGACCCGCCCGGTCGCGGTGATCCTGACCCCCGGTCAGTCCGGTGACAACCCACAGCTGGAGCCATTGCTCGACCTGCACCGGCAGCAATACCCGCTCGCCCGCGAACCCCGTTTCCGGCTGTTGGCGGACAAGGCCTATTCGCATCCGTCGACCCGAGAGAGGCTGCGGGGCAGAAGGATCCCGCACACGATCCCGGAACGACAGGACCAGCAGGACCGCCGCAAGGCCAAGGGCAGCAAGGGCGGCCGGCCACCCGGATTCGACCCGCAGATCTACGCCAAACGCAACACCGTTGAACGCGGATACCTACGCCTCAAACAGTGGCGCGGCATCGCCACCCGGTACGACAAACACGCCCTGACCTTCCTCGGTGGCGTCATCCTGGCCACGACCGTGATCCACCTACGAATCAATTGACAGACACGCTCTAGGCGAGGAAATGGTCTCGGACCTGGTGACCTGCATCCGCAGGAACTTGAACTGCGCCGACATGTGTGACGCCACCGGCCGGGTGTTGTCCAGGTACACCGCAGAGAATGCGACGACCGCCAGGGTCGTCCTGGCCGCTTGCGCGGCGGCCTGCAAGAGCTGTGGCGAGGAATGCCAGTCGCACTCGGACATGCACGGGCACTGCCGGGTGTGCGCGCGGGCCTGTCAACGCTGCGAGCAAGCCTGCCGAAACCTGCTCAACTCGCTCGGCTAAACCGAACTTACGTGATCTTGGAGCTGCCGAAATGCCTGCTGACCTGGAGATATGTCAGAGTTGATGCGGCGGCGTTCTGTCTACGGCACGAGGGACCGACATGGCGAATGCCCGCCAGGCCCGGTGGCGATTTGATCTCTGAACACGTACCTCAGGAATGAGCCAGGCGAAACATTCTGTCTACATCCAGACCGTCACTGAGCATGTTTCCCAGGTCACGGCGTGGATTCGTGCAACACGCCGACGTAAGTTCGGGCTAAATGGTGGACTCCGGGTGGCGTGCGAGCGGTGGGTGTGGCATGAATGGGGAGGCGCGAAACCGCGCCGGTATCCCGCTGACCGATGGTCATCTGCGCCGGGTGACACCTGTCAACGACGAGACCTACGTCATCAATGATCCGCTGTGTGAATGCGGCTCAACGATCACGGTCCGGCGCCTGAAGGCGCCTACCTGGGGTAAGCCCGCCGACAGCATCAGGGCATGCTGCACCGACCATCCTCGTGAGGGTCATCCACTGCCCGAACAGGTTTGCAGGGGTGGCGGCGATCGTCGTCGAACCGACAGCACGCTGAGCATTCTGACCCAGACACCACCCGCGCTGGTCGCCGAGTCTGGGTGATCGACGACGGAAACGCCGCGCACTGCCGGGACCAGGTTGGCGTCAGCTGGGTTATCTGACCGATGGTCGAGGTGGTAGAGGCCGGGCCAGGGTTCGCTCGACCTGGAGGGCCAGCGTGGCCAGATGGGCGCGTTCGGTGGAGTCGAAGTCTTGGGCGGCGGTCGTGGTCCGGAGCCTACTGAGCTGGTCCGAGATTGCGTGCCGCCCGTCGTTGCATGGTGCGGTCCAGGCGAGTTCGTCGAGCAGGCGGAACAGGCGATCGAGGACGTCGGGGTCGGCGGCTCCGTACCGGCGGGGTTGGCTGACAGCGAGTTCCAAGAGGTCAGTGAACCCGGGCCGGTGCAGCGCCACCCTGATCCTGTGCTGGTCGTCGTGGAGTAGCCGGGGTCCGAGATCCCGGTCAGCGAGTTCGCACAGTAGGGCGGCGGAATGGCCGAGTGCATGGACCGCTGTCGTGGGATCGTTGATGCCAGGCGAAAGAGCCTTGGTGGCGACGTCGGTGAGTTGCCGCAGACCGAACCCAACGTCCTGGGCGGCGGTCCGCTCGTTCCCGGTGTGGACGGCTTTGGCGATCCGTTCCCGGAGCCGGGTCAACGAATCGGTGTCGAATGCGCGGCCGGATACCGTCCACGTGAGACCGATCGGGGTACCCGCGACCAGCGAACCGCCGGGTGAACGGTCGATCAGCAGCACGGCTCCGGCTTCGACGGCTGCCGCCAGGAGGGCTGGTTCATCGATCTGGACCAGAAACCCGGATGAAGGCGCCACCACCTTGACCGCGTCGGTCGGGGGGCAGGGAGGCACCTCGGGCGCGCCGGAAGTGCGCAGGGGGGCCAGCACCCGTCGGACGGTGTCCGTGGCGTCTTTGTGGACGTTCGCCAGCATTGTCTCCACCCGGATCACCCGGGCCAGGTGGGCCAGAAACAACACGAGGCCGAGCACGCTGGCGATGGCCAACAGGTAGGCCAACGTGACCGCCATTTGCGGGACGAAAACCTCTTGGTCGAACCCGGCGCTGCGGACGGTTCTCAGGACTGTGAGCGCGTAGGTGAACGTGCCCAGGAAGATCGCCAGGGTCGCCTGTACGAAACGGTCGCTGCTGAAGGTGCGCAGCAGCCGGGGCGAGAACTGGCTGCTGGCCAACTGCAAGGTAACGACGGTCAGCGAGAACGTCAGCGAGGTGACGGTGATCAGCGACCCGGCGATGGCCCCGAGGACCGCGCGAGCGGCCGCAGCGCCGCCGCCGAACAGGTAATCGGTCACCGCGGGGGGAAGGTCGTCGTCGACTCGGGCGTCGAACCGCGGCAACAGCACCCCGGCGATGGCAGCAACCACGACACCCAGTGCGGGCAGCGGCCACAACTGCGTCCGGACCGCGTCGCGGATTCTGCTCCAGCTACCAGGATCACCCCAAGACCTCATCGGCAGTGCCCTCTCTCTTGCCACTGCTTCGGGTGGTGGGCGTCCGGCGCACCGTCGGTCACCCCAGTTCAGGGTCAGACACCGCTTCGCGGTGAGGAACACCCGGCGTACACCGGCCAACACCGTCACCGCGTCCGCATGGTCGGGCGCACCGGCCAGCACGAACACCACGTCACGGCCGGCCGCGGCCAGACCTGCGAGTACCTCCGGTCCGGACGGCAACGGTGCGGTGACGATCTCGTAGTCCCGCCCGTAGCGTTGCCGCAGTTCGTTCCCGACCCGTCCGAGTGCCGCCGGGTGCGCCTCGAACACGGCCAGCACCGGTGCGCCGGCGTCCGCCGGACGCACCGTCATGCTCCTGTGGTCGGGCGTTCCACGATGGCCCGATCGACATAGCACCACAACCAGTCCTCGCCCGGTTCCAGGGACCCGGCGATCGGATGCGCACACTGCGCGGCGTGCTTGCCGGCGTGCCGGTTCTTGGACGAATCGCAGCACCCGACCGCCCCGCAGGTCGTGCACCAGCGCAGGTGCACCCAGGTGTCCCCCGATCGGACACAGGGGACGCACTCCTGGGTGAGCGCGGTGTCCACCCGGATCATGTCGAGGTGGCTGCATCGTGTGCCGCCGGCTTTGCGGACGCGTTGCATCGCGAACTTGAGGTTCTCAACCAGTCCCATTACCTGCTCCCAGGTCCGGCCCGGATGTTCGGAATTGGCGTGCCGTTGTGGCACAGCCGTTGCGGGACAGGCGGAATCAGAGCAATTCAGCGTCCTGGTCGACGCAGAGCAGAGCCGGCCCATCGACGGCGAACAGTTCCTTCATCGCCGCGTCCAGATCGTCCGCGGCGCTGACCCGGATTCCGGTCGCGCCGCATTGCCGGGCGAACGCGGCCCAATCCGGGTTCCGCAGCGACGTGTGCCACACGGGGTAGTCGCCGGCGACCTGCTCTTTCGAGATCTTTCCCAGACTCTTGTTGTCCAACAGGACATGTTTGATGCCGAAGCCGTACTTCACGGCCGTGGTCACCTCCATGGCGTACTGACCGAAGCCGCCGTCCCCGGTCACGGCCACCACCGGGAGCCCGGGGTCGGCCACCCACGCCCCCAGCGCCGCCGGGTACCCGAAGCCGATGGAGCCCAGGTACCCGGACATCAGCACCGGTTGACCGGCGGACTCCAGGTAGCGACCCAGCGAATACGCATGGTTGCCGACGTCAACGGTGACGACGGCGTCGGGCGGCAAGTGCCGGGACAACGCATCGAAGACCGCCGCCGCCGAAACCCCCTGGCCCCGGTCATCCGCGACCCGACGGGCCTTCTCCGCACGCCAGATCCCCCACCGTTCGGCGACATCGGCTCGCTGGTCGACCGCCCCGGTGATACCGGCCGCAATGTCCAGCGCCGCCACCGTGCCGACGGCGTCGCCGACCAGGCCGATACCGACCGGGTCGAAACGGCCGATGGCGGCCGGGTTGTCGTCGATCTGGATGATCGGTTTGTAGGTGGCGATGCCGGTGTGGTTGGAGAACGACGCACCGATCGCGAGGACCAGGTCCGACTCGTTCATCAGCCAGCTCGCCACCGGGGTCCCGCTGCGGCCCAACACGCCCGCCCCCAACGGGTGGGAGTCCGGGACCAGACCCTTGGCCTTGAACGTCGTCAGCACCGGCGCGCC
>JBBQGJ010000290.1:0-8977 GCA_038322925.1 Mycobacteriales bacterium
TGGGATACGAGGTGACCATCACACCGGCGGCCTGATCGCCGACGAAGACCGCATTCTTCGGCCCCTAACAACATGCCCGAACTCACCCGCGATCCACGGGTCGATTCCGCATGCCACCTCACCATTTAGTTTCGTCTCAGAGGTTGCCGGATCACCGACGCACGCGGTGCCGGCTTGTCGGTTCGTCCTGACGGTGATGCCGCGTGCGTGCCACGAACCGGTCCATGACGGGAGCCCAGCTATCGTTGCGGTTGCCACCTTGTGGCCGGGGTCCGTTCGCGGAACTCGGTGCGAGGTCGAGTGCCCCGGCGGCGGTGTGCCAGCACCCCGCCGGGGTGACAGCGGAGTTCAGTCCCGGCGACCACGTCCTTCCGTGCCGGCAGTCGAAGCAGACGATGGCTCGGGGGCATGGTCGGAATGGAAGGCCTTCCACTGCGCCAGGTCCGGGAATTCGCCCGTCGTCAATTCCTCCACCAGTGATCGGACCCAGACCGCCTCGGCCTCACGCATGGCCAGGTCGTATTCGGACTCGACAAGGAACAGCCGGGGCACCTGACCCTTGACCTGCGCCAGCGAGGCGCGCTGCCCGGCCAGCCTCTGGTCCAGCAGCCGCAGCCGGCGTTCGAGCAAAACCGTTGCCTCGTCGGGAGAAAGGGCCCCCAGCACGGACAGCCCCGCCTCGAATCGTGGGTACTCCGTTTCCGGGGTGGACACCAGCTCGCGCACCCAGTCCTCGAGTTCGTCCCGGCCGGCCGGGGTGATCCGGTAGACGGTCCGCTCCGGGCGGCCGCCCCGCCGCTCGCTGTCGCCGGCCTCGATCAGCCCGTGCTTCTCCAGGTTCTGCACGACCGTGTAGAGCGACCCCCATTTGATCTTCATGTCCTGGTCCTTGCCCCGGTCCCGCAGCACGGTTGCCATCTCGTACGGGTGCATGGGCCGCTCCACGAGCACCGAGAGCACGGCAAGGGCCAGCAGGTTGCTCACCTTCCGCCGCTGCGCCATCGGGTCTCCTTTATTCGTCCACGAGTATACGCAGACGAATATAAGAGAGGCAAGCATCATCTGACGGCACGCCGGTGCAGCGGATGGGTCAGTCGTCGATCGCCTGGTATGCCGAGGTCCGCAGGTCCAGCAGCTCGTTCGGCGGTTGCGGCGAGGTCCAGGCGGTCTGGGTCAGCAGCATCACCACCATCTCCTCGGCGGGATCGCTGGTCCAACCAGTGCCGAGGCCAGCCGCGGCACCGTGTTCGACGTGCCGGGCCATCACGTCGTGCAGGCGGGCAAGCCGCGGCGTCGACGGCCCCGAGCCGGTCATGGTCTCTCCTTCCGTTCAGCACGAGAACGCTGCCGTCCTGTCGCGCGAGACGCTTGTTGCGATCGGGTGTGCCGAGAAAAGTCATCTCAAATACCGTCGGCTGCAGGCCCACCAGGTCCAGTGGCCCGACGTCGCGGGCGGCAAGGCTCTGCACGGCACGCCGGCGACCTGGTGCGCCGGATGGTGGTGTATGTCGACCGCGCCGCCTCGTTGGCGGTCGACTGACGGGGCGATGTCGTGACGTTCGACTCATGCGCATTCCGCAGGTCCGACGGGAGGATGAGTCCGAACCTTCCGGAAGGTGGACGCCATGGATCTCTCGGGCGGCACGCTGCTCGCCCTCGCGCCGGTGGTGCTGCTGGTCATCGGCCTGGTGATCTTCTGTCTGGTCGACCTGATCCGTGCGCCGGCCGTGCGATATCTGCCGAAACCGTTGTGGGCGTTGATCATCCTGATCGGCAGCACTCCCCTGGGCGCCGTCCTCTACCTGGCCCTCGGGCGCGAGCGGCAGCCGTCACCATCGATACCCGACCAGACCGATAAACCTGCTCTGCGCACGCCCCCGGAACCCGAGCGAAAGCCGATTCCCGACCGCGTCCCACCGGCCGACGAAGGCCCGGTGGTGCAAACCACGGGCCTCACCCGTGATTACGGCGGGGCGGGACTGTTCGACGTCGACGTGTCCGTTCCCCGCGGGTCCGTGTACGGGCTCGTCGGTCCGAACGGCGCCGGCAAGACGACGGTGCTGTCGATCATCACCGGGATGCGGCGCTCCGATCGTGGCGAGGTCCGATTGTCCGTGCCGCGCAGCGGAATCGCGTTCTGCCCCGACGTCCCGGAGTTCGACCCCTGGTTGACGGCCTACGAGGTGGTCGACCTGGCCCGCTCGCTGATCGGAACACCGCGCGAGAGCGTCAGCGCAGCAACGGATTCGGTCACCGACGCACTGGCTGCGGCCGGGCTGGGCGACGTCGCGGACCGCCAGGTGGGCGGATTCTCCCGGGGCATGACCCAGCGGCTCGGGTTCGCCTGCGCCTTGGTCGGCGACCCGGAACTGCTCATCCTGGACGAGCCGACCTCAGCGCTCGACCCCGCCGGCCGTGCCGAACTGCTGGCGTTGGTGGCGAGCATGCGGGGCCGCCGGACAGTGATCTTCTCCAGTCACATCCTGGACGACGTCCAGCGGGTGGCCGACCAGGTTGGCATCCTGCGCGACGGGCGGTTGCTCTATCAGGGCTCCACGCAGGCGCTGATCGACACGCATCTGCGCCCGCGCTGGTTGATCCGGATCGCCGGAGATACCGGCACGGTGCGCGCCGAGCTCGAACGGCAGCCCTGGGTGACACGCGTCGAGCCAGTCGGCCTCGATTCGCTGCGGGTTGACGGGGAATCGATGGAGGCCGGTGAACGCGGCATCCCGGTCGCGCTGGCGGTCTGCCGGGAGCGACTGGTGTCCTGCGAACCGGTGGCAGCAGACCTCGAAGCCGCTTTCCTGGCCCTGACCGAACCCCGAGATACCAATTCCGACAGCCTATTTCGTGCCGCGACAATCCACGCGGAGACACTGCACACGGAGACATTGCACCCGGAGACATTGCACGCGGAGACATTGCACGCGGAGACATTGCACACCGCGACGAAGGACGGACGATGACCCTCACCGGCGCACCGCGCGCCCAGACCCCACGTCGATCCCGGCCGATGACCACGTGGCAGCTGGAATGGCTCCGACTGACCCGGTCCCGCCGTTGGATCGCGCTTGTCGCGGTGTACCTGGTGTTCGGGTTGATCGGTCCGGTGATGGCCAAGTACATGGCCGGCCTGCTCGAACACGTGCAGTCCGGCATCACCATCACCGTTCCGCCGCCGCAGCCCAAGGACGGGATCGTCAACTACCTCAGCCAGGTGGGGCAGATCGGGTTGATCGTGGTGGTCGCCATTGCCGCCGGTGCGATGTCTTTCGACGCCCGTCGCGGCATTTCCACCTTCCTGCGCACCCGGGCAACGGGGATGTGGGCCCTGGTCGCGCCGCGGTTCACCGTCAACGCCGCCGCCGCAGTCCTCGCCTACACCCTCGGATTGCTGGCCGCCTGGTACGAGACGGCATTGCTGCTCGGGTCGCTGCCCGTCGGCGCGATGCTCGCCGGCTTGCTGTGCGAATCGGTCTTCCTGGTCTTCGCCGTCGCGGTGGTCGCCGCGTCCGCGTCGTTTGCGCGCGGCACGCTGGGCACCGTCGGCATCGCGCTTGCTGCGTTGATCGTGCTGTCCATCGTCGGGACAATCGGAGCGGTCCACGACTGGCTGCCATCCACCCTGTCAGGTGCGACTGTCGAGTTGCTGTCCACCACACAGCTCTCCGACTACGCCGCCTCCCTGCTGACGGCGATCGCCGCCTCCGTGCTCCTGGTGGCCGTAGCTGTGGCCCGGCTCGGTCGCCGGGAAGTCTGAGACCAACAGCGAGCTGGGGCCGCGCCTCGCCGTCACGACCTCATCCGGCGGTCGCGGCGTCGCGTAGAGTGAAGGGTGCTGATCCACAGCCGGCCCTGGGGCCGTTATCGCCGCATGTCGCTGCGATTCCGCGAGTCCTGCATTCGCCGCCCAGGTTCGTCCGGGCTTTCGAAAGAACTGCTGCCGCGCTCAGACAGACCGTCACCCGCCGAACAGGCGCGTCGACCGGCTCTGCATTTCCGGGTACCGATGCAAGGGATCATTCATGACCGTCACCGCAGACGACAAGGCCCCGACACATCAGAGCCGCGCGGACCGCCCATTCTCGGATGACCCGAGTTCGGTACCGGACCTATCCCGGGCACAGCGACAGGACCCGGATCGTTCGACGACTCGACCCATTGCCCGTCCCAAGGAAAGCTGGCCTTCGGCTGGCGCAAGCGATGAAACCGGTTCTGCAGAGAACGAAGCGGGTGAGATCACGCCGATCCGGTTTCTCCGGCCCGGAGTACCCGCTGCCCGCGCCGGTCGCTGCGAATGCTGCCAACTCGCCTATCCGGCCGGCACTCCGGTCGTTTGGGATTCGGTCGGCCTGGTGTTGCTGGCCCATCGAAGCGCCCGGAGTAGGCGATGACTCCCCGCCTGCTCGCCGTCGATGTCCCGATCACGGTCCACTCAATCGGTTGAGACGTAAGGGCTTTCCACAGATCGTCTCGGTCAACCAGCTGCCACGCCCTCGACCACGATTTGACTACGAGATCACCACCATCGCGCAACGTACCGTTCGCCGACGACCCGCCCGTCCCGCCACTGTGACTCTGGGCCATCGTTGCCGGTACCTGACCAGGGTGCCCTCTCTGCACGGGACCCGTTCCGATGCCCCATAGTGGCCGCGTTCCGGCCGACCTGATCCGCGGGTTTCGACCGCCGCTGCTTCGCTCGGGACGCACCGATGCACGGACACACCGGAAGGACATCCCACGACCGGGGCGTGCACCGTCACACCAGGTAGGGACCTTCGACCGTAGAGAGCGCCGGTCGCATCACCCAGGCTGAGGTCATGCGGGCTGTGCGGGCAAATCTCGACCTGCTCCTGTTCGTGCTCGGACTGGTTCTCCTCGCGGCGGGGTGCATCGGCTGGGCCATCGGAAACTCCACGCTGGAGAACGTCCCGTGGATCGCCTCCACCGTCATCGGCATCGTCGTGTCCACCGCGTGGATGGTCGAGTCGTTCCGGGAGGGCCGTTTCGGCGTCGACATCATCGCGGTGCTCGCATTGGTGGGCGCGCTGCTGGTGGGCGAACCGTTCGCCGGAGCGATGATCACCGTCATGCTGGTCACCGGCCGGGTGCTCGAAGCCAGGGCGCAGCAGCGCGCCAGGCGGGACCTGAGCCTGCTCGTGCAGCGGGCCCCCCGCACCGCGCGGCGAGTCGACGACAGCGCGGTGGATCGCACCAGCGGCGCCGTCGGTGACGGCACCAAGGGCACGGTCACGGTCGTCGAGGTTCCGGTCGAGGACATCCGGCGCGGCGATCACGTGCTGGTCGGGTCGGGCGAGGTCGTCCCGGTCGACGGCCGTCTACGTGTCGCAGCCGTGCTGGACGAATCCAGCCTGACCGGGGAGTCGCTGCCGGTGGACCGGGTCGCGGGCGACACTGTCCGCAGCGGCGCCATCAACGCCGGCCAGGCGTTCGGGCTGACCGCCATCGCCGAAGCGGCGTCCTCCACCTATGCGCAGATCGTCCGACTGGTCGAGCAGGCGCAGGCCACCTCGGCGCCGTTCGTCCGGGCAGCTGACCGCATCGCGGTCATCTTCGTTCCGTTCACCCTGCTGTTGGCCGGCGGCGCCTGGCTGGTCAGCGGTGACGCCACCCTCGGGGTGGCCGTACTGGTGGTGGCCACGCCGTGCCCGTTGCTGCTGGCGGCGCCGATCGCGATCATGTCCGGGTTGTCCAGGGCGGCCCGCAGCGGCGTGGTGGTCAAAGGCGGAGAGGCGTTGGAACGCCTGGCGGCCGGCCGGGTGTTGCTGCTGGACAAGACCGGGACAGTGACCCGCGGCGAACCCGTCGTCGTCGACATCGTCACCGCGGGAACAACTTTCACCGCGAGCCAACTGTCCGGCTGGGCGGCCGGGCTCGATCAGGTTTCCCCACACGTACTGGCCGGCGCGATCGTGAAGGCCGCAAGGGCGCGCGGGCTTTCGCTGGCCATGCCGCAGGACGTCGTCGAGCACGCCGGCTACGGCATCGAAGGCCGGCTGGACGGCCGGGTAATTCGGCTGGGCAAGGCCTCCTGGATCGTCGAGGGCGACATCCCTGCCTGGGGCGATCAGGTACGCCGGCGCGCGGCGCTGAACTCCGCGCTCACCGTCTTCATCTCGGTCGACGGCGAGCCGGCCGGGGCGTTCCTGCTGGAGGACCCGATCCGGCCGGACGCCCGTCGGATGATCCGTGCCCTGCGAACGGCCGGGATCACCCGGACAGTGCTGCTGACCGGTGACCGGGCTGACATCGCCGAATCGGTGGGCGGTCTGGTCGGCGTGGACAGCGTCAGCGCCGACACCGATCCGGCGGGCAAGGTCGCGCGGGTGCTCGCCGAGGCCGCGAACGGGCCGACGATCATGGTCGGTGACGGCGTGAACGACGCGCCCGCGCTGGCCGCGGCCGGCGTCGGGGTGGCGCTCGCCGCCGGCGGTGCCACCGCATCCTCCGAGGCCGCCGATGTGGTGCTCACCGTCGACCGGATCGACCGGCTCGCTGACGCGATCCTGATCGCCCGCCGCTCCCGTGGGATTGCGTTGCAGGCGGCCGTCATCGGCATGGGGCTCTCGCTCGTCGCCATGATCGCCGCGGCACTGGGGTACCTGCCACCCGCGGTTGGCGCGTTGTTGCAGGAGGTCATCGACGTGCTGGCCATCGCGGTCGCGTTGCGTGCTGTTCTCCCCGGCAAGCAGCATTCCATCGACATGCCGCCGGCCGACGCGGAACTGACCATCCGGCTGCGCTCGGAGCACACCGCCGTGCGCGCGGTGGTGGAACAGATACGGGTCGTCGCCGACGGGCTCGACTCGACCCCGCACTCCCTAGGGCAATTGCGTGCGCTGCTGACAAGCCTGGAGTCAGAATTGCTGCCGCACGAGCATCATGAAGAACACGAATTGTTCCCGGTGATGGACAAGCTGTTCGGCGGGCCGGACGCAACCGCCGCGCTGAGCCGTACCCACGCCGAAATCGACCTGCAGGTCATGCGACTGCATCGGGTGCTGGCGGGATTCGACGGCGAGACGATCGATGCCGCGGAATTACCTGCGCTCCGGCAGATCTTGTACGGGCTCTACGGGGTGCTGCGGCTGCACAACGCGCAGGAGGAGGAGAGCCTGTTCAGCCTGCTGCCCGAGGACGACGCGGCGCCGGTCGACCGGCCCGCAACCACCGGATTCTGATCTACCCCCCGAATCCCGTCATGACGTCGGCTGCTGCGGGGGTCCGGCCCCCGTGCATGCCGGAGCCCGCCTGTGGCGCCCACCCCGCTGGAGTGGTGAACCAGTCGGTGTCGAGGGGACACTCGACCTGCTCTGGACGTTCTCCATGTCCTAACGTCAAACCCATGCCAGCAACTGCATCGTCAGCCGAACCCACCGCGGCCAGTCAGCGCTGGCTGGCCAGAATCGCACTCGGCGCATTGCTCCTCGCACTCTTGGTGCTGATTCCGGCGGAGGGCGCCATCGGACTGACCCTGGTGGTTGCCGGATTGGTGGGCGCCGGGGCGGTCCTGGCCGGCGGCTACTGGTTCCTTGCCAAGCGCGGAGTGCTGCGATGGGCCGGCTTGGCCCTGGCCATCATCGCGGTGGTGTTCGTCATCATCACCTTCTTCCGTGCGAACGCCATCGTGGTGGCATTGATCTCGTTGGCGTTGGTGGCCGTGGGTGGCGTCGCGGCCCGGCACGCCTTGCGACACACCGCGCAAACCTGGATGCCGACCAGCGCGGCACGCCCGGCCAAGCGCCCGTTCATCGTGATGAACCCCCGCTCGGGCGGCGGGAAGGTCGTTCGCTTCGACCTGAAGAACAAGGCCGAAGCCCTCGGCGCCGAAGTGGTGCTGCTGGACGGCCCTGGCTACGTCGATGTCGCCGCCCTGGTCCGGGACGCCGTCGACCGCGGCGCCGACCTGCTGGGCGTCGCGGGCGGCGACGGCACCCAGGCCCTGGTTGCCGGGATCGCCGCCGACCACGACATCCCCCTCCTGGTGATCAGCGCCGGAACCCGCAACCACTTCGCTCTTGATCTCGGCCTTGACCGGGAGGACCCCGCAACCTGCCTGCAAGCGCTCACCGACGGCGAGGAGGTGCACGTCGACCTCGGCTATATCGCGGAGCGGCCGTTCGTCAACAACGCCTCGTTCGGGGCCTACGCCGAAATCGTCCAGAGCCCGGAATACCGCGACAACAAGGAGCGCACGATCCTGAACATGCTGCCGGACCTGCTCGGCAAACAGAAGGGTGCCGATCTCAGCGTCCGTGCCACCACCGCCACTGGCCCGACGACGTTGCAGGACATGCAGGCCGTGCTGATCAGCAACAACCCCTACGGCTCCGGTCGGCTGCTGGACATGGGTCGTCGCTACCGCCTGGACGAGGGCGTACTCGGGGTCATCGCCGGACGGTTGGGTAGCACCGCGGAAGCCGTTGGCCTGCTGCGGCGTCAGCAGTTTCGTTCGGTGAACGCGCTGACCGCGGTCGGCGAGGTCGTCGTGCAGAGCACCGACGCCACCATTCCGGTGGGCATCGACGGCGAAGCTGTCACCGTCGACACCCCGGTGCACTGCACCATCCGCCCGCGGGCGCTGCGCGTGCGGCTGCCAAGAAATCGGCCGGGCGTACCGCCACCACTGCCGCGGATCGACTGGAAACGGCTCTGGCAGATCGCGTTCGGCAGGTAGCGACGCCGCCTGGCCGGCCCGTCCGGTCCTCAATCCCTGCCCCCCACTCGGCGCCGCTTCTCCGTACTCGGCTCCACCACATGGCGGCGCCCGGACCCCAAGACCGGCGCCCAGTGAAGCTCGCCAGCGCCGCCCGGCAGCAACCGCTGCCCGCCCCCACCTCCCCCCACTCGACGCGGCTCTTCCGGTCTCGGCTCCGCTCTGCCGGTCTCGACGCGGCTCTTCCGGTCTCGGCTCCGCTCTGCCGGTCTCGGCTCCGCTCTGCCGGTCTCGGCT
>JBBQGJ010000291.1:0-8916 GCA_038322925.1 Mycobacteriales bacterium
CCGGGTATCTGCGGAGCTGGTGCTACGGCGCGAAACGCAGCCGGCTGCAACCGATCAAGGATTTCGTCAAACTCGTCGAAACGCACTGGGACGGAATCGTCGGCTGGCACGACAGTCGGATCAGTAACGGACTGCTGGAGGACACGAATTCCCTCATCCAGGCCGCGAAGGCCAGAGCCCGCGGCTACCGCAGCAAAACCAAGATGATCACCATCATTTACCTCATCGCGGGAAAACTCCCCAACCCGTCACCCTACGTAGCCCACCCGATCTAGCGAAGAGCCAGTAGGGCCGCGCCCAGGTGCAGTGCCTGGGCGCGTTTGGTGATCAGGTTGAGTACTTCCCGGTCACTGCGCTGGGTCTTCGGCGGTTCGGCCTGGTCGGTGGTGAGTTTGCCGTCGATGTGGGCGAAGAACTCAGTCAGCTCGCGGGCTCCTGGACCGGCGGGCAGGATCCCTTGCTGGTAGTTGCGGAACTCGGTCCAGACCAGATCCAGGTTGCGCTCGGCTTCGTGCTTGTTGACCTCAGCCAACAACTCGGCCTGCGCCCCGCCAGGTCGAGACGCATACCCTTCCGTTGTTGCCGTCGCGATGTGCTTGAGGTGCAGTTTTGCCGCGAGCAAGCCCCCGGGGCGGTCGACCCCGACCGCGCGCGACTGCGGGCCGTCAGGCGATGCAGCAGCAGATACAGGCCGCCCGCGGTGGTGAGCTCCGCCCCGGGTGGTCCGATCTCCCAGGTGACCGACTCCTTCCAGTGCTGGGCTCCGTGGCGTCGTTTGACCAGCTGCAGCTGAACGGCTCTGCCCTCCAGCACGGTGTGCAGCGCTGGCAACTCCTTGATCGTCTCGATGTTGCGGCCAGACATCGCGACCAGCAGCACCATGAACGGCGTCAGGTCCACCATGTCCCAGAAACAGGTTGCGGGCCAACGCCGACCGTTCACCAAGCGACCGTGGCGTGCCCAGCCCGGGGAACGACATCGGAACAACGTCGCCGCCGTCGGCCATCAGCGCGAGCGACTCCCCGAGAACCCCTTCCTCGCTCGATAGATCCTCCGCGGCGGTCCGCCACCGCTGCAGCAGGAACTGACCGGCCCCGATCCGGTCGCTCAGCGCAGCCACGTCCTGACGGGCGGCGCGCAGCACCCGCCGGAGCTCTCCATCGCTGTAGCCGGGCCTGCTCCGATGCGGAACCTGCCTTTCCACCCGCTGCGTCAGGTAGCGGAGCACGTCAGGAGACGCCATGTCCCGTAACGGTTTCAACTGCGCCAGATGGCCGAAGTTCTTGACCTCAGCCCACGCCGTCAGGGCATTGGTGGTTGCTCGGTGCGCCCGGAACGCCATCAGGTGCTCCACCCGGAGCAACCCAGGTCCCGGTGGCGCGGCGGGCAGGGCGCTCAGGAAGGAGATCAACCTCCGTGTCTTCACCCAACACCCCTTCGCGGACTTCAGGGTTCGAAGCCCACCACCCGGCCCGACGCGGACCGCGAACGCCGCGGTGAGCGCCTCGTGCCATCCCGGCAATGGCCACCCAGCGGCGTCGAAGATCTGCGCCTCGGCCATCCTCACCCAGGAACGGCACGACAGGGCCGTGAACTCCGGGCGTGACCAGTGCCGGCGCCGCGTATGCCGCGGACGGGTGCGGGGCGGGCCGGCCCGGGTGTGTGCTGCCACGTCCGCGTGCGGCGCTCACACCGTGCCCGGCGGCTGCTCGTCGCCGACCAAGGCCGCCGGCGCGGACCGTGGGTCCTCCCAGCCGTCGGGGACCAGCGCCATCCGGGTCTCCATCTCCAACTCGCCCAGAGCATGGAGATAGACCTGCGTAGTGACCACGGACCGGTGCCCCAACCGGCGGCGGATCCAATCCAACGGATCACCGAAAACCCTGGTGTAATGACCCCTTTGGGCCGGATCAAGATCGACCAACGAGGCGATGTGACCGCGCTGCAGCGGCTCCAACGTGACGACCGCAAATGTATGTCTGAGCAGGTGCGCGTGACACGAAACCGCCAATCCCGCCGTTGCGCACCGCCGGTTCGCGTCCCGGAACATCGCCTTCCACATCGATCGGGTCAACGGCTGGCCGCCCTCGCCGAGCCACAGTGCCGCCGGTTCCAGACCGCCCGGTCGCTGCACCAGAGTCCGCATCCGCAGTTCGAAGTCCAAGTTGGCGACCTCGACCCGGCTGGTGACTCCCTGCCCGACGAGGGTGGCGACCGGCACCGTCGGATCCTCGACCACCAAAGGTTTGTGCCACCGCTGGTAAACGCCGGCCGATTGCGCTCGCGCCACCACGTCGGCACGGTCGAGCGCCCGGTAACCATCAAGGTCCGCGATGACCGAACGAGGGACGTACATCCACCGCGCCGAACGTCCCTTCGCGACCGCGCCACTCAGCCAGAACCGTTGATACCCAGACAGTTCCCCACCGAAGTCAACGTCGAAGACCGTCAGTCCGGCCTGCTCGGACAACCGCAGCCCGGTCCGCACCATCAAGTCGCAGAACGTCGAGTTCCTCGCCGACCATCGCCCGCGGAAACCAGGACGAGGCAGACCGTCTGGGCGAACCCTCTGACGCCGACATCCCGCCAGGCCCGATACGTCACCGGCGGCAACCACTCGATCCGCTCCCGGACCGCGTCATGCGAATAGGTCGCCGGCCGGAGCTCATCAAGACCCCGACGCTCGGACCAGTCGAACTCGCGAGGACCGGTCCGGCGGGTGAGCTGCGGGATCGGGTTCGACCCGACATGGCCGGACCGGACGCCCCACCGGTAGAACTGATTCACCGTGGCGACCTCGCGATCCCAGGTCGACCCGGCCACCCGAGGACCGGCCGGATCCCGTCGCCGCCAATGCAGATACGCCAGATGGTCCGACTCGTCCGCATCCCGCCAGCCCCGACCCGACCGCGCCGATCCCAGGAACGATAGAAAGGCCGCCACATCCCTGGCGTGTGCCTCCCGGGTCATCGGCGCCGCGCCGACCATCAGGGCGCTCGTAAAATAGCCGTTCAGCACCACGTCGTACCGGAAGTCCGGCGACACCAGGAAAGGCGTGCCAACCGGACATCGGACACTGCACGCCACTCATCCAAGCCGGAAGACGCCTGCTCGACGAACGTTAACGGCACCACCGGCACCGGCAACTCGTCCAACGTGAACCGAACCTGCCAGCGGGTCTCGACCATCGCGGAGATGATCCGGTCACTGACCGACTATGTACAACCCATCAGCACGCGGTCGGGTCCCAAGGGGTGTCCGTTGGGGCAGGTCGGTGGTGCCCGTTCGGTGACGGCGGCCCGGCCGGTCGGCATGTAGTACCGGCGGTCCAACCGATATCGCTCCCAGTCACGCATGAAGCGAACATATGTCCAACCCCGCCGCGCCTCCACCGGTCGCCGGTCACGGCTTGGTGAACATCGACGCGCCAACGCCGGCGAACCTGCGGATCGGCCAAGATCCTTCTAGCGTGTGGTGGTGCCCGTGCCAGCGCGCAAGATCGTCACGCCGCCTGCCGCGATCGACTTCTCGGCGATCCGTCAGGAGCTGCAGATCCCTGCGCAGTACCCGTCGGCCGCGGTCGCCGAAGCGGCGGCGGTGGCGTGCGCGGGGGATGCAGTGGTCGACACGGCGGTGCCGGCGGCCGGCGACGCGACCGACATCCCATTCGTCACTGTCGATCCACCCGGTTCGATGGACCTGGATCAGGCCGTGCACCTGGACCGGTCGGGTGACGGCTACCTGGTGCGGTACGCCATCGCCGACGTCGCCTCGTTCGTCGCGCCCGACGGTCCGCTGGCGCAAGAGACCTGGCGCCGGGGTGCGACTCTGTACAGCCCGGACATCAACACCCCGCTACATCCGGTCGAACTGTCCGAGGGTGCCGCGAGCCT
Source organism: Mycobacteriales bacterium (assembly GCA_038322925.1). GTDB lineage: Bacteria > Actinomycetota > Actinomycetes > Mycobacteriales > Nakamurellaceae > Nakamurella. The sequence goes on from JBBQGJ010000291.1 coordinate 3,894, forward strand.
GCTGCCCGAAACTGAACGGCCGGCAGTCCTCTGGACGATTCGGCTGGACGCCACCGGTGAGCCGGTCGATGTCGACGTTCGCCGTGCCAGGGTCTGTTCCGTCGCGAAATTGGCCTACCCGCAGGTCCAGGCGGATGCCGACGCCGGCACGCTGCATCCCTCGATCGGACTGCTTCCGGAAATCGGGCTGCTCAGACAGCAGCGTGGACGGGACAGGCACGCGATCAGCCTTGATCTGCCTGACTCGGTGATCGTCCGGGGGTCGGACGGGCATTGGACACTGGAGCTGCGGGGCATCACGGCGGTGGAGCAGTTCAACGCCGAAATCAGCCTGTTGACCGGGATGTGTGCCGCGAAGATCATGCTGGACGGCGGCATCGGACTCTTGCGGACACTCCCGGCGCCGACCGACGACCAGGTCCGGGCACTGCGTAAGGCGACGGCGGCGCTGGGAATCCCTTGGCCGCCATCGGTTCCGCCCGGCGATGTGATCGCCGGGCTGAACGGCGCCCGACCGCGGGATGCAGCGTTTCTGGAGGACGCGCTGCGGCTGCTGCGAGGCGCGGGGTACACGCCGTTCGATGGTGCGCCGCCGCAGCGCCGCGGGCACAGCGGGGTCGGCGCAGACTACGCGCATGTCACCGCCCCGCTGCGGCGATTGGCGGACAGGTTCGCCACCGAGATCTGCCTGTCCCTGCACGCGGGCGTGCCGGTGCCGCGGTGGGTGACCGACGCGCTCGGTGAACTGCCATCGGCCATGGGGTCTGCCGATCGCCGCGGGTCGGCCCTGGCCAAGGCCTGCGCGGGGGCGGTCGCCGCGTTCGTGCTGCACGGCCGGGAGGGTGAGGAATTCGCCGCCACCGTGCTGCAGATCGAACCCGAGCGGAACCGCGCGATCGTGGTACTGCACGAGCCGCCGGTCCGCGCACACTGCCCGCCCGATGGTCTGGTCGAAGGCTCGGTGATCCGGGTCAGGTTGCGGTCCGCGGATCCGGCCACCCACCGTTTCGTGGTGGAGCCGGCGGACTCGACCGGCGGCTGACGGCCGGGTCGGCGGCCGACAGCCGGGTCGGCGGCGGGGCGACCGGAGTGGCACGCTGCTGGCATGGGAGATGAGATCGGCCAGCACACGGCCTTCTACTACAACATCAAGACCGGCTCGGTGGAGCGCGAGGGGGAAAGCAAGGCAAAGGATCTGCTCGGGCCGTTCGCGACGTCCGAGGAGGCCGCGAACGCGCTGGAGACCATCCGTCAGCGGGAAGAACGCAAGTCCGCCGAGGATCGGGAATGGCGGGACGGCTGATCGCGCTGTTGCAGGCGTGACCACCACCTTTCGTACCCGGGATCTCACCTGGCTGGTCGCGCTGGCGGCCGCCCTGTGGGGGACCGACGCGGTCCTTCGACTCCCGCTCGCCCAGCAGGTGCAGGCTCCGACGATCGTCTTCGCCGAGCACGCCGTGCTGGTGGTGCTGCTGCTGCCGTTCCTTCCGCGGGCGGTGCGGGCGTTCGGGAAACTGGACTGGGGTGGCAAAGCCGCCGTTCTGGCGATCGGTGCCGGTGCCTCGGCGGTGGCCACCACCTTGTTCACGCTGTCGTTCCGATACGGCGATCCGGTGACACCCGCGGTGATCCAGAAGTTCCAGCCGGTCATAGCGATCGCCGGCGCCGCGCTGCTGCTGCACGAGCGGTTGCGGGTTTCGTTCCTGTGGTTCGCGGTGCCGGCTCTGGCCGGCGCCTGGCTGCTGGCGTTCCCCGATCCGCTGGACATCGCCGTCGACCGGCTCGCGGTGGCCCTGTTCGCGCTCGGCGCCGCCGTGCTCTGGGCGTCCGGCACCGTGCTGGGCAGGTTCGTGGCGCCGCGATTGACCGCGGTTGAGCTGACCACCCTGCGGTTCGCGATCGGCCTGCCGACCGCGCTGATCATCGTGCTGGCCACCGGCTCTCCGCTCTGGGTGCCGGACCTGTCCAGCACCTGGTCCGTCATCGGGATCGCGCTGATCCCAGGGCTTCTCGCGATGTGGCTGTACTACATGGGGTTGCGGCGAACGGCGGCGTCCCGGGCCACCCTTGCCGAACTTGCCTACCCCTTGACGGCCGCGGTTGTCGGGGTGACGGTGCTGCAGGCCGAGCTGACGAGCGGACAGTGGGTGGGTGCCGCGCTCATCGTCGCGGCGGTGACGGCGTTGTCGTGGCACGAATCGCGTGCTCGCGTGCCGTCGGTGCAACCGAGCCCCGAGGTGGTCGATATCGAGACCGCAGATCGCCGCTGATCTCCGCTGCCATTTTGCGCAGGCGTCGACCACCACCGGGTGTGCGGCATCAGGAGCCGGCATTCTGCAGGTTCTCCTGCGGGCTGGGCTTTTCTCCCTGCGAGGCGGACGCCAGCCATTCGGCGACCCAGTAGATGCCGTAGACCACGACCACCGCGGCCGTGACGTGCAGCAGCAGAGCCAGCGCGATACCGGTGATCACGCCCGCTCGCCACAATCGCAACCACAGGACGGACAGCACCGCCGGGATCAGCACCGCGAAGAGCGCGCCGAGACCGAGTTCGGCCGGTAGCGGTCGATCGCCCATCCACGGCAACACGTTCCACACGCCCAGCAGGTCAAGGGTGGCCACCGTGCCCAGGGCGACGATCACCACCAGCGTGCCGATCACCACGGTCGGCCAGTACCACCTCGGCGTGAGGGTGGTGACGGCGGTGGCCAGGGTGACCCCGGTCCAGATCAGCCAGCGACGGATGACGGGCGTGCCCAGGCTCGCCATCGCGTCCCGCAGGATCCGATCGGCCTCTTCCCTGTCCACTTCCGGGCCGATGTGCGCCTGCGCCTCACCCTTGGACAGCACGAGCGCGTCATGGACCAGGATCGCCGGCAGGTGGGTGCCCAGCCCCGGCACCAGCCAGGCGAAGAACCATGGGATCGAGGCGAGATCCGTCCGGAAGGTGAGTGGGTCGGCCGGGATGATGAACGGCTCGCGGTAATGCGGGTCGCGGTACCCGAACCGGCGAAGGATCTTGAACTCCGCGCCGACCGGCTGCAGTTGGAGCTGCAGTTCACCGCCGCTCTCGGCGTCGTAGAACCGGCTGGGCTGGGTGCTGATCGTCATGGCGCACCTCCTTGGGTAGATGGTGCCGGCTGGGTAGATGGTGCCGTGCTGGGTAGATGGTGCCGTGCCACGCCGACAGGGACGTCGGCAGCCGTGATTGTCGCGGACGAAACGGCATGCAGATCCATCCCGGACGCCAGTGCCGTCGAACCCGCACGCAGGCTGCATCAGCGCGGCCCCATGTGCCGGCTGACGTCAGCGGATGCGTCGCCCAGCGGGGGTTGTCGGAGGTCGATGGCATGATCGAGCGATGGTCAGCCGTCGTCGTCAGATTCCGATGCGGCGCCATCGGGGGATGCTGATCACCGCTCTGCTGATGACGCTCGTAGTTCTCGTCGGCTGTTCCAGCACCGTCAGCGGCGCCGGCGTGGTGGCAGGGAGCGGGACGGCGTCGACCGGCGGCATCACCGCCGCGCCCAGGAGCAGTGCGTCGGCCGGTTCATCGACCGCTGGTTCATCGACCGCTGGTTCGTCGACCGCGCAGTCATCGGCCGCGGTCCCGGCCGGGCTCGAGACGTTCTATTCCCAGCAGCTGTCGTGGGGTCCGTGCGCGAATTACGCGGAGTCCGCCGACCAGAAGGAACGGTACAAGTCGGCATCGCTGCAATGCGCCAGGCTGACCGTACCGTTGTCCTACGACGACCCCACCGGACCCACCGTGACGGTGGGTGTGCTCCGCAGGGTGGCGACCGACCGGTCCGGCCGGATCGGTTCGGCCGTCTTCGACCCGGGCGGTCCCGGGGTGTCTGGAATGGATACGGTCGCGACCCTCAACGTCACGAGCGAGAAGCCGACGGACGCCGAGAAGGTGACCAACGCCAGCGTCGCCGAACTCAACCAGCGCTTCGATCTCGTCGGATTGGATCCGCGCGGGGTCGGTGCCTCGCGACCTGCCGTCGGTTGCCAGACAGATGCGGAGTGGGACGCCTTCCGCGCCACGGCGTGGCGGACGCGGAGCCAGGCCGAGGTCGACGCGGCCAATGCCGCGCTGAAAAGCATTGCCGAGAACTGTGTCTCGCGGACCGGTGCGGACGAGGGCATCGACGGCAAGACATTCCTGGCGAACATCGGAACCCGCGATGTGGCAAAGGATCTCGATGTGCTCAGGGCCGCGCTGGGGGACAACCAGCTGACCTACGTGGGATTCTCCTACGGCACCAGCATCGGCACCGTCTACGCCGAGCAGTTCGGCCAGAATGTCCGCGCGTTGGTGCTGGACGGCGCGGTGGATCCGAACCAGGACGCAATCGCGTCGTCGCTGGGCCAGGCGATGGGCTTTCAACATGCCTTCGACGAGTTCGCCGCCTGGTGCGTGAAGCAGTCCGATTGCGTGCTGGGCACCGATGCGGACGCCGCAACACAGGCCTACCAGTCGCTGGTCAGGCCGTTACTGGACACACCGCTAGCGCTCAAGGACGGCCGGGTGCTGTCGTTCTCGGACGCCAACACCGGCGTGTTCCAAGCCCTCTACGTGGACGACCTCTGGCCCACGCTGTCGATTGCGCTGCAGAAGCTGTCGGAGGGCGATGGCAGCGTCGTGATGTTCCTGGCGGACTACTACTTCGAACGCGACGAGACCGGGCACTACTCTCCGGCGCTGCAGGCATTCAACGCCGTGCGCTGCGTCGACGGCCCGGCGATCACCGATCCGGCCGTCGTGACGAAATTCAACGCCGACTACGCGGCGGCGGCGCCCTTCCAGGCCAGCGGCGACCCGCCGGGCGCGGTCAACGACATCTGCGCCTATTGGCCCGTCCCACCCACCATGCAACCGCACGTCGCGAACGCCCCCGGCCTGCCGCAGGTGCTGGTCATCTCCACCACGGGCGATCCGGCCACGCCGTACCAGCAGGGGGTGGATCTGGCAAAGGACCTCAACGCGGTGCTGCTGACCGTCGAGGGCACCAGTCAT
>JBBQGJ010000292.1:0-8902 GCA_038322925.1 Mycobacteriales bacterium
GCACGCGTCGCCCAAGCGGACGTGCTCGTGATCACCGACGACCGGCCCGCCCAGATCGAGCCGCCCATGCCCGTGCTCTACGGCGTGAACGGCTCACGCGGACGGGGCCGACTGTAGGAAACCGGGGGCACCCTCGTATCAGGCGCCCCTGCCGTAAGACAGGGGGCCGGTCACCGCAGTGACCGGGGGGCAATGCCGGCCTGCCCCGCCGGAACGCGGGGGCAATGCCGCCGACGCCAGCCACGAAAGGCGGCAGGGCACCAGCCCCGACGCCGACCGCCGCGGCGTAACGGAACCGCGAACCGTGACACGAAACCGGACACGCCTGACCACCACCACCCGGCGCCCTGCCCGGCGGCCAGGACCCAGCGCCAGCGCATCACGCAGAGTGAACACGAACACGACCGCGCGCGAATGTGATCCGCACCGCACGCACGCAACCGATCCGCCGCGCCGAAAGAATTGCGGTCAGGCCCCGGTGTTTTTTGACCGCCAAGGCCGGTGCTACTCGCTAGGCCGCTCTGAGTCTATCTCTGTTGATCATGAACCCCCGAAAGGCGTTGCAGGATAAGCGGTTTCGAGCGGATCGAGCCGAGTCGAGCCGGATGGACAGAGGCGAGTCCGGCGCGCGTGGTGTAACTACGCCGGGGGAATTACAGGTCCCGGCCGCGACCGTAAGTCTTGCGGTGCGCTGCCCGCTCGTGTCGTAAGTCACTACGAACTGGCGGAAATCCGCCAGTTCCGGCCGTCACGCTACGTCAGCAGATGGGCGAACGCGCTCACCGCTTCCGGCGCCGACAACGTCGTTGCGGAAAATTCCCCAACGACCGGGAAGGTCAGCTGCCCGGCGTCGAGCTGCCGCCGTCGTCGCTTCGCGGCGTAGAGCTGCCGCAGGCGTCGGTTCCCTTCCCGGGCGCTGCACTTCCGGCACTCGGCGCGACTGTTCTCGATCGTGGTCGGGCCGCCGTCAGCGTGCGGGACGACGTGGCCGGCGACGAACGCGGAGTCATTGCGCGGGTCGATCCCGAACAGGATCGGGCGGCCGCACAACGCGCAGACGCCGCCGCTCCGGCCGAAGATGATGCGCCGCTGCGCCGGCCCGAAACACGACGACGACGGTCGGGTGCGCGTGCGGCTGCCGGCGTAGAGGCCCGTCCGTCCAGGGCGGGGCGGTTGCGCTTCCCGTTCGGCGCGGCGCTGCGCTGCAGCTGCCCGCGCGATCTTGGCTCGTTGCTGTTTCGCGGTCACCGGCGTCGCGCTCATGATCCTGATTGTCCGGCCAGCGTGGTGTGCTGCAGCGATGCGCACCCGCCGCCAGTCCGTCGACGTCAGCGACTACCTGGTGACCGAGGGCCTTCGGGTGCACGTGCCCGGTGTGCCGCGGTACGGGACCCTCGTGATGCGGGTCCGCTGCCCGGCCGCCGCGAAGATGTCCTTGGACCTGGTCGACCCGATGCGCTTCGAAGGCATCCATTACGCCGATCTCTCCCAGCTGCAGAGAGTGACCCTCGCTGCGCTCCGTGACGTGAGCGACAATCGTCAGCATGATCTCCGACTCGCGCCGAGCGCGGTTGTTGTCCCTCGCAAACGGCTCCGAGCGGGCCGTCAGCGACGCGCTGTCAGTCGCAAGAACGCCGGGTTACGCGCTGCGATCGTTGGGCGAGCGCGCCGGCCGGCCCGTCGACGGCCGTTGGGTGCTGGTCACGATCCCGTTGGACAGCGCCGCCGACTGGGGTCGGCCCGGTGAGGTTCCCATTCGGATAGGTTCGCTCCGCGGACTCTCTGTGCTCACGCCGGTCGTTGACAGCCACGACCCGGGAGCCCGCCGCGTCGGCCGCGTGGTGGATGCCGTGGCGAACGGACTGGGGACGTCGATCTGGTTGGCCGTCACTGACCCGGTGATGGCCGAAAGGGCGGCGTGGGGCGAACTGAGCGCGTCGCCGTGGGTCCGTGGGGATATCAACCACTACCGGGGCGCCGTCACGGATGTGAATTGGATGCTGGCCGGGGATGTCCATCACCTGATGCTCTGCGCCGCGGGATCGAACGCGATCGCCGGTGTCACCGTGGAATGCTGCCGGCCGCGGCTCCATAGCTCGCTGCCGGTGCCGCAGGTCCGGGACCGACGAGCCGGGTCCTTCGGCCCTGCGATGGCTCTGCACCGTTGACCGCCGCAGAGGCGCCGAGTCCCTACAGGACCGCGCCGCCAGCCGGACCCGCGGTGTCGCCGTACCGGGCCGGTGGTCAAGAGCCGGGGCCGCTGCAGACCGAAGCGGCGATGGCCGCGGCCCGCCGTGAGCTGGCACAGCTGGCCGGCGAGCCGATCGGGGTGATCGAGACCCGACCGATCTCGTTCGTGGTCAGGTGCCCTCGTTGCGCGAGGTTGCACCACGTCGCAGGCGACAAGCTGGGCCGGACCGTCGCGCTGCCGTGCGGCCAGCGAGTCCGGGCCAGGTCGAAGCTGGAGGAGGCCCGAGCGACCGCCGAGGATGTCCTCGCGCCGAGCGTGTTTGCGGTCCGCAAGGCCCGCCGCCGCCGGACCTGACGGCAACGGTCGTGGCTTGACCGCCGGCTCTGCGGCCGGAATTGCGGAAAATTCCGCAATTACCGGCTCATGTCGTTCTGCGCGAACTGCGCCGTGATCCGGCGGACCCGGTACGGCCAGGCGTCGCCGGTTACCTGCAGCACCGGCCGCACGTCCAGCAGGCAGGCCGGGTCGGTCAGGATCTCGCCGTGCTCTCCGATCGTGTCGTCACCGACTCCGAGCACGGCGGCCGGCGGGGCGACCGCGCGCCATACCGTCGCCGTGACCGCTGCACGGTCGATGGTCGCGGCGATCGTGACGTGACGCCGGGCGAAGTGCAGCGCGTTGTGTCGTGACCGGGTCCAGGACAGCGACAGTTGTGACCGGACGTCGGACTGGCCGCGGTAGACCACGATCGGGCCGCGCGGCCGGCGTCGCAGGTTCCCGACCCAGCCGGCGGCGCGGAGTTCGGCTGTCCAGTGGTCTACGTCCAGTTCGGCCCACCCGTCCGCGGCCCGGTGGTAGTCGGTCAGGTTGGCGGTCACGAGGGATGAGACGGCCGGGCGGCCGTTCTGTCACGCCGATGCGGCCGTGATCCGCGCCGCATGACGTAAGGCAGGGCCGGTGGTGATCTTCGGCCAGTCCGCAGCTGGTCCGCAGCGCGCCCGTCTGGCGTCATCCCCGGCCATCCCCTGCCGACCCGTTTCCGCTGGTCAGCAGGACAGTTCAGCGAGGAACTGTGCGAGCGTGGGGAGAATTCGAGTCTCACCGGGGGCACCACAGAGACGCTGGTCAGAGCGACCCGGCGGCCGATGGCCATGATCATGTGTGCGACTATGTGACTACGAGCGCGGCAACAGCCTCAGCGGCCTGCCGCTGCTGCCCAGGAAGCACATGCGCGTAGACCCGCAGCATCGTCGCCGGGTCGTCCCCGATCCGATCAGCGGCCACCTGGACGCGGGTGCCGGCCAGTAACAACGACGTTGCGTGTGAGTGGCGGCTGTCGTGGAAGCGAATCACCGGCAGGTCCGGCCCGAGCTTCCGCTGAGCGGCATGGAGATGGGCGCCGAACGTCGCCGCGAGTGTGACCGGCTCGCGATGGTTGCCGTCCGCTCCTCCGAAGGCGTAGGCGTCACGCGTCACCAGCACCAGCCCGAGCTCGGCGCGGAGCAGTCTCCAGCCCTTCAACAGTGCGATCGTGTGGCTGTCCAGCGCAACGATGCGCACCTTCCTGTTCTTGGGCGGCCCGATCACGATCCTGCGGGTTCCGGGGCCTTCCCCGGAGATGATGGACACGGACCGACGGACTGTGAGCGTCTGTCTCGCGAGGTCGACGTCGGGCCACCGTAGCCCGACCAGCTCGCCGCGGCGCACCCCCGTTGCGAAGAGAACGTGCCACATCGGGTACCACTCGGGGCGGCCCTCCTTAGCCCATCGGAGGAAGGATCCGATCTGCGGCGGCTCCAGACCGTCATCTCGGCCGGCGCGGCCTCCACCGCCGATGGCGGCGGGTTCGCCTTCGCCGCGGGGTTCATTGGTAGCCGGCCGGAAGCTGACTGCTCTGCTCAGTGCTCCGGAGATAAGGGTGTGAACCTTTGCTGTTGGTGGACAGGCTCAGACCGCCCCGCTCGAGCGTGCCGTACAGCCTGTCGAGCATCTCGAGAGCAGGTCCAGCCGCACGGACCCGATGTGCGACGTGGAGCCGGTTCAGTCGTCGGTACAGCGCCACAGTTGTATCCCGGAGGCGCAACCCGTCCAGCCACTCCCCCATGTAGCCGGCAACCGTGACCTTCATCGGCCGCAGATGGGTGCCGGCCTTGACCTTTGCCCTCGCGTCGAGGAGGGCATCTCCCGCCGCTTCGCGGGTGAGGAAACCACCCTTCGTTTGACGAGCAGCGCCACCGTTCCCGTCAGGAGCGGTGAAGTCGATCCGATACCGGTGCCGCCCTTGGTGGAGTAACTGGAAATTCCGCCCTCGTTGGCTTGCCGGCGCCGTGTCACTTTTCTGCGTCAATCTCGTTCACAACCTCGTCGATCCGGTCTTTGCGCCACGCCCGGGACATGTTCCAAATGCTCTCGATCCCCACGGAGTCGTACAATTCACCGGCCTGCTGCTCCAATTGCTCCGCGAGCTTCAAATGCAGGAGGATCAGGGAACGCCAGGCATCGCGATGCGCCGCTGTCTCCGCGGCTCTGAAGTGTTTGATACCTTCAAGTGCGGAGTTGACATGAGTGGTGGCCTGAGTTATGCGATGTTCGGCGCTGCGGGCACTGTAAAAAGGCCCAGAATCATTACCCATGAACGTGAGTGCTTCGACGTTAGTGCGCACGGTGGGCTTTCCCTCGCCCCACGTGGGACGGCCAGTTACTTCGTCAACGGACTCTGGTGCTGCCTCGTGCTCGCCAGTGAACCAGTGTGCTGCCCACAATGGGTGAGCACTAATGCCGCCTGGAAGCTCAACGGATTCGACTTGTCCAACGGGAAAGATCAAGTATAACGGCGCCATCTCCAGCGCACGCGCAATAGTCATGATTTCCTGAATGGAAATCTGGTCCTTACGGCCATTCTCCAGTGAGGCGATGGTGTTTCGGCTGATCGGAAATCCGACCTTGGCGGTTAATTCAGCGACGTCCTGCGCGGAGAGACCTCGACGTCGGCGTGCGGCCTGCACTTGCATCCCGATGGTCCTCGTCCATGCGCGTGCCCACGACCGTCCGGGGGAGTCGTCCTGTGTCATGAGTACACACCCTAGACCGTGGTTGCACAAGGCTGCCCCGAGTGATACTCCTGTGTCACCGCTACACAGATGGTGTCACAGATCAACAAGGAGGTCGCGCAATGCCGAATCCGACTCTGAATTTGGAGGATGTTCAGTCGATGAAGGGATGCCGCGCTGACGGTGGTGCAGGTCGCTGCCCTGCTCGGTATCGACCGGCGGTCTGTGACCAGGGTACCGTCGACTTCGGGTAGGCCTGTGCGGTGGGCGTTGGTGCCGAGCGGCCGTGGTAGTCACTGACCCCGAAGGCGCTACCACCACCCCAGGGGTTCCTGCCCATGGCAGGCGAGCCGTCGCCGCTCGGTCCCGATCAGCCAGGTGGTCCCGATCGGCCAGAGGCACCGGACGGCGTCAGTCATCGGGCGGCAGATGGGGCACCCCGAACAGCTGTGCAACCATCTCCGCTCGGCTGTTCACACCCAGTTTGGCGAAGATCCGCCGGAGATGGGTCGACACGGTCCACAGGCTGATGTCGAGCATGCCAGCGATGGCCCGAGTGGTGGCGCCGTTGGCGACGATCCGAGCGATCTGCATCTCGCGCGGACTGAGGCCATGTCCGTTGTCTTGCAATTCGACCACCAAGGCACATCGGAGGTTCTGGTGCTCGAGTACCGCGGCCAGGCCCAGGCCCGCCACGACCTCGAGTTGCAAGGCACCCCTCTCCGCCTGCAGCAGGAGATCCCTGAGCACGAAAACGAGAGACGCGCGAACGCTGTCCCGCATCGCATCATCGGACGAACCCTCGTGTGCGATCGCCTCGCGCGGAAAGCGCGGTTGTTGGGATGGCAGCACGCCACCCGGCGCCGACCGATTCAGCAGTGGAACGAACTCCCCGGGCTCCCCGCTCAAGTCCATTCGAGTCCTCCCACCCGTTACGTTCGACGCCAGAACCCTGGAAACTCCGGTGGTCCCATCCCAGGGCTCAGTGTGAGATCTTGAGATGGTTCCACACTGGCTTTGGCCATCGGACTTCGCACCCTTCTGATCTGTTTGTCCAATGCCCATCCGACGTATGACTCTGGGTATATGGAGGGCAGGAATAGCGCACCAAACGGACCAACATCTCGACCGAATTGCGCCACCCAGGGATGTCCAACAACTCGTTCGGACCATGAGCGCCGCCGGCCGGGGTCCCCAATCCGAGCAGCGTGGGTGCGCAGTCAAAGGCCCGGAACATCATCGACGCGGCCGGCAGGCTGCCGCCGGATCGCACAAGGACCGCCGGGCGACCGAATGCCCGCCGGCTGGCCAGGTCGACAGCGGCCAGCGTCGGCGCGTCTGGAACCGCAGAATGTCCGGGGTGGGCGACGAGTGCAGTGCGCACGCGTACCCCGCTCCGCGCAGAGGTGGTTGCACCGCGCTCCAGCCGCTGGGCAAGCCGGGACGTGTCCGTTCCAGGCGGGACACGTATGTCGACGTGGGCGCTGGCCGTGTGCGGTATCGACCCGCCTCCGGTGCCTGCGGCGAGCCGGCTCACCGTGAATGCCGTGCCGTTGGTGACGCGGCGATGAAGGTGCGAACCAACAACCGCGCGTCCGCGCGCTGCGCTCAGAAGATCGGCATCGGTTACGGAGTGCACGGCGAGACGGGACATGCCGTCCTCGCTCGGCGCGAGGTGGGGCGACGTAGCGACGAGGCGACGCAGCCGTTGCAGAACAGCAATCAGGATTGATGACGGATCCACGACCGCTCCCCCAAAGCGGCCGGCGTGCACCGACTGACCCCCGACATCGACCGCGATGTCAATGCCCACGTGTCCCCGCTGGGAGATGGTGATGGTCGGAGCTCCGGAATTGCTCCGCTCGGTGTCGCAAGCGACGACAACGTCGGGTCGGATGCGTTGAGCGACCGCACCAAGCACGCCGGGCAGCCCGGGACTGCCGATCTCCTCTCCACCGTCGGCGATGAAGATCGCGGAGATGGGCACGCCGCCGCTATCGTGCCATGCACCCAGAGCGGCAAGTATGGCGAAGAGCTGGCCCTTGTCGTCGTTCGTCCCTCTGCCGAACATGTACCGGCCGCGGATCGTCGGTTTGAAAGGCGGTGTCATCCAGCCGACCCCCGCGGGTCTGACGTCATAGTGCCCGTAGAACACCATCACGGGCGCCCCCCTGGGACCGATCCATTCGCCGACGACCGTTGGACCCGCCCCCGGGGCACGGACGATCGCGACTCGGGCGCCAATTCGGCCGAGTGCATCTGCGAGCCAGCCGGCGGCTCTGACGAGGTCCCGGCGAAAACGCGGATCGCCGCTGACCGAAGGGATGGCCAGCCAATGCGCGAGCTGCGCAAGTCGGATTCCGTGAAGAGCGCGAGCGCGACGTAGGACGTCGGCGAGTCGGGGGTCCGTGCCGGTCCGCATCACCGGTCTGGGGGAGCTCACCGGCGTGGGGGAGCTCACCGGCGTGGGCGAGCTCACCGGCGTGGCGGACGAGCGGCACCGACCGTCGCGCGGCTACCCGACAGACCACCGCGGTAGGTGCCGGCTCCGCCTCGCCGCGCGTACATTGGCGTTCGGCGCTGCGAGTCCGGGAAAACGACAGGGCTTCGCTCGGCGTGCGGTGCCGCGATGCCGGACTGCCCCATCTGCTCCCAGGGCATGACGCGATCGCTACCGGTTCGCCTAGCGAGGCTCATCGCCTGAGCAGAGGTGAGCCACTCCTCAGCCGACTCCGCGATCTGCATCAGCAGAGCCTCGAACTGGCCGCGTGCGGTCTCCATGACGTGCTTTGCGGACAGCCACCTGAGGGTGTCGCGACCGGTGACCGCCATGCGTTGACGCGGGCTGCTCTGCAGCCGCTCGTCGAAGTAACGGATCAGTACCTCGTCAACTACATCCCAGGCGTTGTCGGCACCGAAAGCTTCTTCACATCTTCGGAATCGAGGATCCGGAAGCACTCCTCGAGTAGCTGCATGACCTCGACCCGCAATACGTTCAGGTGGCCGAATGAGGTGAACTTGAGGTTGTTCCGCAGGTCGAGTCCGGCCCGGCGAACCACAGCGATGGAACCGAAGCTCGGATCCAGAGCCCGCTCCCGGATGACATCACTGATCCGCTTGTCCCGCCAGAACAGAGTCACCTGATTCGTGAAATGCGCGAACAGCATGTGGAAGTCGGTGTTCGGCCTACTCTGCCCGGCCCCTAGTCCTTGGCCGTAGCCGAGAACCCGTCGGTAGGCCGCGATCCGATCGGTTCGGGTGTATCTGAGTACGTCGCGGCGGTCGAACTGGTAGAGGCGAAAGGCGCCGTCGCCGCCGGACAGACGGACCGCACCGGCCTCGAAAAGTTGCTTCAACTTCTGAACGACCTTGAAAACGCCGATCTTCTCGTGCTGGTAGATGTAGTAGAGGTCGCCGACGGCGACAATGCGCTCGGAATTAATGTTCTCGTCGTAGGGCTCAACTCCGGACGGCAGTCGGACCTCATTGAATTGCTGGGCTGCGTCCGGACCCACACCGACTAGTACTACAGGGCTAGATCGTTGTTGCCTCCGGTGTTTCCCCAGGTGACAGCACATCTGACCTCGGCCGGGGTTCTGACCGTCGAGGCCGCCAGGCTTTGGTCAGCGAAGTCGGGTTCCCGGGTTGAGGCCCGGCACCC
>JBBQGJ010000293.1:0-8885 GCA_038322925.1 Mycobacteriales bacterium
TTCTGACGGGAGTGGCCACCCACAAGGTCGGCACACAGACCTGGGAGCAATCGGTGGCCGCGCACCAGCAAACGATCGGACGTAGCGTCGACGTTCTCCACAATTACCACCAATGGAACACCGCCTTTCCTGATTCCGCCGAATCTGCCCGCGCGGTCGCCGGCCAGAAATTGCTGTTGACGTGGATAGGCACCCGTCAGGACGGCACGACGGTCAAATGGGCGAGCATCGCCGGAGGTGCCGAGGATTCTGTCATCGATGCGGCTGCTCGAAGAATCGCCGCGCTCGGAGTGCCGGTGTGGCTGAATTTCCAGAACGAACCGGAATCCAGCATCGGCGTCAGCGGCACGGCCGCCGAATACGTCGCCGCCTGGCGCCATATTCACGACCGCTTTGCCACCGACGGGGTCACCAACGCCGTCTGGACCCCGGTGTTCATGGGAGTGACGTCCGACAGCAAGATCGCCCAGTTCCAGGCGTTGTACCCGGGGGATGCCTACGTCGACTGGATCGCCTGGGACCCCTACAACCGCGGCAACCCGTGGCGCAGCTTCGCCGACACGATCAGGCCCTTCTACGACTGGCTGACCGCCAACGGATACGGCTCGAAGCCCTTCATGCTCGCCGAGTACGGAGTCGTCGAGGATCCGACGAACCCGACAGCGAAGGCCGACTGGTTCACCGGAGCCGGTCAGTCACTCACCGACGGAGAGTTCCCCAACCTCAAGGTGGTCAGCTATTTCGACCATCCGGACACCGTGGCGAGCGGCAACTTCGTCATCGACAGCACTCCCGCGTCGCTCGCGTCCTACTCCGCGTACGGCCAGGTTCTGCTGACCGCCTCCACCACCCCGGTCACCACCCCCGGAGCCCCGACAGCGGTCGCCGCGGGCGCCGCGAGCTCCAGCGCGGCCGTGAGCTGGACCGCCCCTTCCAATACCGGAGCGGGCGTGATCACCGGGTACACCGTGACCGCCAGCCCTGGAGGCAAATCTGTCACCGTCGCGGGGCCGCTGCCGGTGACAACAGCAGCGATCGCGGACCTGACGCCTGGCACCCCGTACACCTTCACGGTGACCGCGACCAACTCTTCCGGCACCGGCCCCGCCTCCGCGGCCAGCAATGCCGTCCAGCCCCAGGCACCGATGGCGACAATCCCCTCGCCGACGGCGGGCGGCTGGCAACGCAACGGCACCGCCACTCTGGCCAACGGCGGGTTGCAACTGACCGACACGCTGACCAAGTACTCCGCAGGTACCGCCTTCTGGCCAACTGCGATCACCGGGGCCAGCTCCTTCGGCATCTCGTTCGACTCGGTGATCGACGGAGGCACGAACGCTGACGGGACGGCGCTGGCATTCGGTGACGTCGCCGCCGGCGCCAAGGCAACCTCCAAGGGCCAGTCCGGCGGGGGTCTGGGGTGGTCCGGCATCCCCGGATTCGCAGTCGCCCTTGACACCTATCTCAACGGCACCGACCCCTCCAGCAACTTCGTCGGCCTGGCCACCGGGTTCAACCCGGCATCCATCAAAGACCTGGTCTGGAAGGCGACATCCGCCACCACTCCGCCGTTGCGGGCCCCGCACCACATCACCGTCGTGGTATCCGGCGGCACGCTGTTCGTCACCGTTGACGGCCTGCAGGTGCTCACCTCCACCGTGACGCTGCCCACCAGCACCCTTGTCGGATTCGCCGCCTCGGACGGCAATCGCACCGACCGGCATGCGGTGTCCAACGTGCTGATCAGTGCCAGCTGAGCCAGGCTCGGGCCGCACCCTCCCGGCGGCCCGAGCCCGCACAACCCGGTTCGGCGAACACCTACCCAGTGCCGGCTACCCAGTGTCGGCTACCCAGTGTCGGCTACCCAGTGCCGGCTACCCAGTGCTGGCTACCCGGCCGGTGCCGCTGCGGGAGAGCTGGTGGTTGCGGTCAGATATTGGGTGTGCACCTGATCGGCGGCGAGAACCGTTGGGTAGATGGACACCTCGTCGATGGCGCCGTCGAGATAGGCGCTGGTCGGGGTGAACGCCCAACCTTTGAGATTGTCGCCACCGACCCGCCAGTACCCGGTTCCGGGCTCGGCGGTGGTGACATCGGATCGGGTGGCCAGATTCGTTCCGTCGACGTAGAGGTTCATTCCGTTCGGGCCCAGCGTGCCGACAACCTGGTGCCACTTCCCGTCGTTGTAGCTCTGCGCAGTGTTCTGCATTCTGGTGGCCCCGTTGTTGACGCCGAACCAGATCCGCCCGCTGTTGTCCATGTACAGCTGGCGGTCGTAGAAATTGGAGTTACCGACCGGCAGGTTGCCGAAACCGATGATCTTGCCGCCGCTGGTCGTCGTGGTCTTGAACCATGCCTCGATGGTGAAGGTATTGGGTCCGGTAGTGGGGGCCTGGGTGGCAACCAGTCCGGTCGGAGTGCCGTTGAACGTCGACGCGGTGTCGGCATCGCCGGTGATCGCGCCGCTGGTCCCGCGGGTCACACCCGCGGACACCCGCCCGTCGTTGTAGCCGACATGGTCGATCGCCAGGGATCCGGATCCCTCGCCCAGCCGCCAATACGTCGTAGCGCCTTGATCAACGACCAGCTGCGCGTAGCTGCCCAACGTGGTGGGGGCCGCGGTGGTGATGGTGACGGTGTCGCCGGCGACCTGATTGCCTGCGGCGTCGGTGACGTAGAGCCGGTACCGGTAGGTCGTGCCCGCAAGGTCGGTGGCCGGGAGCTGATCGATGAACCCGAGGCCGGGTCGATTCCAGAATGTGGAGTCCACCGTCGCCGTGTACCGGGGCGCGACGGTGTCGCTGTTCCGGACAACTTTGTACGTCAGGGTCATATCGTCCTGATCCCAATTCGCGTCGAATGCCACCCGCACGGTGTGCGGTCCGGCCTGCAGCAGACCGGGGGTGAACTTCGCTCCGGTCACCACCGGGCCACGCTTCGCGGGCGCGATCGGCGTGACCGCGAACCGCGCCAGTCCCTGTTGCCCGACGCCATTGACGGTGGGAAATTCGCCCCCGACGACCACGTACTGACTGTTTCCCGCGAGAGACCACGCAGCCTGATTCTGTCCGGTGAAGCTGCCGATGGCCAGGTCCGGAAACCAGTCGACCATTGACGGACTGGGGTTACCGAAGAAGTCGGTATATCCGAACGGATCGTGGTTCAGTGTCCCGGTGGCAGTGGCGGTGAACGCCACGGCGTGCCGCATGTTGGTCGACGTCGGGTCGGATTGCAGGAACCCGCCGAGGTTGCTGCAGTAGTGCGCGTGGCTGACCGTGTAGACGGTCTGCCCGGTCGAGAACGCGGAGTAGGTGTCGCCGTGGCAGTCCTCGATCCAGTTGATGGTCCCGGAATCGGGGCGGGCCGAGAATGCCCCCTCCAGGTTCCCGCCGGACCCGAAGACGTACCCGGTGCCGTAGACCGCGGTGCCGTCGGTGCTCAGGCTGGTGATGGCCGCGTGCACTCCGGCGTCCTGGATTTTCTGGGTCGCCGCCCACGGAAGCAGGGTGCCCGCGCTGAGGCTGATCGAGGCCAGGCCGTAGGCGGGTTGGCCGGCCACGTTCTGGAAGGCGCCGCCCGCGATGATTCGTGATCCGTCGGGTGTCAGGACCAGTGCGTTGACGGTGTAGTCGGCGCCGGGATTCCACCCGAGGAGTGCACCGTTCGCCGCGTTGAACGCGGCCAACCGTTCTCGTGGCTGCCCGTTCGCGGAGGTGAATTGGCCACCGACATAGACGGTGCTGTTGGTGGCGACAATGGCCTTCACCCGACTTCCGAGGCTGACGTTGAAGGACGCCACCAAGGCGCCTGTCGACGTGCTGAACGCCGCGATTCTGGAGCGGGTCACCCCGCTTACGGAGGTGAAATCGCCGCCGACGTACACCCGGGAGCCGTCCGGTGACGCGGCCACCGACTGGACCTGCCCGTTGAGTGACGGCGCGAACGAGTCGATCAACCGCCCGGTCGTGAGGTTGTAGGCGAGCAGATTGTTCCGCGTGGTGGTGTTCTGGCCCGCCGGAGATCCGGCTGGACGCGCGGAGGTGAAATTGCCACCCGCGTATACCGTGTTCCCGACCACGGCCTGGGACCAGACCACGCCGTCGACCTGCACCGTGGGCAGACTGTCCGCGGTGACCGCCGAACCCGGCCGGGGAACGACCGGACCCGGGGTGGCCGACGCCGTGGGCGCAACGACCATTCCGAATGCGAGCACGACCGCGCCCGTGATGAGCACAGCGATCGGACGTGACGGTGCGGGAGGGCGGAGCATCATTGCGCCTCTTTCCGCAAGGCCCACCGGGACCGAGCGAATACCAGTGACAGGCCTGCGGCCGCTGTCGACGAATTCGGGTTGGTCAGGAAGAGAATTCGAGAAACGAATTCACCGGAGCGGGATCCACACGTACCATGAATTCCCACTGTCATAGGGAATGGTTGCGGCCAGCCGGTAATGCTCGGCGATCATCGGCAGCAGGGCTTCCGCCTGGACATCGGTGAACGTCGACGACCGGTACACGATGGCATCGAAGAAGTCGTCATCGACGGCTTGATCCAATGCACGCTGGGTGTACACCATCTGATGGTCGATCGGGTACCCGAAGAACGACGGCGAGGCCCACTGACTCGGCTCGGTGCTGTCGGCGAACAGATAGCCGGGGATGCTCGGGTTGTCGGCGAGGTAGTGGCCCGTCGGCGTCACATACGGTTCCAGCGCCTGCACGACCTCATCCTGGTGCGGCCAGCCGAACTGCATCTCTGAGGCCGAGGCCATGCCGGAGCCCAGCAGGACGAACAGCCACACCGCGACCACCACGGGCGCACCCAGCCGGGTGGCAGATCGCAGCCTGTCGGCCGTGGCCGGCCCCGCCGACGGACGCGGCGATGTTGCCCGCAGAACCCGCTCGGCCGGTCCCCCGACGGAACGCGCGCGGTCACGGCCATGGGCGAACCCGGTGGCCACCGCCAATCCGGCCAGTGGAGCGGCGAAGAAGAACCCGAAGGTCGTGTGCTTGTGCAGCGAGGTGGCCTCGGTGAGCATCACCTGAGTGACGATCGGCAGCAGGCCCGTCGCGAACACCAACGTCGATTCCCAGCGCCACCGCCGCTGCGCGAAGGTGATCACCAGACCGACGAACGCGAGCAGCACCCACAACCCGATGTAGGACCAGCTGAGTCCGAGCAGGCTCAGCCGGTCAATGCTGAACAGCACCCGCCGACCAGCGCTCGACGTCGCGGTGAACCCGACCCAGTCGCTGGGCGAGACCATCGAGAAGGCGAGCGCCGCAACGATGCCGGCCCCCAGACCCACGATCGCGATGTGCGCGGCCGCCCGACGCCAGTCGTTCTGTCGCAGACCGCGAAGCGCGACGATCGCCACCACCGCCGGCACGAACTCCAGGACGACGTACTTCACCGCCACCGCCAGCACGAGCAAACCACCGATGATCAGCAACTGCCGGGCTCGCGGCCGACTACCGATCTTGAAGGCCAGCATCGTGGCCGTGGCCAGCAATGCCAGGCTCGTCGCGTCGAACGTGGCGTACCAGCTCAGGAAGGCCGCACCCGACCCGATGGCGAACACGAGAGAGGCGAAGAAGGCCGGGGCGCGACCGAACAACCCCACGGTGATCACGAACAGACAGATGTTGACAACCAGCATGCACAGCAGGCTCAGTAGTCGCACGCCCATGATCCCGGTCAGCTGATCCACCGACGCGGCCAGCAACGGGTACAGGCCCGGCATCCCGGAGAAGTACGTGCCGTAATCCTGGGCCGGCGTGCCGGTGAGCAGGTGAGCGAGCAACTGATGCCCGGCCACCAGGTAGGTCGCCTCGTCGGTCGCGACCGACCCGTTCAGCCGGAGGGCAAGAGCCGTTTGCAGGATCAGCACCGCAACCAGTGCCAGCGGTGGATTCCGCCAGCGGATCCGCCCACCTGGTCCCTGGGGACGCCGAACGGTGGTCATCGGGGGGTAGGTCAGGCCGACCGGCGTCACCGCATTCGGACGACGCGACCCGGCCATGGTGGGCGGGTCCTTGATATCGGTCATCGCGCGCCGGTCGGGAGAATGGAGCCACCCGCTCCCTTCACACCCTGGGCGACGATCGGCAATTCGATGTAGGCGGCAAAAACGGCCAGGCAGATCAGCGGCCAGAGGTCGCTGACCGATACCGCTCCGTCCCAGAGGACGCGGCCGACCCCGGCCCACAGCGCGGTCTGGGTCAGCACGATCCACACCACCATGAGCCGGATGACCTTGACGCTGAGCGGGGTGCGGGAGACCGTGCCGGTCGCGACCCACTCGGCTGTCCGACCCCGGTAGGTGTCCCAGATGGCCACTGCGTGCGCATACGAATAGATCAGCTGCAGCCGAAGAACGCTCAACCGCCAGTTTCCGCGGTGCATCACCATGATCAGCGGATACACCAGGATGAGCGGAACCAGCCACAGGTAGTTACGGGGATGGATCGCCTGGGGTGCCACCCACAGCAGGAAGATCGGCGGGATCAGCACCGCGAATGCGGTCAATGCCGTGGTGATGTAGTAGCCGAAACCACTGAAGAAGCAGAGTCGCTGCTTCAGGGTCAACTTCATGGCATGGAAATCTCGATCGATCATCAAGGTCACCGAACCGGCGCACCAGCGGTACTGCTGGCTGATGAACGCGGCGAGCGTTGCCGGGGACAGCCCCTTCGCCAGGATCACCGGCACATAGCGCACCGCGTAGCCCGCGCCCATGATCTTGACACCGGTGTGGACGTCCTCGGAGTGGGCGATCTGCGCGAACCCACCGGCCTTCCGCAGCGCGGACCGCCGGTACAGGGCACACGTGCCGACACAGATGGGCGCGCCCAGCGCGTCACGAGAGGGTTGTACCCAGCGGTAGAACAGTTCCTGCGTCGCGCCCGCCGCGCGTTCCAGCCAGGAATTCAGCCCGTGGGTCTGGAAGTGTTGCGGAGATTGCACGATCCCCACCCAACCATCGTCCAGGTACGGCATCAGCTCCAGCAGGTAGTCCTCCCGCGGGGCGAAGTCGGCGTCGAACACGGCGATCACATCCCCGGACGACTGCGAGTAGCCGAAGGCGAGATTGCCCGCCTTCTTCATGCGTCCACGGTCCGGGCGACTCAGGTACTGGAAACCGTGTTCCTCTGCGAGGGCGGCCACCTCGGATCGTCCGCCATCGTCGAGCACGTACACCGCAACGGTTCCCGGATATCGCATCGCGGCGACCCGCCGGTAGGTGTTCACCAGCACCGCCAGCGGCTCACCAGCCGTCGGTAGGAACACGTCGACGGAGGGTGCCGAGCCATCCTGGCGGGCCGACCAGCTCAGCACCTTCTCCCGATGCTCGTCCAACGTCATCCGCCGCCGGTGGGTTGACGTGTACAGGCTGATCAGCGAAACGGCTGCCAGCGGCAAGATCACCACCAGCAGCGCGCTGATCCGGGGATCGCTGTAGGTGAACCGCAGCAGTGAGACGATCAGACCGGCGAATGCGACGAACCGCACCACCAGGTACCAGCGATTCTGCGGGCCGAAGAACCACTCCTTCTCGACGTCGTCAACAATGGTCGAGCCGGCCACGTCCGGCGTGGCCGCCCCCCGAGCTACGGCAATGTGCGTCGACAAGCTGTCCTCCCGAATTTTGGTTCACGTCTTGCACTGATGCCCAACGGACCCGGACAGAGCTCGACCACCGTGATCCATGCGCGAGAACAGATGGCTCTCACGGATGTGGAGATCACAGTGATCCTGTCAGTCAGAGCCTATTCCTCCCCGCACCGCGGGACCGCGGACGGAAATCCCGACAGAATTTATCAGGTAAACCCCAGGGCGTAGCAGCGAGTCCATGGGTCATGGCGAAACACTTATCCCGGTTTGTTGGCAACTCGCTCCGAGCGACCATTCGCACGGTTTCCTCGTGCCTGCCGCGCGCCGTCCACGGTCGAATCATCTTGGTGGACAACAACTCCCACAGCAGGCGGGGCTTCGCCGACATTTCCGGACCACCCGCTACAACCTATGAGCGCTCTCCCCTACCCCCCGGATATCGCCTCACGCTGCTCGCGTCCTGCGACCATGCAATAAGAGGAGGCTACACCGGGCCGCGAATAGCTGAGCAACTTCGAGGCGAATGGCCGAGAGAATCCCCCGAGCGGGCAAGGCGCGCACTCTCAGTGAGGGAATTGGCCGGCCCGCCACGAAAGAGGCGCCCCAGAGTTCCGCTCCGGAAGTGCGGACCGCACGAAAGACGACGTGAAGTGCACAGTGAGAAGTGGCGATGACGATCGCGAACTCGAGCGGGCACCGAGAGGAGTTTCATAGTAACGATTGTGCCGAAAGTGTAACGTTCGAGAACGCACCATCGGTTGTCCGTCGACCGGGGCGGCCCGCGAGGTCGAGCGGGTCGCACCGCGCCAGGACGCGATTGTTCACGCCGCGACAATGCTGACGTTGGAAACGGCATGCCGGTCGGTGGACCCGCCGTCGCCGCCGGTGAAACCGAGCAGCGTCGTCGCGGGCAGCGCGACCGGGGTGGTCAGAACCTGGGTTCCGTCGATGGACACGAACAATTGGCCGCCGGTGACCACGACATGGACGTGCCGCACGGTGTTCCGCAGCGGCGGGACACCAACGGTGCTCGCCCCCCAGGCAAGGTCGCCGTGATTGGCGGCGCTGGCTCCGGTGGCCACCCCGACGAAGTTGTAGGACGGGTCGGTGCCGTTCCTGAAGGTGTCCACCGCAACCGCGACACCCGGGATGCCGGACCAGCCCAGCCCGCCGCCGTTCAGGCCGAGCGAGGTTGCCTTCGCCCCCGCGGCGGGATCGGCCAACGCCAGGGTCAACCCGTCCGCTCCGGTGCCCGAATCGATCGCCGCGTC
>JBBQGJ010000294.1:0-8877 GCA_038322925.1 Mycobacteriales bacterium
CCAGGAACGGCAGCGGCGCGGTGACCACGGCGAGCGCCGTCACCATCGTCATGAACTGCTTCAGCAGCGACGCACGCAACGCCAGGGCACCGAAGATCAGCCCCGCCAGCAGCGAGCCGACAGCGTAGAGGGCGAGCAGGAATCCGGCGGCCGCCGGGACACCGGCCTGCTGGGTGAAGGCCACCGTGGTCACCTCGAACGAGCCGAAAATACCGCCGAGCAGCACGAAGATCGCCGAGATCCCACCGACCCCGGGCAGCAGGATCGCCGGCCGGCCCGAGGTGGCGTTGCGCCGGCCCGCCGGAACGGGTTCCGTCGACCGCTGGGTGAGCAACAGCAACGTCCCGACCAACAGCAGAACGGTGGCCAGGATCAACGCGGCACTGGACGCGACCTGCAGCGCGACGACCGTCGCCAGCGGCGGCCCGAGGATGAACACCGCCTCGTCGACCAGGGATTCCCAGGCAAAGGCCGTGCGCAGCAAGGGTGTTCCGTGCAGCATCGCGGACCACCTGGCCCGGACCAGCGGTCCCATGATCGGTTGCGACGCACCGGCCACGAACGCCAGCAGATAGATCGGCCAGTCGATCGTGGTGCCGAGCGCGACGAGCACGATACCGGCGACGGCCGGCACGAATACCGCCAGCTGAATCGGCACCACCCGGCTCTGTCCGAACGAGTCGATCAACCGCGAGATCTGCGGGCCGATGACGGCCGCCGACAGTGCATAGATGGCGGCCACCGTTCCGGCCACCGCGAAGGAATCGCGCTCGACGGACAGCAGCAGCACCATGCCGAGCCCGGCCATCGACATCTGCATCCTGGCCAGCATCCCGGCGGCGGAGAACCGGAAGGCGCCTGGGCGGCGCAGGACCTGGGCATAGTTGCCGAACACGACAGGATCTCCATACCGATAGCGCTGGCGGCCGGCAACCAGTCTCCGAGCCTCGCCGTCCGGCTTGCTCACCCTAAGGCGGTGGGTCCGCCAGCGGCGAGGAGTTTGTTGGCCGCTGCGTGACGCCGAAGTTGTGTGAGACGAAACACAGCAGCCTCCTCGAAGACTCCCGTTCGTCACAAAGATCCGAGAAGCTGGCGTCTCCATCAGTCCGGCACGGGGGCCGGAGAGCGCAATGAGTGACACGTTCCGAGTTCACCCACTCGACTCTCATACGGCTTGCCGGGGTCCGGACCACGACCTTCGGTACCACGGAAGGATCCTCGAGCGATGGACCTCACCACTTTCACCTGCCAGTTCTGCGCCGAGCATCAGGAGTGGAATACCGCGCAGGCAGCCGATTCCGCCGCCGTATGGCACTTGTTCGAGGCGCACCCGCTGCACTGGCTGGCCATCGCCGGCGGCAACTACCCGGTCGACCCGCCGCCGCAGAAGCTCGGGCAGCAACTGCTCGCTTCCTGACCTCATCCCGCCATGCCGCCGGCGGCATGGCGGCCGCTGCTGGCGGTCGGGGGCGCGCTGGCGGTGCTGCTGGCGGCCGGCGTGGTGATCTTCACCGGGCTCATCGGCGCGGGAGTTCGGTGGTGGTCGCGCCGAACAGCTTCTCGCCGCCTGTTGTACGTCGGTCTCGGCGGCCCGACTGCTGATCGGTCATCTCTTCGGCACCACGATGATCGACCTGTTCTGCTGGGTAGTGGTGATCCTGGCGATCCTGTTGGTCACCCCGAACCTGTTGTTGCAGAACGCGAACGGCTGGCCCGAATTGACGCTGTCGCGGGCGATCGCGGCCGGCGAGTCCGGCTCCCCGCAACCCCGTTGGCGCTTTCTGCCCTACCAACTGGTGCTGATTTCGCCGATCCTGGTGCCCGCCTGGGTGATCGGGCTCGGCCAGTTATTGGGCTCCACCCCAACACGCCGGATCACCGTGATCACGGCTCTGGGACTGAGCCTGATCATCAACGCGACGTTGATGATCCCCGTGCTTCCCGTGCAGGTGATGACCCGATCACCGATCGCCGACGTCAACTACGACGGGGGCGAAACGGCCGGCTGGCCGGAGTTCGTCGGACCTGTCGCAGGTGTGGTGAACAACCTGCCCGCAGACGAGCGCGACTGCGTCGTTCTGTTGACCGGCAATCACGGGGAGGTCGGTGCGATCGACCATTTCGGGTGGACCTGGACAACGACGAGCAGGGCCGATCGGTGTGGGTGTGCCGCCGGCAGCGAACACCCTGGTCACGATTGTGGCCACTGATTGCCCGCTTCGGGCGACGAACGGTTGACGCGGGGAGGACGCCTGGCAAACGGTCACGCACCGTTCTATGCTGGCTCGGAACGCGTGGGTCGTGGCTTCGGGGGATTGAGCCACATCGACATGGCCTGACGGCGAGGGGGTCGTCCGTGATCAGTTTGGTTTCTTCCTTGACTCCTGTCGACGATCGGCGCGGGGTGAGGTGTCGGGTGCCCGGCCGCCTGGCAGACACGTCGACCGAGGCAGTGCCAGCGGCCGAATCCACTGGTGGTCGGCTCGGAGATCCCTTTCACCTGTAGTGACCAGGAGCCATCTTCCCGGGCCAATCGGGTCCGCCGAGAGAGGCGTCATGATTCTTCCTTCTGCACTGTCCCGCCCGCTGGCGCTGTCGGCCATCGTCACCATGGTGTTGTCGGGACTCGTCACCGGTGCCCTCCTGGCGCCGGCGGCATCCGCTGCGCCCGGCCCCACCACCGCCCGCCCGACAACCGCGGTCACCGCCGACGCTCTGCCCACCGTGCAGGTCAACGGCGTGGTCTGGTCGCAGGCCGTGGTGGGCAACAGGGTGTACGCCGGCGGCAATTTCACGAGTGCACGACCGGCCGGGGCCGCGCCGGGAGTGAACACCACTACCCGCAGCAATTTGCTCGCCTACACACTGGACAGCGGCGTGCTGGTCTCCGCGTTCGCGCCGACCTTCGATGCGCAGGTGCTGGCCGTGGCCGCGTCTCCCGACGGATCCCGGGTGTACGTCGGCGGTCAGTTCACCCATGTCAACGGGGGAACGCGGAACCGGCTGGTGGCGTTGGACCCCACCACCGGCGCGGTGATCTCCTCGTTCGCTGTCAACGTCGGCGGCAGCGTGAAAGCGATCGTCGCCACCAACAGCACGGTGTACGTGGGCGGGCAGTTCACCGTGGCAAATGGCCAGCCGCGGAACAGGCTGGCGGCGTTCAACGCCTTCAATGGCACCCTGACCGCGTGGAATCCCGGGGCGGACTACACGGTCAACGCGATGGTGATGACGCCCGATGCTTCGAAGTTGATTGTCGGCGGAGCGTTCCAGAACCTGGGCGGCGGTGCCGCCTACGGGCTGGGCGCGGTGGGCACCGACAACGGCCTCCTGCAGAGCTGGGCGGCCAATCAGAAGGTCCGCAACGCCGGGGTCAACTCCGCGATCACCAGCCTGAGCAGGGACAGCACCGCGATCTACGGAACCGGGTATGTCTTCGGTACGGGCGGCAACTTCGAGGGCACGTTCTCGGCCAGTCCGAACTTGGGGACGATCAACTGGCTCGAGGATTGTCACGGCGACACCTACGGCGCCTTCGCCAGCGGGACAACGGTGTACACGGTCAGCCACGCGCACTACTGCGGCAACGTCGGCGGCTTCTACCAATCCGATCCGTGGTCGACGAACCAGAAACATGCCTTGGCCTTCACCACCAACGCGACCGGAACGTTGAATGCCGACCCGCTGGGTGGTTACCAGAACTGGGCCGGCAACCAGAGCCCGTCGGTGGTCAGCTGGTTCCCGGACATGACCAACGGCACCTTCACCGGACAGAACCAGGCAGCCTGGACGGTCACCGGGAACGGCCAGTACGTCGTCATGGGTGGCGAATTCCTCACCGTCAACGGGGTCGGCCAGCAGGGGCTGGTCCGGTTCGCCGTCACGCCCCCCGCTGCCAAGCAGGGTCCGATGATCACCGGCAGCAAGTTCATGCCGAACCTCGTGCAGACCGGGGCGAACAGCGTCAAGGTCTCGTTCGGTGCCAACTGGGATCGCGACGACAAGACCCTGACCTACCGGGTCGTCCGGAACAGCAACAAGACCGCACCGGTGAAGACGATCATCGCCGATTCGACATTCTGGAACAGGCCCCGTCTGGGTTTCCCCGACGTCGTCCCAGCCGCCGGGACCTATGCGTACCGGCTGTGGGTCACCGACTCATCCGGCCATGAGGTCGCCGGTGACACGGCCACCATCACCGTGGGCTCCGCGCCCGTGCTGAGCAGTTACGCCTCGACGGTCATCTCCCAGGGAGCCTCGACCTACTTGCGGTTGGGCGAGTCCGCGGGCGCCACCGCCGTCGACTCCGTCGGCTTCGACGATGGCGCGGTGTCCACCGGGGTGACCCGTGGTGCAATCGGCGCGATCAGCGGCGATGCCGACAAGGCGTCGACGTTCAACGGCAGCAGCGGACTGGTTGCGACGCAGACACCGGTTGCCGCTCCCGGCACGTTCACGATCGAGGCCTGGTTCAAGACCACGACCACGAGCGGCGGCAAGATCATCGGGTTCGGCAATCTGCCGGTGGGTAACTCGCCCTTCTTCGACCGGCACATCTACATGGACAACTCCGGGAAGATCTTGTTCGGCGTGTACGTGGGTGGCGTCAAGACCGTGACGAGCCCGACGACCTACAACAACGGGGCGTGGCACCAAGCCGTCGCCACCCTCGGATCGAGCGGCATGAACCTGTACATCGACGGTGCGAGCGTGGCCGGCCGCACCGACGTCAAGAGCGCCCAAGTGGCCAAGGGCTTCTGGCGAGTCGGCGGCGACAACCTCAATGGTTGGACGTCCGCGCCCGCCAGCAAGTCCTTCTACGGCGCAATCGACGAGGTGTCGATCTACCCGGCCGTGCTGACGTCCAGTCAGGTCAACGCGCAGTTCCTGTTTGGCACCACCGGCGCCGCGGCCGCGGCACCGGCCGAGCAGGGGCCCGCGGCACCGGCCGAGCAGGCGCCCGCGGCACCGGGCGCCTGACGACACCGGCGATCCGTTGACCGGCCCCCTACCGGGTCGGTCAGCGGCGCAGGCCGAGCCGCCAGGTCCGTCCCACGGCCTGCACATCCCGCGTCAGGGATGTCCCGACCAGCACGCCCAGCGCGACCGCGAACAACGAGATCGCCGTCGCGACCACGTCGGTCGCGCCCAACCCGACCGCCAGTTGGGAGATCCCGCGCAGGCCGAGGGCGCCAGGGACGAGCAGCCAGAACGCCGGCAACAACATCACGGCCGCCGGCGGGCTCTTGCGGAACCGGGCCAACAGCTGCGTGAGCGGGACGATGACCAGTCCGCCGACGAACCCGGACAGGGAGGCTCCGATCAGCAGCGCGCCCGCCGTCTGAGCGGCGTACGAGCCGCCCAGCGCGATCCAGAGGAAGACCAGGGCACCCGGCGGCGCGCTGGAGAAGAACATGTAGCCGATCCCGACCAGCACCACCCCGAGCCAGGGCGCCCAGCCGCCGAGTTGCTGGACCTCCCCGTCCTGGCTGATGCCGACAACGCTCAAGCCGGCGAACACCCCGAAGGCCAGCAACAGCAACTGCGAAACACCCCAGACCAGCCGGCTCGCGCCGGAGACGATCTGGTCGCTGGCCAGTTCGATGGTCGCGATGGTCAGCGTCGCGCCGGGCAGGAACACCACCAGCGGCGGGGCCAGCAGCCGCAGCGCGTTCTCGTGGGTGACCGGCCCGACCAGCACCACCGACAGCACGGTCACCAGGAATGCGGCCAGCACGGGAAGGGCGACGGAGAGCGTGGCCCAGCGGTCGGCCAGCAGCCTGAGCAGCCCGACGAACGCACCCAACGCAACGTACGCGGGTAGCGCCAGCGCATCCGGGTTCAGCAGCAGGCCGAACCCGAGGCTGAGGATCGTCAGCCCGACCAGTGACAGCAACGGCCCGAATCGAGGTGGCGAGATGAGGATCGATTCCAGCCGCCGAAGGCCGACGCCCGGCGGGACAGCGGCCAGGCGCAGCACTGCGACGAGATCGTTGACCTTGGCGATCTGGTCCAGCCGAAGATTGCGCGTCGGCACCGTCACCAGGTCGACCTCGTCGGAACCGATCCGGAACAGGATGCCGGTCGGCATCACCATTGCCAGCACGTCCGCGTCGTAGGCGGCGGCGACATCCTGCAAGATTTCGGTGGTGGTCGCCGCCGAGTCCGCGCTGTTCAGCAGGGCCACCCCCAGTGCCCGGAGCAGTTCGACGAGATCTCGCGGAACTGGCGGCGGTTCATGGTCCAGCCGCGGCAGGGGCTGAGTGTCCTCCGGGCCGAGCGCACGCACGCTGTCCCGGATCTGATCGCGCCACCGAGACGCCCAGCCGTCTGCCACGGTGCAAGCATGCCTTGCTGGCCAGCGGGTTTCGTGGAGGACTGCACTACCGAGCGACTACCGAGCGACTACCGAGCGACTACGGATCGGGTTCGGCCAGCACGTCTGCCCGCTGCCGGGTCCGATCCGCGGCGAAGAAGGAGTCCTCGTCGACCTGCCAGGCTCTCAGCTGCCTCCGCGACTGCGGACCGTCACGTGCCACCGCGCGTTCCAGCCGGGTCCGTCGGTCGGGCAGTTCCACCCACACCAGCACGCTTGCCCGATCAGTGATCTCCTCGCGGCCGCAGGACACCCCCTCCACGATCAGCACCGACGTCGGCTGCATGTCCAGCCAGGCCCCGGGCCGGGGTGTCCCGGACGACCAGTCGGTCGCCTGCACGCTTCCGGAGAACCCACGCGCCAGCGGACCGAGCACACCCGTGTCGAATCTGGGCCACCATCCGAACGGTTCCTGCCAGGTCGCCAGCACGTCCGCGGAGAAGATCGAGACTGAGGGCACTCCCGCCAGCAACACCTCGTGCGCCCACAGATGCGCGAACGTGCTCTTGCCGGAGCCGGAAGGACCGTCGATCATGCCCAGCCGGATGGTGCCCAGCCCGGGTGGTCGGTCCAGCAGAAGCCGGGTGGCCGTCACCGCCGCCTCCGCCGGTCCCAGCGCGCGCGCTGGGTCAGGCATCCACCGAGCGCCGTCCGGAGAACGCACGGCCCAGTGTCACCTCGTCGGCGTACTCGAGATCCCCGCCCACCGGCAGGCCGCTGGCCAGTCGGGTGACGGACAGCCCGGGAAACGTACGCAACAGCCGGGTCAGGTAGGTCGCGGTCGCTTCGCCTTCCAGATTCGGGTCGGTGGCCAGGATCACCTCACGCACCCCCGGCTCGGCGATCCGGGTGAGCAGCGGCGCGATACGCAGCTGGTCAGGGCCGATGCCGTCGATCGGCGAGATCGCGCCACCCAGCACGTGGTACTTGCCCTTGAATTCCCTGGTGCGTTCGACGGCCGCGACGTCCTTGGGCTCCTCGACCACGCAGATCACCGCGTCATCGCGGCGCGGATCCGTGCAGTACCGGCAACGGGCCTCCGCGGCGACGTTCCCGCACACCTCGCAGAACCGCACCTCCTCCTTCACCCGCTGCAACGCGCCCTGCAGCCGGGTGAGATCGACCGGATCGGCGGTCAGCAGGTGAAAGGCGATGCGCTGCGCGGACTTCGGCCCGATACCCGGCAGCCGTCCGAGCTCGTCGATGAGGTCCTGAACCGGGCCTTCGTACACGGGGGATCAGGCCTCGCCGCGACCGGAGGGCGAATGACCGGCGCCGGCGGACGGTAGCTGCCCCTGGCCTGGAAGCGGGTCAGGGGCGTCGATCTGCACGATCTCGTCCGCGTCCTCTTCGTCGTCGTCGTCGTCTTCTTCGTCGTCGTCGCTGTCGCTATCGCTGTCGTAGTCGCTGTCATAGTCGTCGCTGTCGTCGTCCTCGTCCTCGTCCTCGTCGTTCAACTCGCCCGGTGGCCCGCCGAACCCGGGAAAACTCATCCCCGGCAGGCCGAGCGAGGACAGGTCGAGCGACTCGGCCAGTCCGCCGGCAACGGTGCCCATGGTGGAGGTAGCCAGTTGCTCCGCGGCCCTGCGGGCGTCGTGCACCGCGGCGACCACCAGGTCCTCGAGCGTTTCGACGTCGGCGGGATCGACCACCGACGGGTCGATGCGGATGCTGCGGAGCTCTCCGCCGCCGGCGACGACGGCGGTCACCAGGCCTCCACCGGCCGAACCGGTGACCTCGGTCTGCGCCAGCGACGCCTGGGCGCGTTCCATTTCCGCCTGCATCTGCTGGGCCTTCAGCACGATCTGGGTCAGGTCGGGCATGCCGGGCATCATCAGCAGGATTCCCCTCTTCGGGCTCGATCGGCGCTGGCGGCCTGCAAGCACTCACGGCATCCGGCGCTCGGGCGGCCGCCGTCAGGATCTGGAACGCGGGCCAGAACGGCACCCACGAGGTCAACGCCAGCGTAGTGCGCGACCCCGTCAGACCGGTCCACACGGGCCGACCTCCCTCGATCGCGGCCTTCGCAATGGCACAGTGAGGGCATGCCTGCCCGTTCGCCGCTCGTCGCCGCCATCGTCATGGTCGCCCTGGCCTGCGTCGTGACGTCGTGCGCGGCAGCAACTGGGCAGGCCGACCCCAGCAGCGCGCCACTCAGCGCGCCGACCTCGAGCGGCGCACCCTCCTCGGGCCCAATCATCACCGTGCCCGGCCTGACCAGCCCGCAGTCGAGTCCCGCGCCGGCGCCGGCCGCCGCGGGACCGCCGACCACCTAACAGCCACCAGCCCCACCCCCACCAAAACCAACCCCACAAACCCCACAAAAACCCCCAACAAACCCCAAAACCACCCCCACAACACCAACACCAAAACCAACCCCCCCCAAACCCCCAACAACACCCCCGCCCACCCCACCACCCCCACAACACCCCCCCCACCCCCCCCCCCCCAACCCACCCACACCACCCCCCACACCAACCCCCCACCCCCCCCCAACCCAA
>JBBQGJ010000295.1:0-8837 GCA_038322925.1 Mycobacteriales bacterium
CCCACCAACGGTCAGGTTCTATGCTGTGTTCCGCGGCCAGCGCGGAGTTCGTTGTTGTCTTCACAACCACCGATGATCACTCGCTGGCCGCTCTGACCTGCGGCGACACGCCCAAAGCCCGAACTACAGCTGTCGTACTAGCCCACCCACTCAACTCACCACCCACCTCATCACCCGGCTCAGTCACCACCCATTCACCACCCGCTGAACGCCGACGCCGGCGCCCAGCCGTTACGAGGAGGCATCCTCCGTGTCGCTGAACGTTCTCTGGTTCTTGCTGATCGCCGTGCTGTGGATCGGCTACTTCGTGCTGGAGGGATTCGACTTCGGCGTCGGTGCGCTGCTCCGGATCGTCGGCAAGGACGAGAAGGGCCGCCGGGTGCTGATCAACACGATCGGCCCGGTGTGGGATGCCAACGAGGTGTGGCTGCTGACCGCGGGCGGCGCGACCTTCGCGGCGTTCCCGGAGTGGTACGCGACGATGTTCTCCGGGTTCTACCTGGCACTGCTGCTGATCCTGGTCTGCCTGATCGTCCGCGGTGTGGCATTCGAGTACCGCGGCAAGGGACATACCGACGTGTGGCGGGCCCGCTGGGACTGGTCGATCCTGATCACCTCGTGGCTGCTGGCGCTGCTGTGGGGAGTGGCCTTCGGCAACATCGTGCGCGGCGTGCCGATCGACGCACAGCATGAGTTCACCGGCAACTTCTTCACCCTGCTCAACCCGTTCGCGCTGATCATGGGCATCACCACGCTGCTGCTGTTCCTCACCCACTGCGGCGTGTACCTGGCGCTGAAGACCACCGAGGAGGTCCGCGGCCGGGCGCGCAAGTTCGCCACCACGGTCGGCCCGTTCGCGGTGCTGGCCATGGCCATCGCGGTGATCTGGCAGCAGTTCATCCGCGGCACCACGCTGTCGATGATCGTCGGCGCGGTCGCCGTGGTTGCCCTGGTGGCGGCGTACGGGCTGACCAGGGTCGGCCGGGACGGCTGGGCCTTCGTGCTCTCTGCCGTGTCCACGGCGGCGCTGGTGATCGGCTGGTTCTGCTCGCTGTACCCGGACGTGCTCCCATCGACCACCGATCCCGCGTTCTCGTTGAACATCGAGAACGCCGCATCGACGCCGTACACGTTGACCCTGATGAGCTGGGTGGCGCTCGCCTTCGTGCCGATCATCCTGGCCTACCAGGCCTGGAGCTACTGGGTGTTCCGCAAGCGGATCTCCGTCAAGAACATCCCGCCGTCACCGACAGAGCTCCCCGCCTACGCCGGTGGGTCCGACACCCCGGCCTCTTCGTGACGCTGGTCCGTTCGACGCTGCCGGTGACCGCGCGACGATCATGAGCGCGCCGGCGTCACCGGCACTGTCGGACCGTTCTGTGACACTGGACCAGTGAGACCACTCGACCCCCGGCTGATGCGCTACGCCGCGGGTGTGCGCACGCTGCTGGTGGTCTCAGTGGGACTGGCGGTGCTCAGTGCGATCGCGGTGATCACCCAGGCCGTGTTGCTCGCCGGCATCCTGGCCGACGTGATCATCGGCGGGGCCGACCTGCCGGACGTCGCCGATCGCCTGGTCGCCCTGGCCGTGGTCATCGGGGTGCGAGCCGGCCTGGCCTGGGCGTCGGAGGAGATCGCCAAACGCAGCGCGGTTTCGGTGACCGCGGGCCTGCGCCGCGACCTGCTGCGCAAGGCTGCGACTCTGGGTCCGCGGTGGCGGTCCGGGGAGAACTCCGGGGAGTTGTCGGTGCTGGCCACGACCGGGGTCGATTCGCTGCACGACTACGTCGCGCGCTACCTGCCGCAGCTGGTGCTGTCCGTGCTGATCCCGCTGATCATGCTGGGCTACCTGTTCACCGCCGACCTGACCAGCGCGATCATCGTGGCGCTCACCCTGCCGCTGATCCCGCTGTTCATGGCGCTGGTCGGTTGGTACACCGACCGGCAGACCAAGGCCAAGTGGGAGTCGCTGTCCCGGCTCGCCGGGCATTTCGCCGACGTCATCGCCGGCCTGCCGACGCTGAAGGTGTTCGGTCGGGCGAAGGCCCAGGCCGCTTCGGTGCGCCGGGTGACGGAGGACTACCGGAAGACGTCGATGGTGACGTTGCGCGTCGCCTTCCTGTCCTCGATGGTGCTGGAGTTGCTGGCGTCGCTGTCTGTCGCGCTGGTGGCGGTGGCGATCGGGCTTCGGCTGGTCTACGGCGACATGACGCTGCAGGTCGGGTTGGCCGTGCTGATCCTCGCGCCCGAGGCCTACCTGCCGCTGCGCCAACTGGGCACCCAGTTCCACGCCGCGGCGGACGGGGTCGCGGCTACCGCCAAGGTGCTGGCGGTACTCGAAACTCCGGTCGCACCACCGGGAACGCGAACCGACCTGCCCGCGGTGCCCGGTCTTCGGCTGGAGAGTGTGACCGTCGGGACGCCGGGGGAGCGGGGTGCGGTTGGCCCGCTGACGGTGCGACTGCCGGCCGGTCGGATCACCGTCATCGTGGGGCCGAGCGGGATCGGCAAGACCACGTTGTTGCACCTGCTCGCCGGGATGCTGGGGCCGGACTCCGGGCGCGTCCTGGTGGAAGGCGCGACAGGCAACCGCGGCGGGAGCGGACCGGATGGCGGGGCTCTCGTCCCGGACGTCGATCTGGCCGACGTCGACCCCGGAGCGTGGCGTTCCCGGTTGTCCTGGGCCGGGCAGGGCGCGGCGCTGCAGGCCGGGTCCATCCGGGACAACCTGGCGCTCGGGAACGACGGGGTCGATGACGCGGCCCTGCGTGCCGCCATGGTCTGGGCCGACGCCGACGCTTTCGTCGACTCCATGGACCAGGGGTGGAACAGCCCGCTCGGCGAGGGTGGGTCGGGTATCAGTCAGGGGCAACGTCAGCGGCTGTCGCTGGCCCGTGCGCTGGCCCGGCCGTCATCGGTCTTGCTGCTCGACGAGCCCACGGCCTCACTGGACGCAGAGACCGAGCGCCGCGTGCTGGACGGCATCGCCCGCGGGGCCGTCGGCCGGACAGTCGTCCTGGTCACCCATCGCAGCGCGCCGCTGGCGATCGCCGACCAGGTGATCGAGCTGGACTCCGACGCACCCTTGACGCTGCCGCAGGGCAATCCTGACGCGCTGACTGCGGTGGGGCCATGGTGACCCACACCACCGCTGGCACCGCCGCCGCCGACAGTGCCACCGCGGACACCGGGCCCGGGCACGGACCCGCGCGGCGCCACCGGTCACCGCTGGTGCGGCTGATCGGCCAGGCCCGCGGGGTCAGGGGTCGACTCTTGGGCGCGGCGATCCTCGGCGGCCTTGCCTCCGGGTGCGCCGTCGCCCTGCTGGCCACCTCGGCCTGGCTGATCGCCAGGGCAGCCCAGCAGCCACCGGTGCTCTACCTGATGGTCGCGGTTGTCGCGGTCCGCACCTTCGGCATCGGCCGCGGTGTGCTGCGTTACTTGGAGCGGCTGGTCTCGCACGACGCGGCGTTCCGAGTGCTGGGACGGCTGCGGGAGCGACTCGTCGCGCACCTGGCCGTGCTGGCCCCGGCGGGCCTGCCGCTGTGGCGGCGCGGTGATCTGCTCTCCCGTTTGGTGGACGACGTCGACGACGCCGGCGACGCGTTCCTGCGCGGCTTGTTGCCGCTGGCCGGGGCGGTGCTGGTGGGCGGCGGCACGGTGGTGCTCTCGTTGCTGATCCTGCCCGCGGCCGGCGCCGCGCTCGCCGGCTGCCTGGTGCTGGCCTGTGTGGCTGCGCCGCTGATCACCGCGAGGTGGACAGCGCGGACGGAACGACTGGTGGTCCGGCAGCGGGCCCAGCGTGCCCGACTGGTGAACGAGATCCTCGACGATCTGCCGGAGCTCACCGTCCTCGGGGCGCTGGACGGGCGGATGGCCGAACTCGACGCCATCGAGAAAGAGCATCACCGGGTGACGGTTTCCACCGCCCGCGCGGCCGGCCTGGCCACCGGGCTCGCCGTGCTGTCGATGGGCGCGGCGGTGTGGCTGGCCGCCCGGTGGGGGGTCCCGGCCGTGGTCGACGCCGACCTTGACCCGGTGTTGCTGGCGGTGATCGTGTTGACCCCGCTGGCGTTGACCGATGTCGTGCAGGCGGTGGGCTTCGCGGCGTCCACCCTGCGCCGCTCCGCCGCCTCGACCGGCCGGTTGTTCGCCGTGCTGGACACCCAGCCGGCGACGGCGCCGGGGCCGGTCGATCTGCTTCCGCTGCCACGCGGTCCGGGCGGGCCGGTGATCGCGGTTAGGGGCGTCTGCGCCCGGTGGCCCGGAGCCCGGCGGGATGCGCTGACGGACGTCGATCTCGACCTGGTTCCGGGCCGGCGAACGGTGCTGCTGGGTGAGTCCGGTTCGGGCAAGAGCACCCTGCTGGCAGTGCTTCTCGGGTTCCTGACGCCGACCGCGGGCACGATCACCGTGGACGGGGTCGACGTCGCCGAGCTGGACGCCGAAGCCGTGCGCGGTCTCTTCGGTTGGTGTGACCAGCGTGCGTACCTGTTCGACTCCTCACTGGCCGAGAACGTCCGGCTGGCCCGATCCGGCGCGAATGATCAGGACCTGGCGGCCGCGCTCCGGGCGGTCGGGGCGGGCGACTGGATGGACTCGCTTCCCGACGGGCTGGAAACCCGGGTCGGCGAGCACGGTCAGGCGGTGTCGGGTGGCGAACGACAACGCGTGGCGCTGGCCCGAGCGGTACTGGCCGACCGTCCTGCGCTGCTCGCGGATGAGCCGGCCGCACACCTCGACCCGGCCACCGCGGACGCGGTCACGGACTTGATCATGCGGCCGACCGCCGAGCGCAGCGTCCTACTTGTCACTCATCGGGCGTCGGACGCCGCGCTCGGCGACGTGGTGGTGGAGATGGTGGACGGCCGCTGCCGGCCGGTCACCCGGCTGGAGACGCTGTCCGTGACGACACCCTGATCTGCCCCGATCCGTGGCCCTTCGGTGCCGATCGCGGCCGCCATCGGCGACGGCGGCTCCCCGGTCATACAACCGGCGGTGCCGACCCGCTTTCGCGCAGGAGTAACCTCCGGGACGGCTGATGGTCCGCGGCCCCGCACAGCGTGCTTGTCGAAAGCTCGCCGGCAGGGGTCGTGGGACAACAGGGAACCCGGTGCGAATCCGGGACTGCCCCGCAGCGGTGATCGGGAACGACCGCCATCACCTTGCCAGCACCTGGCGGGGTCAAGCACTGGATGCAGCTGCATCTGGGAAGCGATGGCCATTAGGACACCGGCGCACCCGGAGATCCGGGTTTCGTCGGCGGCGCCCGAAAGTCCGAAGACCTGCCATCGCTGCGTGGGCCACCGGTCCACGGCGTTCGGGACCGCGAGGGACGGTCGCGCGCGATCGGGCCCAACAGGCCCGTGCCGCTGGCTCCGGACCCGCCACCGCTTGGCCCGTCAGGGAGCTCAGATGAACCACGCCCGTCCCCGTCGTCGCCGTGTTGCCGCCATCGCGGTGCCGATCGCCCTGATCGCGGCCGTGCTCGCCGGCTGCGGTGACTCCGCGTCGTCCGGTACGTCCACGGCAGCACCCTCAGGATCAACCGGTGCCACGACCAGCCTCGCAGGCGACGGCGCGGCCGCCTCGACGCCCGTGTCCGAATTGAACGCCGCCGCGGGACTGGATGCCAACGGCTGCATCACCACGTTCGATCCCGCCGCCGACTACTACCCGGTGAAGTCCCAGATCGACTACGCCACCAACTTCACCGTCGAGTACGACAAGTCCTACCAGGTGCTCACGGTGCTTCAGCCAACCCAGGGCGGATCGCCGCAATCGTATGTGCTGGTCAAGTGCGGTGCGCCCACCCCGGAACTCACCGGTGACCTGGCCGGTGCCACGGTCGTCACGACCCCGGTCACCTCGCTGTATTCCGGATCGACGACTCACCTACCCAACCTGGTCGCGCTAGACCGGCTGGATGTACTGACCGGTGTGGCGTCCAAGTCGCTGATCTCGGAGAAGGAGGTGCTCGATCGGGTCGCGGAGCCCGGCGTCGTCGAGTACGCCGCCGCCGGCAGCGTCGACGCCGAGGCCGTGGTCGCCGGCAAGCCCGATGTGGTGATCACCGCGGGCACCGACGATCCGGCCTACGCGGTGATCTCCGCCGCCGGCGTCCCCGTGCTGGCCGACGCGGAATGGCTGGAGAACGACCCGCTCGGTCGTGCCGAGTGGATCAAGTATTTCGCGGCGCTGACCGGGACCGAGGCGCAGGCGGCGGAACAGTTCGACGCGGTGGAACAGAGTTACACGGCGCTGGCCGACAAGGTGGCGTCCGCCGACCCGGTGCAGGTGGTGCCAGGTCAGCCCTACCAGGGCACCTGGTACGTCCCGGGCGGCCAGTCGTTCAACTCCCGGCTGATCGCAGACGCGGGCGGAACCACGGCCTGGGCCGACGATCCGTCAACGGGATCGGTGAGTACCGATCTGGAGTCGGTACTTGCCAAGGCCGGCAAGGCTCCGGCGTGGCTGGCCAGCACGACGTGGACCAGCAAGGCCGAGGCGCTGGCGGAGGAACCCCGGTTCTCCGAGTTCGCGGCGTTCCAGTCGGGCAACGTGTGGAACGCGGCGAAGGACGTGACCGCGGAAGGTGGCAACAACTACTACGAGCTCGGCACCGCACGGCCCGACCTGGTGCTGGGTGACCTGGTAGCGATCCTGCACCCGGACCTGATGCCCGGCCACGATTTCGCGTTCTACCTGCAGCTGTCCTGACGGTGTGGACGTTGTCGACAGGGCCGCCAGAGCCGGTCGCCCCGCTCGGTCCCATCAGTCGACCCAATGGGGTAGACCCAATGAGTCGACCCAATGAGTCGACCCGATGAGTCGACCCGGCCGGATCGGACGGCGCCGGTGACGTCGACGCGATGAGGATGCAGCGTTCGACCCTCGTGCTGGCCGGGCTGGCGGTGCTGACGTTGCTGTCGGCGGTGCTGGCGATCGGCGTGGGATCGGTGCCGATCCCGCCGTCGGCCACGGTGCGCTACCTGACGACAGGTGACGCCGGCGATCCCACCTGGACGGTGCTGCTGGAACAGGTCCGGCTCCCGCGCGCGGTCACCGCGATCCTCGCGGGTGCCGGGCTGGCGGTGGCCGGCCTGCTCATGCAGACGCTGTTCGCGAATCCGCTGGCCGATCCGTACATCCTCGGAGTGTCCTCGGGTGCCGGGCTGGGGGTGGCGCTGTCGCTGCTCGGCACCGGCACCGGGGCGGGCGCTTTCGTGGCCGGTTTGGGCGCCGGCGGCCGCTTCCGAACGGTCGTCGCGGCGGGATTGGGGGCGCTCGCCGTGCTGGCACTGGTGCTGGTGCTCGGCCGCTGGGTGCGCTCGGTGGTCGCCCTGCTGATCATCGGCGTGATGATCGGAGCGGCCAGCGGCGCCGTGGTCTCGCTGCTGCTGGCCTTCTCCGATCCCGCCCGGATCCAGAAGTTCGTGTTGTGGGGGCTCGGCTCGGTCGGCGGCACCAGCTGGCAGGACCTGATGTTCCTGACGCCGGCGGTCCTGGTGGGTGTGCTGATGGCCGCGTGGTTGTCGCCGTCACTGAACGCGTTGCTGCTGGGAGAGACCTACGCGGCCTCCATGGGCGTGGGAGTGCGCCGCATCCGCACCGTCGCGATCGTCGCCACCGCCGTGATCGCCGGCGCGGTGACGGCCTTCTGCGGCCCGATTGCGTTCCTGGGCATCGCGATCCCCCATCTCACCCGGCTCGCACTGGGCAGGGCAGATCACCGGCTGCTGGTGCCGGCCGCGGTGCTGATGGGCGCCGTGGTCTGCCAGCTGTGCGCCGTGCTCGCGCAACTGCCCGGCAGCGACGGGGTGCTGCCGCTCAATGTGGTGACTGCGGCCATCGGGGCTCCGGTCGTGGTCATCGCACTGTTGCGCAGCCGCACGCTGGCGGCGGGAGCGGCATGACGTCGACCTCCGGTGACAGCGATCCGGGCGGTGAGGATCCCGGCGTGAATGTCCCCGAGGGAAATGGCCCCGAGGGAAATTGCCCCGCGGGAAATTGCCCCGCGGGAAATGGCCCCGAGGGAAATGGCCCCGAGGGAAATGGACCCGAGGGAAATGGCCCCGTGGGACCCGCGGGAAACGGACCGGGCGCCGGGGACCTTGTGCTGGAAGGGTTGTCGGTCGGATATCAGGGTGGCTGGCGCCGGCCCGACACGATCATCCTGGCCGGTCTGGAGCTGCGCGCCGTCGCCGGTCGGGTCACCGTGCTCTTGGGTCCCAACGGTTCTGGAAAATCGACGCTGCTCCGGTCGATCGCCGGCCTGCAGCGCCCACTGGCCGGCGCTGTCACCCTGGCCGGGGATCCGCTCGCCGGACTCGACCCCAGGGCCAGGGCGGCGAAACTGGCGGTGGTGCTGACCGAACGGTTCGACCCTGGTTTGCTCCGCGGCGGGGATGTCGTTGCCCTTGGCCGGTTCCCGCACCAGAAGCGCAGCGGCACGCTACGACCGGTCGATCAGCAGGCGGTCAGCGATGCGCTCGTCGCGGTGCACGCGGAGGACCTGGTCGAGGTGCTGCTGGCCCGGATGTCCGACGGTCAGCGGCAGCGGGTGATGATCGCCAGGGCGCTGGCTCAGGAACCCGCGCTGCTGCTGCTGGACGAGCCGAGCGCTTTCCTGGATGCGCCCGCGCGGATCGAACTGCTGGCGGTGCTGCGCCGGATCGCGACCGAGCGGGGCATCCCCGTGGTGGCCTCCACGCACGACGTGGAGGCCGCGGTCCGGATGGGTCAGGACGGCTGGCTGATCGGCCCGGGCGGCGTGGTCACCAGTGCCCCGGTGGAGAAGTTGGCGGCCGGCGGCGCGATCGGCAGGGCCTTCGACA
>JBBQGJ010000296.1:0-8827 GCA_038322925.1 Mycobacteriales bacterium
GCGCAAACCCGACAAATCGCGTGGCGCGGAGATGGCCACACGAGCCTCAGAACCGATCGGTGGACCAAATCAGGTCGGCGCGAGACCGCAGTCTTGCACTGTCCGATGAGCGCGCCGCGAAAGACACCGCCCACCTAGGGCTGGGCTAGGGCTGATCGTCCGCCGCGGCACGGGCTTCCACCGGCCTTATATGGCGGCGGGTGTCCGCCTCACTTGACGACGAGGGTGCATATTGCTGTGGTAGGTGCATTGATAGGCGTAACTGCCGGCCGTTGTCGGTGCGGTGAATACGACGTTCCCGCCGCCGGGGACGACGGCGTCGAACAACCCGGCCTGGTCCGAAGTGACGGTGTGGGCCTGGGAATCCTGGTTCTTCACCATGACCGTCGAGCCCGGGCTGACCGAATCCGGTCCCTGGTACGCGAAGTTCGTGATGGTGATGACCACCGTCGCGGGCGTGCCTGCCGTGCTGCCCGTTGTTGACACCGCGGTAATCGAGGATGCCGCGGAGGAGGAGGTGGCCGGTGTGCTCCCGGGCCCACCGCCTGATGAGCCGCAGCCGCTGAGTGCGACCGGCCGCGATGACCCCACAGCCACGTGCTGCGATCCTCGTTTTCTTCGACCTCCGTTCGCGCCCATCCGACTGCAGCCAGCGCAGGAAAGGTCGAGGGCGTGCCGTGCGTTTCGGGGTGTGAGGCATCGCCCGTGCCGGCGATCCCGGCGTCGTTTTCAACGCTGCGCGGGTGATGCCTCGCCCGGTGTGCCTCCGTTCAGAACGCCATCTGTAATCGGATCGGAGCTGAGCGGCGGGGTGATCGCTGCGGTCACGGTCGCAGGCCCGCGAGGGTGACGCTGACGAGCCGCCGCACGGCCGCCGTAGAGCGCAGCTCACCGGCTGCCGCGAGGGCGTGCACGCAGTAGCGGGCCAATTCCTCCACCGGGACGTCGCTTCGGATACGGCCCGCACGGACACCGTCGGTCAGCAGGTCGCACAGCAGTTCGTGCAGGTGCCGCCGCGCCCGCGATGCGTGCTCGTCGCGGTGCAGCAGGGCGGTCAGGTCCGGGTCGTGCGGTTGACGAGCGAGCACGGCGTATGCCCGCAGCACGGCCGGCAACCGCTCATCGGGGGTGCGGGCGTGGTCGCGGGCCTCGGTGAGGTGAGCGAGATGGGCGGTGATCTGCCGTTCGTGCCAGGCGAGCAGGATCGCCTCGACGTCGGGGAAGTACTTGTAGAGCGTGGCGCGGCCGATTCCGGTCTTCTCGGCAATGCCGGACATGGTGGCCGCGCTGAGGCCGTGCTCGGCGACCAGCGCGGCGGTGGCATCGATGGTCGCGTCGCGCACCGCGCGGCGGTGCTGCTCGATCGTGTCGGTCCACAACCTCGGCACGCTTTTTACCGTACACCGCGACGCTGATCCGACACATCGCCGTTGTTCAAGACACTGTGTCTCGATAAGCTGCGGTCACAGGAGTCACTGATGCCATGACCGAGGAGGTCACCGATGTCCGACACGTCCGTCCGAACCCACGCCGGCGGCGACCCCGAGGGCGCCGCCGGGCCAGCGGGACACCCGCGAAGTACGCCGCCGACAGCCACCGCGGTACGGGACGATCTGCGCCGCCGCATCACCGCCGGCGACTTCACCGTCGGGCAGGTACTGCCCGACCTGGACGATCTTCGTCTG
Organism: Mycobacteriales bacterium; assembly: GCA_038322925.1. GTDB lineage: Bacteria > Actinomycetota > Actinomycetes > Mycobacteriales > Nakamurellaceae > Nakamurella. The sequence continues at coordinate 1,686 of JBBQGJ010000296.1, forward strand.
CAGTACCAGGTTGAACACAGCACCGTGCGGCGCGCACTGCACGAGCTGGCCGCGGAAGGCGTGGTCGTTTTGAACCTTCAAGCCATCGTCACCGGCTGACCCCAGGTCAACGGCCACCACGACCACCCTCGCCTCGACGGGACGGGCGAAGTGATCTCACGCGGACCGGATGATGCCGTGGTGGATCCGAGGGATGCGGACGTTGGCCGCGGGGTGGTGCCGTCGACCGCTTCACGACGTCACGACGCCGGCCAGCCGGGCGGGGGTCTGCGGGCCATGTCGCCGCCGCGCTGACCGGCCTGCCCCAGCACGCGCGTGACGACCTGACAGTCGTGTGATGACACGGCCTGCGCCCGCGCGGCCAGCCGTCTGATACGTCCACGGACACCGGCCTCGGGTCTCACCACCTGGCCACAGCGGGCCTTCATCGGATCTTCATACCAGCAGTGGCCACCGCTTCATACGCCGTCCGCAGGCTGAGAGATAGGCACCGAGCGGTGCCGGGGCAGGAAGGAGTTGACGCTGTGATGGGTTACGGATACGGCGGCGGCGGGTGGATGTGGATTTTCGGCGGCCTGATGATGCTCGGTGTTCTCGTTCTTATCGGTGTGGCGGTGTGGGCGGTCATCGCCGCGACCAACCGCGGCCCAACCACTGCGGCCACCTCTCCGGCGGAGGCGGGTGGACGCACCAGGACCCGACAGCTGCTGGACGAGCGGTACGCCCGCGGTGAGATGGACTCCGAGGAGTACACCGAACGTCTGCACACGCTGGGGCTGTGACATGCGGCCACTGAGCCGGCGGCGGGCGCTGCAACTCGGTGGCCTCGGGATCGCCGGCATCGTCGTCGGCAGCGCAGGCCTGGCCTGGGCCGGCACCACCCGATACGAACCGGTCCCCGGGGAAGACCTCGCCGCACCATCGGTTCTCACCAGCACCGCCGGCAAACTTACCCTCACCCTGGAGGCCGCGGCGGGGCGCGGCACCCTTGCGGGCCGGGACGCCACCACCTTGCGGTACAACGGCAGCGTCCCGGGTCCAACCCTGCACCTACGGCCCGGTGATCACCTCGGTGTCGACCTGGTCAATCACCTGGATCAGCCGACGAACCTGCACACCCACGGGCTGCAGGTCTCCCCGCAGGGCAACAGCGACAACCCGTTCGTGATGGTCGACCCCGGCCAGACGTTCCACTACGACTACCTGATCCCTGATGATCACCCGACCGGCACATTCTGGTACCACCCGCACCACCACGGCCTGGCCGCCGACCAAGTCTACGGCGGCCTTTACGGCGCCATCGTCATCGGCGAACCGGACCCACCCCAGGTCAGCGCGGACCGGGTGCTGGTGATCTCCGACATCACCCTGAACAGCGCCGGCGCCGTGCAACCGGCCACTGCGATGCAGCGGATGACCGGACGGGAGGGCGACCTGGTCCTGGTCAACGGGCAATCACTGCCGCGGCTGACCGCCCAGCCCGGGGCTAGGGAGCGGTGGCGGATCGTGAACGCCTGCGTCGCCCGCTACCTCCAGTTGCGCCTGGACGGCCAGGACCTGCGGCTGCTCGGCATCGACCTACCCTTTGGTGGCCAGGCACAGCAGGTCGAAGAGGTGCTCCTCGCCCCCGGGAACCGCGCCGACCTCCTGGTCACCACCCACGCCGGAATCAGCACCCTGCAGACACTTCCCTACGACCGCGGTTCCGGCATGGGCATGGGCGGTGGCATGGGTTCGCCGGGCGCGGGTTCCGGCGGGTCAGCGCTGGAGCTGGCCACGCTCACCGTCTCCGGAGCCCCGGCACCAGCAGTGACCGCGCTCTCACCGCGACCGGCAATCAGGGATCTGCGAGGCGCCGATGTGACCACGCGGCGCACCCTGACACTCGCCATGGGGATGGGAATGGGGATGATGGGTATGAGTTCCGGCGGCTCAGCGTTCACCATCGACGGGCGCGGCTTCGACCCCGACCGCATCGACCACACCGTCGCATCCGGCGCCGTGGAGGAATGGACGATCACCAACACCAGCCAGATGGACCACCCCTTCCATCTGCACGTCTGGCCGATGCAGGTGGTGTCCGTCGCCACTACCCCGGTCCAGCCGGCGACCTGGCAGAACGTGGTCAATGTCCCCGCTGGTGGCAGCACCGTCGTGCGCATCGCGTTCGACGCCCACACCGGCCGCACCGTCTACCACTGCCACATCCTGGACCACGAGGACAACGGCATGATGGGCGTCATCGAAGTGGTCTGACAGCGAGCCGGACGCTCCGGCACGGTTTTGTTCCTGCGTACCCGCCGAGTCGGCCAACCAGGTGGACCCGTCGCGAATGCGAAGGCCCCTCGGCCGGTTGATCTCGGCAATCGGTGCCATTCAGGAGCCCCTCGTGAACAGGTTTGCGTAGCGGGCCAGGTACAGCGGCCATCCCTCGTCGCTGTCGACGCCTTCGGTGACGGCCTGCCATCCGGGTCCGTGCCGGTCGATATGCCGGTGTTCGAGCTCCAGTCGGGTGCGTTCTGGGGTTTCGGTGAAGAAGCGGACCTCGACCTCGCTGGTCAGGTTCGGGTCGGTTTCGATGCGCCATTGCGGGCTGATGTCCCAGCTGAACACGACCCGGTTCGGTGGTTCGTAGGCCAGGATCCGCGCCCAGCGGCATTCGCTGCCGTCGACGGCGCGGTCGATGATGTTCCCGCCGACCCGGGGCTCGAACACGGTTTGGGTGATCGGTGCGCCGAGCAGGTTGTGCTCCGGCGGCTTGAAGTCGCCGAACCGTTCGGTGAACACCGCGAAGGCCCGGTCGATCGGCGCCTGGACGACGATCTGCTGGTGGACGACTGCAGCGTTGGTCTGGGTCATGATCTCTCCTCGGTCTGTTGGTCGGCGACGTCGGTCAGCACGTCCGCGTATCCGGTGAGCGCCCTTCTCCAAAAGGTGTCGAGCTGGTCCCGCAACGCGGCCACTGCGACCGGGTTGAGTCGGTAGATCCTTCGAGTTCCGGCTGCCCGCTCGCTGACCAGGCCGGCGTCCTTGAGGATTTTCAGGTGCTGCGAAACGGCAGACCGAGTGACCGGCAGCTGGGCCGCCAGTTCCCCGACAGCCATCGGGCCATCAGCCAGGCGCTCGACGATCGCGCGCCGCGCGCTAACTAACGGAGTGGTCAGGTCAAGGGAAGGTCACTTTCGCGTCGAGAACCCCGAACAGTTCGCCCCGGTTCACCGCGGCCGGGGGATTCTCGAGACATCCGGCGAGTACACAGGCTGCTATCGACGGGTGCCGTCGTGGATTTGAGGCCGATGGGGACCGTTACGGAAGTCTCGACCACTAGCCCGGGCACGAAGACCTATCAGGACGAATCGGAGCCCGAGAATTGGGTCAGCCATCGTGGGCCTGGCCCGCCGGTGCGTCGTCCCGCGCTGCGCTGGTCAGGGCGTCCCGGAGGTCCCAAAGGTCAGGGAGGCTTGACGTATGGCCGTCCGGCCGCCGGTAGAGCCGGCAGGTCAGACCGCTGGACTGTTCGGAGCCGACGAACGGGTCGGAGCCGTTGATCAGAATTGTCGGTGAGCCGGCAAACCCCAGCCGAAACGCCTCCTGGTCGTCGGCGATCACGGTGACCACGAAACGCTGCGACGTCAGCCCCGCCAGGGATAGCGCCGACCGCAACAAGTCAGCCGCGGGCGCTTCGTTCGGGCAGGCCGGCACAACCTGCAGTTCAACATCCATCAGCTCATCATTCACCGGAACCAAGGTCCGTCGGACCGGCGTCGTCACGGAATCCCTGAGCCGGAGTATCGCCAAACCATACGTAGCAACGCTACTCTTAAGTGATGATGGATTCGCTCGGGTTGACCGACCCGGGAGTGATCGAGATCGATGGTTTGCAGATCCCGGACGCCGGTGGCCTGTTTCTGACGGCGTTGACGGTTCATGTGCTGGCCGGTGCGGTGTGTGTGGTGTCGGGAGCGTTGGCGGCGTTCGCGCGGAAGCGGCCCGGACGGCATCCGCGGGCGGGAACCGTGTACCTGTGTGGCCTGTCCGTGCTGGTCGTCACGGCCGGCGTGATGGCGATCGTCCGGTGGCCGTCCGATATTCACCTCTTGGCGATCGCTTGCCTGGCAGGCGTTTTCGGCGGCGCGGGGTGGTGGGCGCGGCGCCGCCGCCCGCCCCGGTGGATGCGCTGGCATGGAATCGGGATGGCTGCGTCGTACGTGGCGCTGTTGACCGGGTTCTATGTCGACAACGGCCCGCAGCTGCCGGTATGGGATCGGCTCCCGCCGATCCTGTACTGGGTGTTGCCCACGGTTGTCGGTGTTCCGCTGACGTGGCGGGCGCTGCTCCGTAACGGCGCGGTCGGCCGGGTCAGCCCGCGAACCGAAGCCGGCCGCACCGCCGGGCCGCCGCACCCGCCACGATGAGCCGCACCGTGCTGATCGTGATGGCTGCGACGAGGAACGGTGACCAGGCCCCGCCCGGCAACAGGGCATGCACGACCAGGGTGAGATCAACGACGGCACACCCGACGCCTGCGACCAGGCCGGCGAGACAAGCGGTGCCGGTGGCGATCGGCAGGACCCACGCGGCCCGGCCGGCTCCCGCGGTGGCGACCAACGCGGTCGGAACGATGATCAGCAGCAGCACGGGGAGTACCGGCAGGGCGGCGAACAGCCCGATGATCCGTTCGGGCAGGCTCGCAGTACTGACGGCCGGTGGCCCGCTGGTGAGGGCGAGCAGCCAGAGGGCGCCGATGAACGGCCCACTGCTGACCAACCCGAAACCGGTTCGGTGAGCGGTCTTTCCGGTGAGCTCCGGCGCGAACTGGGCCGCAAGGTGTTGAGGGTCCCCGAAGCCGCGGATCGCCGTCCGTGCGACCGTCGCGGGGTTCGGACCGTCAGTGTCGGCGATCTGCTCGATCAAACCGTCGGCGATCTCGGTGAGGATCGCTGACCGGTCGCGCCGAGACCCGGGCAGCGCGGCAGCGAGCTCCCGGAGATACCCGGCGGCCACCGGCCGGGCCGACGGGTCCAGGTCTGCCACCAGCGAGCTGGTCAGGTGGCGGTCGTCCACGCCGGGCCGCCTCCTCCCATCACCGTGGAGACCGCACCGGCGAACTGCCACCACGACACGCGTTGATCGGCCAGGGCCGTGCGCCCAGCGGCGGTCAGTTCGTAGCACCTGCGCCGCCTGCCAGCGCCGGTGGACCACGATCCCCGCACCAGGCCGGCCCGCTCGAGACGATGCAACGCGGGATAGACCGTTCCGGTCGGCAGGTCGAACGCGCCGCCGCTGCGAACCCGCAGCGACTCGATGACCGCGTAGCCATGGATTGGGCCCTGCTCGAGCACCGACAGCAGCAACCCGTCCAGATGCCCCTTCAACACCTCCGCCCGCATAGCTAGCAAGCCTACTGCTCAGCGATGGTCGGCAGGTCTAAATCTCCGGTGAGTTGACCGACTCTCCGGGCGGTGGCGAAGGGACGTCTCACGACCAACGAGACCGACAGGCCGCCGGGGACGTGCTCGCCGGGGTGGACACGGCCGGGGAGTGGGATGCGCTGATCGCAGGTGTCCCCGGACTGCAACGCCCGCTGAGCGAGCGTGAACTCGACACCGCTGTAGAGGCGGTGGCCGACTTCACCGACCTGCGGTCACCATGCAGGGTCGGCCACTCCCGTGGTGTCGCGTCGCTGGCCGCCGCCGCCGGGGACCTGTTGGGTCTGCCGATCGGTGACCTGAGGACGCTGCGGCGGGCGGGTCTGGTGCATGACATCGGCACGCACGGAGTGCCGGCGACCATCCTGGACAAGCCAGGTCCGCTGCACGGCACCGAACGGGAGCGGATGCGGATGTCGGCCTACTACACGGCACGGACCCTGTCCCGTCCACCGGCGCTGGCCCGGATCGGGGCGGTCGCCTCGCTGGCCTCGGAGCGGCTGGACGGGTCCGGCTACCACCGCGGCCTGTCGGGTGCCGCCATCCCGGTCGCCGGGCGGATCCTCGCTGCGGCTGACGCCTTTCACGCCATGATCGAACCCCGCCCGTACCGGGCCGCGCTCACCGTCAAACAGGCTGCGGCCGAGTTGCGGGCCGCGGTTCGACGGGGCCAACTGGCGGCTGACGCGGTGGACGGCGTACTCACTGCCGCCGGGCAACGCCCCGGCGAGCGGCGCAGCGGTCCCGCCGGTCTCACACCACGGGAGGTGGAGGTCCGCACCCTGGTCGCACGCGGCGCCACGACCCGGCAGGTCGCCCGGGCGTTGGGCATCACCGCGAAGACCGCCGGAACCCACCTCGAACGGATCTACGCCAAGATCGGCGCATCGTCCCGCTCGACCGCCACATTGTCGGTTGTCGGGCCTCCCGGCATGATTGTGGGTCGTTTTGGGGTCGTGATCGCGCCGCGTTTGCCTCGGCAGGCCCCGCCTGCCGCACTGCCGTCACGCACCCGGCCCGGAGGCTCGCGGTCAGGGCTGGGCCCCGAAAATGCTTCCCTGTTGTGGGGGAAGGATCTTCGGGTGGCCTTGACCGGGAGTGGGCCGGGTGTAGGCAGCGGCGCGATGAAGATGGCAGCGCGCCGAAGGCGCTCCGCTTGGGTCATCGCGTCCCCCGCCGCGTTGCTGGGCGGGTGGGAAGAACGGGTACAGATAGCGGCCCGCCCGGTCCAGCCCAAGACCGTTGCCCCACAGGGAGAAACCAATGGCCAGACCGCCCCAGTCACCCACATTCATGCCGGAAGACCCATTTACTGCGACCAACGACAGAGCAGGGGCCCATACGGTTTGAGCATCGCCCCATTCGCCGGAGGCACCGCACAGCGGCGGCCCATGACGGATCCTTCCGATCACCAAGGGTTCCGAAAGGCCATTTCCCGTTCGGCGTCACTGCGGCGCCGCGGCCGCAGGTGGTTGTGATCTGCGGGAGGATGCGCTACTGAACCTGGTACAGCCACAGGATCGGGTCGGTGAGTTCACCGCTGGCGTTCCATCGGTAGTTCTTGGCCAGACCCTGGCCGTTGTAGGTCCTGAAGTACCCGATCATCCCGGCCCGGTCGGTGACACCGGAGGAGATCCCGGTGACCATGATCGTTGCGATGTCGTACGCGTCGACTGAGTAGGCGCCCGGGGCGGCGCCGAACGCCGTCTGGTA
>JBBQGJ010000297.1:0-8796 GCA_038322925.1 Mycobacteriales bacterium
AATCCCCGCCTGCAGGGGCGGGTCCGGCACCCGGTAGGCACCGACGGCCGCCGCGGGGGAACGGAATCCCCGGGACAGCACGGCGAGGCCGGCCGCGGCCCAGCCCAAGCGGCCGGCCACCGCGACCAGGTCACCGGCCCGTGCCCCCGACCGGCGAACCGGTTCGGCGCCGCGCAGGTCGCCCAGCACCGTCACCGCGATCGTCAGCACCTCCGAGCGGGTGAGATCCCCGCCGACCACCCCGGCACCCGCCTTGACGGCCTCCGCGTTCAGTCCGCGGCCGATGGCGGCGACCAGCTCGGTCGGCGTCGACGGCGGAGCGGACAGGCCCACCAGCAGAGCGGTCGGCGCTGCCCCCATGGCGGCGATGTCGGCCATCGCCGCCAGCGCGGCGCGTTGGCCGATCTGTTCGCCGGTCGCCCAGTCGGTGCGGAAGTGAACCCCGTCGACCAGCACGTCGACGCTGGCCACCACCCGGCCGTCCGGTGTTGCCACCAGTGCCGCGTCATCGCCCGGACCGATGAGGGTGGTCGGCGGTTGGCTCATCCCGGACGTCACCACGTCGATGACGGCGAACTCGCCGGTGTGCGCGATCGTCGCCGACTGGGCGGGCGGTGCGGCGGCCGATGGTCTGGCCGCAGGTCGATCCGGCGGACGGTGGGGGGTGCTGATGGGACACCTCGCTGGTGGATGTTGGCACTGAATGGCTGATTCGACGGCTGATGTGATGCTTGTCGTGACGGTTGCCCTGACGGCTCGGAGAGGAAGTCGGTCAGGCGGTCGTCCGGAACTGGCGCGTTGTCGGGTGCCGGCAGGGTGGCTCCGCCATCGTGCCCGACCGGCGCCCACCCGCGTCACCAGGGTTGGCGGTTCGCCTGCGGTGGGTGGTTGGCCGGTCAGCGCGGGTGATCATGACGGCCAGGTCATGTGCGGCATCTGACCGGGATACGCTCGTGCCGCGAGCAGGAGTCAGACGAAAGGGGCACACCGTGGTGCAGGCGTTCATCCTCATCCAGACCGAGGTCGGTCAGGCCGCTGCAGTGGCCAAGGCGATCGCCGAGTTGCCTGGGGTGACCAGCGCCGAGGACGTCACCGGGCCGTACGACGTGATCGTCCGCGCGGAGGCCAACAGCGTCGATGAGCTGGGCAAACTCGTAGTGGCACGGGTGCAGAGCGTCTCCGGCATCACCCGCACACTGACCTGCCCCGTTGTACACCTCTGATCGCCCCGCCGATCTTTCAGGGCTGTCCCGAGGTGGTTGTCCCGACGTGCCCGGTGAGTGACTCAACGCCACCCCTGCCACCATCCCAGCCGTCCCCGTCCGGCGACCGACTTCCGCCGTGGCGGCTGGCCGCGGCCATCGCTGTGCCGCTGATCGCGATCGTGGTCGTCGTGGTGCTGGCGGGGAGGATCGGCTCCCAGCCTGCGACCGACCCCACCGCGCCGCTGGCACTGGGCGAGGTGCAAGCACCCGGAGCCGCCACACCGGCCTGCGCCCAGCTGATGGCGGGCCTGCCGACCGTGCTGAGTGGGCTGGACCGCCGCGAGCTGATCGGCTCACCGGCGGACCCCGGCGGCACGGACCGGCTTGACGGCACGTCGGACGGCGGGATCTCCGACATCCAGGCCGGCGCGGTGGCTGCCTGGGGCGATCCTCCGGTGGTGCTGCGGTGCGGCATCCCGACTCCCGCCGAGCTGACCTGCTCCGCACCGGTCCAGGTGGTCGACGGCGTGACCTGGCTGCCGTTGAGCGGTCAGGGCGCAACGACCTACCTGGTCGTCGATCGCTCGGTGCGGGTGGCGTTGACCGTCCCCGACAGCGTGACCAGCACCGGTCCGTGGCAGGAGGTGTCCGAGACCGTCGCCCGCGCCCTGCCGCCGCGGGCGATCTGCGCCGACGGCGTCCCGATCCCCGCCGACGGCGAGTAGCCCCGCTCATGGCGTTCCGGCCCGGCGGCGCGCCCCTCTCTGGCGCGGATCAACTTCGCTGGCGCGGCCAAAGTCGTTGACTCGCTTCACTTCCGTCACTTAACCCGCACGTTCGCGCGCGGTGGCAGATGATCCGCGGTGGCCGCGTCGACCGCGGCCGGGTGGGGGTGGGATCCCAGTCCTCTCTGCGAGCTGCCGCAACCCGCGGCTGGCTGCGGTCGCGCGGACGAAGTCGTTCACTCGGTGCTCGTCCGTCCCATAACCGGCACGTTCATCCGCGTCGGGGAAGTTGATCCGCGCCAGAAAGGGGTCAGCGCAGGCCGGTGCCTCTGGCCAGTGCGGTGCGGATCAGCGTGGTGATCAGCTCCTGGTAGCCGAGCCCGCCGGCGGCCCACATCCGCGGGTACATCGAGATCGGGGTGAAGCCGGGCAGTGTGTTCACCTCGTTGATCACCACCTCGCCGTCCTGGCGAACGAAGAAATCAACCCTGGCAAGGCCCTGTGCGTCCAGCGCGGAGAACGCCCGCCGGGCCAGCTCCTGAATCCTGGCGGTGACGGCGGCCGGCAGATCGGCGGGGATGTCGAAGGTGGCGACGTCGTCGAGGTACTTGGCGTCGAAGTCGTAGAAGTCGTGGTCGCCGGTCAGGTGGATCTCGGCGGTCGGCGACGCCGCTACCCGGCCGTCCGGGTATTCCAGCACGCCGCACTCGATCTCCCGGCCCAGCACCGCGGACTCGACAAGCACCTTCGGATCCGTGCGGCGAGCGTGGTCGATCGCCGCGTCCAGGTCGGCCCAGGCGTCGACCCGGCTGACGCCCAGCGACGAACCGGCTCTGGCCGGTTTGACGAACACCGGCAGCCCGAGACGTTCCCGCTCGTCGAGCGTCAGGGAGGCGCGCCCTGGCCGCAGCACCGCCCAGTCACCGACCGGCAGTCCCTCCGCGGCCAGCAGCTTCTTGGTGAACTCCTTGTCCATCGCGGCCGCCGAGGCCAGCACGCCGGCGCCCACGTAGGGCACCCCGGCCAACTCCAGCAGTCCCTGGATCGTGCCGTCCTCGCCGTACGGGCCGTGCAGCACCGGGAACACCACATCGACGTCGATGCCCGAGGCCGGGGCGCCATCCGCCGAGGCCAGCACCGCGGGTCCCGGCCCGCCGGTCAGCAGCGGCACCAGCGCCGCGGCGGTCGGGTCGGCCGGCATCACGACGGAGGACCCGGTGGTGACGGCCGGCAGATTCCGGCCGTCCCGCACCGGGATCGCCGCGGGGTCGATCTGCAGCCAACTGCCCTCGGGAGTGATGCCGATGGCGGTGACGTCGAACAGGTCGGTGTCCAGGTTGTCCAGCACCCCGGCGGCCGAGATGCAGGACACGGGATGCTCACCGCTGCGACCGCCGAACACGACGGCCACCCGGATGCGCGAGGGGCTCATGGCGTCCCACCTTAGGGTCCCGAGCCCAGCCCGGGGACGCCCGGCCCGCGACTCGCCGGGCAGCCGGATCCGGACGCGCGCTCCGACGACCAGCCCGCCGACCGTGGGCAACCGCGACCGCCTACTCGGGCGAGTGCGGCCGATCGGTCAGGTACCGGATCATCTGCGTCGGCGGCAGGTGGCGGTAGCAGACCTGGTACACGCCTTCGGTGATCGGCATGTCGACCTGGTGACGCAGCGCAAGATCGCGCACCGAACGGCAGCTCACCACGCCCTCGGCCACCTGCCCACCCGTCGCCTCCATCGCCGCCTCCAGCCCGATGCCGGCGGCCAGCCGGCCGCCGAGGGTGCGGTTGCGGGACAAGGGGGACCAGCAGGTCGCCACCAGGTCGCCGAGCCCGGCCAGGCCGGCGAAGGTGGCCGGCTGCGCCCCCAGCTCCACTCCGAGCCGACTGACCTCGTTCAGCCCGCGGGTGATCAGCGACGCGGCGGTGTTCAACCCCAGCCCGAGACCGTCGGCGATCCCGCAGGCCAGCGCGATGATGTTCTTCCCGGTGCCGGCGATCTCCGCGCCGATGACGTCGGTGATCGTGTACGGCCGGAAATAGGAGTTCGCGCTGGCCACCTGAACGGCGACGGCCCGATCGTGATCGGTGCAGGCGAGCACGGTGGCGGTCGGCCGCCCCAGCGCGATCTCCACCGCCAGGTTCGGCCCGGTGAGCACGACGATGCGACTCGGGTCGAGCTGACCGACCCGCTCGATGACCTCGCTCATCCGCAACCCGGTGCCGATCTCCACGCCCTTGGCCAGTGAGACGATCGGCACCGCGTCGGGCAGCGAGTCGCGGAAGACCCGCAGGTTCTCGCGCAGCGCCTGGCTCGGCACGGCCAGCACCACCGCGTCGACATCGGCCAGCGCGGCGTCGAAATCGGACGTGGCGGAGATGGTCTCCGGCAGCTCGATGCCGGGCAGGTACTCGTCGTTGACGTGCTTGGCGCGCACGGATCTGGCGATGGAATCCCGGCGCGCCCAGAGCGTCACCGAACGGCCGGCGTCCGCCAGCACCTTGGCGTAAGTGGTCCCCCAGGAGCCGGCACCGAGAACCGCGATGTGCTCGATCGGCCTGACGGGTGCGGTCAATGCGTCCCCTCGTCCCCGGCCGGTGGCCGGCCGGCCACCGGAAGGGACGCCGGGTCGTTGGTGGTGGAAGCGGTGGCCGCGTCCTTTTTCGCCTGCCTGCTCGCCAACCGTTCGGCCTTCTTCAGATCGAAGTACTCCTTGGGCGGCGACTCATGACGGATCTCGGCCACCAGGTCGCGCAGCGAATCCATGATCAGCAACGTGGCGTCCCGGATCGCCCTGGCGTCCACCGGGCGGGAGCGAAGTTCGGTCAGGTCGATCGGATCGCCGATCACGATATGGATGTCCTTGCGGGGCAGCGGATGGAACCGGCGACCCTCGACGTAAGAGCTGTACACCTGGTGAGTCCCCCAGTGCGCCATGGGGATCACTGGGAAGTCGCCGCTGAGCGCGAGCGCGCCGACACCGGGGCGGGGCTTCATCGGCCAGTGACCGGGGTCGCGGGTGACGGTGCCCTCCGGGTAGATCAGCACCAGCTTGCCGTTCCGCAGGGATTCGGTCGCCTTCTCCAGGCTCGCCTGGCCGGCTCCCGCACCGTTGCGTTCGACCGGGATCTGTTCGGACCCGGCCAGCGCACCGCCCAACACCGGCACCTTCCACAGCGAGGCCTTGGCCAGGAACCGCGGGACCCGGCCCGCCTTGCGAACCACAACAGAGTCGTACAGCGGGTCAAGGTGCGAGATGTGGTTGGCCACCAGCAGGTACCCGCCGCTGCGGGACAACTTCTCCGAGCCCACGATCTTCTTCCGGCCGAGCAGGAACGCCGCCGGATACATGACGATCTGGCAGAACGTCAGCCAAGCGTTGCCTTTCTCGTACCAGGGACCTCGCGCCACTCTCGGCTCCTTATCCAGCGCCCGCGGGCGACCAACGCCGGAGCGCCCGCGCCGGCGTTTGCCGATCACCCTAAGGCCTGCCGGGCAATGACCCGGCGTCAGGCGATATCTGCTGTTCACCGGGTGTGGTGTGGCACCGGACACGCCGCACACGTGAGAATGACAGCGTGACCACCAGTAGAGGGACCAGGTCGACCGCCAGCACGCCCGCCGCGGGCAGGGCGCCATCGACCGGGCGCGCCACCACCACGACGCCGCCGGCGGCCGGGGCGCTAGCGGTGGAGCAGACACTGACGACAGAGCAGACGACAGAGCAGACGACAGAGCAGACACCGACACAAAAGGCACCGACAAGCGAGACCAACGGGGGCAGCAGCGCGGTGGAGGCCGAGGCCATCCAGCCGTTCCATACGCCGACCGGCCCCCCCGCGCGCCGAGAGGTCGAGTCCGTCGACGACGAGCCGCTGCCCACCGACCGGTTCTCCAACCGGGAGCTGAGTTGGCTGGACTTCAATGCCAGGGTGCTGGCGCTGGCCGAGGACCAGAGCCAGCCGCTGCTGGAAAGGGCGAAATTTCTGGCGATCTTCGCCTCGAACCTTGACGAGTTCTACATGGTCCGGGTCGCGGGCCTCAAGCGCCGGCGGGAAATGGGTCTGTCGGTGACCAGTGCCGACGGGTTGACCGCGTCCCAGCAACTGGCGTTGATTTCCGCGCGCACCCAGGAACTGGTGGAACGCCAGGGCCGCTGCTTCACCGACGACGTACTGCCGGCGCTGGCCGAGGCCGGGATCCGCATCGTGCACTGGGAATCGATCGACGTCGCCGGCCGGGAACGGCTGGCCGAATACTTCAGCACCCAGATCTTCCCGGTGCTCACCCCGCTGGCCGTCGACCCGGCGCATCCCTTCCCCTACATTTCCGGGCTCAGCCTGAACATGGCGATCGTGGTGCGCGATCCGGAAACCGGACTGGAAAGGTTCGCCCGGGTCAAGGTACCCAACAATGTGGACAGGTTTGTCCGGGTGGCGCGCGGGGTCGACGATTTCCTGCCCCTCGAGGATCTCATCGCCGCCCACCTGGTCGAGTTGTTCCCCGGCATGGACGTCTCCGAGCACCAGGTATTCCGGGTCACCCGCAACGCGGACCTCGAGGTCGAGGAGGACCGGGACGAGGATCTGCTGCAGGCCCTGGAGCGCGAACTCGCGCGGCGCCGGTTCGGCCCGCCGGTGCGGTTGGAAATCACCGACACGACCAGCGAACGGCTGTTGACCCGGCTGCTGCAGGAATTGGATGTCGACCCGGCCGACGCGGTGGAAGTGCCGGGGCTGCTGGACCTCTCGAGCCTGTGGCAGCTCTACGGCCTGGATCGGCCGGCGCTCAAGGATCCCCCGTTCGTGCCGGCCACCAACCCCGCATTCGCCGAAGGCGAAACTCCCAAGAGCGTTTTCGCCACTTTGCGCGAAACGGACGTGTTGCTGCATCACCCGTACGAGTCGTTCGCGACTACAGTCCAGCGCTTTATCGAGCAGGCCGCTGCGGATCCGCGAGTGCTGGCCATCAAGCAGACGTTGTACCGGACATCCGGCGATTCCCCGATCGTCGACGCGCTGATCCAGGCCGCCGCCGCGGGTAAGCAGGTCGTCGCCCTGGTGGAGATCAAGGCGCGATTTGACGAACAGGCCAATATTTCCTGGGCAAAGGCACTGGAACGGGCCGGGGTGCATGTGGTTTACGGACTGGTCGGGCTCAAGACCCATTGCAAGACAGCCCTGGTCATCCGCCAGGAGGGCAAGACGCTGCGCCGCTACTGCCACATCGGCACCGGGAACTACAACCCCAAGACCGCCCGTATCTACGAGGATCTCGGGTTGTTGACCGCCGACGCGGACATCGGTGCCGACCTGACCGACCTGTTCAACGTGCTGACCGGCTATTCCCGGCAGACCGAGTACCGGAACCTGCTGGTGGCACCGCATTCCATCCGCAGCGGCATCGTCGCCCGGATCGAGCGGGAGATCGAGCACCAACGTGCCGGCCGCGGCGGACTGGTGCGGTTGAAGATGAACTCGATCGTCGACGAGGGTGTGATCGACGCCCTCTACCGGGCGTCACGAGCCGGCGTCACCGTCGACCTGACGGTCCGCGGGATCTGTGCGCTGCGGGCCGGTGTGCCCGGGCTGAGCGAGAACATCACCGTCCGCTCGATTGTCGGGCGCTTCCTGGAGCACTCGCGGATCTTCTACTTCCGCAACGGGCACGGCACGGCGGTGGAATCGCCTGCTGAGACCGATTTCGGCGCCGACGAGCGGACCGACCATGCCTACCCGGCGGACCTGCCGGCCGGCCAGGAGGAGTACTGGATCGGCAGCGCGGACATGATGCACCGCAACCTCGATCGGCGGGTCGAGGCCCTCGTCCAGGTCAAGGACAAGTCGGCCACCGACCGGATGGCGGCACTGTTCGACATGATCACCCGACCGGACACCCGCTGCTGGGTGCTGGGTCCGGACGGTTGGACGAAGTCGCCCGCGGACGGGCCCGGCAAGGACATCCAGGAGGAGTTGCTGCGCCGAGGCAACGCACGGGCGGAATGAGACCAGCTCCGACCGACGGGCCGGGCACCGTCATCCGCGCTGCGGGGGCCGTGCTGTGGCGTCCGTCCAGGCGGCACGGTGTGCGCGTGGCGCTGGTACACCGGCCTCGTTACGACGACTGGTCGCTGCCCAAGGGAAAGGCCGAGGTCGGCGAGGTCCCGCATGTCACCGCCGCACGCGAAGTGCAGGAGGAGACCGGGTTCAGCGCTGCCATCGGGCGGTCGCTGACGACCGTGTCGTACCGCGTGCCGACCGGGCCGAAAACGGTGCAGTACTTCGCGGCTCGGAGCATTGGGGGCGCGTTCACCGCCAACAAGGAGGTGGACCGGCTGGAGTGGCTGCCGCCGGCCAAGGCCGCGGAACGGATGACCTACGAGTTCGACAGGGCGGTGCTCGGCACCTTCGCGCTGGAACCCGCCGACCTGCCGGCCGTGGTGCTGCTGCGCCATGGCAGGGCCGGCCACCGCGAGTCCTACGACGGCGACGACGACGACACCCGCCCGCTCGACGCAAAGGGCCGCCGGCAGGCGGAGGCCCTGGTCACCGAACTCTCGGTTTTCGCGCCCAGCGCCGTGCTCAGCGCGCCGTTGGAACGGTGCCGGGCAACGGTCGCGCCGCTGGCCGGCAAGATCGGATTGCCCATCAGCACCGAGTCTTTGCTGGCTGAGGACACCTACCGGGACGACCCCGCCGGGGCACGACGGCTGCTGGTGGAACTGTCCAGCGCCGAACCGGCCGGCGCCTGCGCGGTGGTGTGCAGCCAGGGCGGCGTCATCCCGGGCGTGGTGAAATCCCTTGCCGGGCGCTCGGATCTGGCGGTCGGTCAGGTCAGCACACCCAAGGCCGCCTACTGGTACCTGTGT
>JBBQGJ010000298.1:0-8711 GCA_038322925.1 Mycobacteriales bacterium
TTCGGGCGCGGGACCGGACGCGGCCAGCGGCACCCCGTCCGGGCGGCTGCGCAGATACCCGGCCCAGGCCTCCAGTTCGGCCCGGCAGACCACATTGCCGCGTTGCTGCTGATCGGCTGCCGCGATGATGCACCGCAACTCGGACCGCTCCGTCGGTGCGGTGACCATGTGCAGGTCGGCGCCCTCGGCGAGGGCCGCGTGTGCCAGCAGGCGGCGGTAGGCCTCCGGGACCGGTGTGTCCAGGAACGGCTGCCGGTTGGTGTGCCGTCGCCCGATGGCCCGGTACAAGGCAGCGTCGTCGAGGTGCTGCTCACTCGGGGCGCCGCGCCGGATGACGGCCAGTGCGGCGGGCACATCGCCGGGCGTCAGGCACACGACCGGGGTCACCCCGTGCGCGTGCACCGCCAGCCGGAGGTTGAACAGCGCCGCGCCGCAGGCGATCCGCAGTTCCCGGTCCTCCGGGTCGGTCGCGATCAACTGGCGGCCCAGGTCGGCGTGTATCTCGATGCGGTCGGGGCGGAGCCGGAATTTCCAGGGCTGGGTGTTGAACAGGGACGGGGCCATGCCCGCGGCCGTCAATACCCGCCGGGTCATCGGTTCCGGTAAACCCAACGTCGTACTCATGACGTTCGAACCTGCTTTCCTTTTCCCGTCGGCCGAGCTTCGGTTCTGCTCGGCCCTCTCGGACGTTGTGGCCCCCCTGACCGGGCGCGACCCGGTGCGGGGGGCGGGGAGGCGGCCGGACCGCTAGTAGAACCGTTCCCGGCGGGCGGCCGCGTGGCTGTTATGTGCCCTGGTCGTTGGGGTCGGTCGACGGCATCCCGATGGCCACGTGCGGGCTGGACTCGCTGTCCTGCAGGGGTTCCCAGCCGCGCCACGGGTGCGCCTCGGCGCGCAACCGGTCGACCATCTGCGGGTGGTGCAGTTCGAACACATGGGACCCGAAATGCCGGTCCGCGGCCAAGCCGAGCAGCGCCGCGATCAACACCGGGAACGCGATCAGCACCAGGATCGAGGTGACCAGGATGTTCCAAGTGAAAATCGGCAACCGCCACATCGTCATCCCCGGGCAGCGCCCGGCAGACCACCGTGGTGATCATGTTCACCGGTCCCAGGATGGTGCCCAGCCCGGACACCGCCAGCCCCATGATCCACAGATCGCCGCCCACCCCCGGGGAGTTCTGCACCCAGGACAGCGGCACGGGCCGGCCGAACGCCGCCGCCCCGCCGGGGGTGAAGAACCCGGACGTCGCGATCAACGCGCCGAACACATACAACCAGTACGACAACGCATTCAACCGCGGGAACGCCACATCCGGCGCGCCGATCTGCAGCGGCAGCACGTAGTTGGCGAACCCGAACACCATCGGCGTCGCATAGAACAGCACCATGATCGTCCCGTGCATGGTGAACAACTGGTTGTACTGCTCCGGGGACAGGAACTGCAGACCAGGCCGGGCCAGCTCGGCCCGCATCAGCAACGCCAGCACACCGCCGACCATGAAAAACACGAACGACGTGACGATGTACATCACGCCCAACCGCTTCGGGTCGGTCGTGCTCAGGTAACCCGGGAACCGGCTACCGCGAGGAAGCTTCACGGGCGGGAAAGGCCGAGGGACCACCGACTGCGGTGCAACAGCGGTCATCTCAACCCCCTCCGAGACGTCGAGGACTGCCGGGAACGCGCCCCGGTGCGCCGGCCCGGTGTCGGGACACTCGCATCGCGATATGCTTCCCGCACTCTGTTTTTAAGGACCGTGTTCCTCTAAACTATGAGATGCAGCGAGGGAAGTCAACCGAGCAGGAGGAGGTGCAAGCCGTGGCCTATGTCATCGCCGAGCCGTGCATCGACGTGCTGGACCGGGCCTGCGTAGAGGAATGCCCGGTGGACTGCATCTACGAGGGCGCCAGGGCGCTGTACATCCACCCCGACGAGTGCGTGGACTGCGGCGCCTGCGAACCGGTGTGCCCGGTCGAGGCGATCCTCTACGAGGACGACGTCCGGTTCTTCACCGACCCACCACCCGGGCGCGGCCAGCCGGTCGCATCCCCCGGCGACGCGACCAAGATCGGCCGGCTCGGGGTGGACACCGCGATGGTCGCCGCCCGCCCACCGCTGAGCACATGACCGAAGACCCGGACACCCTTGACGAGACACCGACCGACCCCGCCGCGTCCAAACCCCGGCGGCGGCTGCTGAAACTGCTCCGCCGCAGCGACGCCCCCCTGGACGTCTACGAACTCGCCGCCGCGACCGGCCTGCACATCACCACCGTCCGGTTCCACCTGGACGTGCTGGCCAGAGCCGGCCAGATCACCGCGCAGAAAACCCCGCGGGCCACCCCCGGACGACCCCGCACCGTGTACACCGCCCGCACCGAGGAGGCCTCACCCGACGGGTACCGGCCCCTCGCGGCCCTGCTCGCCGCCAATCTCGGCCCCACCCCCCGCGCCCGGCGCCGCCGCGCCGAAAAGGCCGGCCGGGACTGGGCTACCAGCCTCATCCCCGCCACCAACACCGCGAACCCGGACGAAACAGCACGCCGGATCGTCGCCCTGTTCACCGAAATGAACTTCGACCCCGAACTCGCCGACCCCGCACCCGGCACCGCCGAACGGCAGATCCGGCTCCGCGCCTGCCCGTACCGGGACGTCGCCCGGGACCACCCCGAGGTGGTCTGCGCCATCCACCTCGGGCTCCTGCACGGGGTCCTTGCTCAACTCGGGGCCCCGCCCACCACGGTGCGGCTGGTGCCGTTCGTCAAACCGCACCTGTGCCTGACCTACCTGACGCCCGATCATGCCGGTGCCGACGTCCCCCGGCCGGCGCCGTCGACCAGCCCCACCGGGGCGTGAACGATGCCGGCCACCGGACAGCTCATCGGCGCGGCCACGGCGTTCGTGTGGCTCGGCATGGTGCTGGCGATCTCCTTCCTGGAAACACCACTGAAGTTCCGGGCGCCCGGCATCACCGTGCCCCTCGGACTCGGCATCGGCCGGCTCGTCTTCCGCGCCCTGAACACCGTCGAGGTCGTTCTGGCCGCCGCGCTGATCACCGCCCTGCTCACCATCACGCCCGGCGCCGCGGGATGGACGCTGCTTGTCGTCACGGTGGCACTGCTGGCCACCCAGACCGTTTGTTGCGGCCGCGTCTGGACCGGCGAGCCCAACAGATGATCACCGGTCACCCACCACCCCCCGTCGCGGCTCCACCTGACCTACATCGATCTGGAATGCCTCAAGGTCGCGACGCTCCTCACGCTCGGAGCCCTGCTGGCCACCACCATCGTGAACGCGACGGGACGGAAAATCCCAGCAGCAGCACAACATCCCGGGAAGAGAGGACGAGAAGCGACATGAACATGACAGACCACCCGCACAATGACCCGACCGCAGTCAGCGCGGGCAGAACCGAGGCCGAGGCGGAAACGGTCCCTGCGGAACCGGCGAGACCGCCCGTCCAGCGGCCCGGCCCACCCGCACACGCACCTCCACTTGTCCGCGATGTCGTCGGCGACCCGGTGTGCTGGCTCCACGAGGTCTGCCCCGGCTGCGGACTGTTCATCGGTGACGACCCACCACCAACCTGCCCCCGGTGCGGAGAAACCCTGCCCAACCTGATAGTCCGCGGATTCAACGGCGGCCACGGAATCGGATCGTCCACCACTAACAACAGCGGTAGCCGGGAGATGCCAGCAATGGTCGACAACCCCACTGTCCGAGTGCGGCGCGTGTACGACGAACCGCACCCCGACGACGGAACCCGTGTCCTGGTGGACCGGCTGTGGCCCCGAGGCATGCCCAAAACCCGTGCCCGGCTGGACCAATGGTATCCAGCAGTGGCCCCGTCAACGCAGCTGCGAACCTGGTACCACCACGAACCGGAACGGTTCGACGAATTCACCCGCCGCTACCTGGACGAGCTCACCCAACCCGAGCGGGCCGACGCCCTGGCCCATCTCCGCGACCTGGCCGAAAACGGCCCGTTGACATTGCTCACCGCGACCAAGGCGGCCGACATCAGCGAGGCCGCGGTACTGGCCGCTCTGGTGACAACCGGCCCGGACGGCTCACCCTGACAAATCCAGTCACTGCCACGGAACGGCCAGACCTGGCGGCAGAATAGACATCCAATCCTCTGCGCGAGCGCCACCAGGGTCCTGACCTGCTACCCGCGACAGTGACATTCCTTGCCTCCGAACACCCGATGGGAGCTTGACGATGACGACACCGGTCCGGCTGCGCCGCACCCGAGCGCGGCCACGAGCAGATATGGCCGACCCTCCTCGTGGGCAACGCCGTCCGCGTATCGTCGTCGTCGGCGGCGGCTTTGCTGGTCTGGCCGCTGTCCACGGACTGCGCGGCATCGACGCGGACGTCACGCTGATCGATCGTCACACCTACAACACGTTCCAACCCCTGCTGTACCAGGTGGCCACCGCGACACTGAACGCCGGTGACATCACCTGGTTTCTGCGGTCGATCCGCGCCCATCAACCCAATGTGCGTTTCCGGAAGGGCACCGTGGTGAGCATGGACCATGCGTCGAAGACGATTGCCCTGGACGGCGGACAAACGGTCGGGTACGACTACCTGATCATCGCCGCGGGAGTGACGGCCAACTACTTCAATGTTCCTGGTGCCGCGGAACAGTCGATGCCGCTGTACACCCGGTCCCAGGCGCTCGCGTTGCGGGACAGGGTGTTCGCCAAACTCGAAGAAGCCGTCGTCAACGGGCAGGATCGTGACCTGCGGATCGTCGTCGTCGGCGGTGGAGCCACCGGAGTCGAGACTGCCGGCGCGTTAGCGGAAATGCGGAACAACGACATGCCCGTGACGTTTCCCGAACTCGATCCGGCCCGCACCCACATCACTCTTGTTGAGCAGTCGCCGTTCCTGTTGGCGCCGTTCCATCCCAGGCTGCGCGAGTATGCGCGTCGGTCATTGAAAAGGCGCGGCGTCGACCTGCGGCTTGATACACCGGTGAAGGAAGTGCGCCCCGACGGTGTGGTCATCGGTGATCAGGTGTTCCTGCCCGCCGACGTCGTGGTGTGGGCCAGTGGTGTGCGGGTCCACGATCAGGTCGCACGGTGGGACGTCCCGCAGGGCCGCGGCGGACGGATCACCGTCGACGATCATCTGCGCGTCGAGGGCCTCGACGGTGTGTACGCGGTCGGCGACATCGCCGCCGAGGGCGGGGACCGCGCCCTACCCCAGCTCGCGCAACCCGCTCGGCAAGGCGGCACGTATGTCGCGGCCCTGCTGACGGCGAAGCTGACAGGCAAGGACATCGAATCATTCGAATACCACGACAAGGGCACACTCGCGACGATCGGACGCAATTCGGCGGTCGCCCAGGTGAAAGGACTGCCCAGGCTGACAGGTTTCATCGCCTGGGTCATCTGGATCGTTGTCCATGTGTTCTCGCTGCTGGGCAACCGCAACCGCCTCGCCACGATGCTGAACCTCAGCGCCAAATACCTGTTCTGGCACCACAGCCACAACGCGATCGTCGGCGAGACCCCGACAATCATCCTCGACCACCCTCCCAACCCTGGCGGTGGAGGGGCCGATGGATAGGTCAGTGGACCGCCGCGTATCGACCCTCGGGAACGTCGATGACCGAGACCGGTCGGCGGCCAGGTCCATCGCCCACGGGGCGGCACGGGGTTCAACAGCAGCATCAGGTCGGGGATGGCAGGCGAGGGTCGCCAGCACACCCCTCTGCTGGTCCGGATCGTGGGTCGCTGGACCCTGCCTGGCCGGGCGGGGTGCCATCGTCTACCGCTCCAGGGACGCCGCGCCGCCCGGCGAGCCGATCGGGTCCCGACCACGCCGCCGGGGCTGGTAGCGATGTGCAGCTATTGCGGATGCCGCAACATCCCGATGATCGCCCAGCTCAACGCCGAGCACGACGCGATCGTGAACAGCAGCTACGCACTGGAGATCGCCTTCCGTGACCAGGATGTGGACGCGGCCAGGACGGCCTGCAAGAACCTCGGCGAACTTCTGCATCCGCATACCCGACGTGAGGAGGACGGGCTGTTCGCCGAGATGAAGAAAGATGAGCTGTTCACCGAGCACGTCGCGTCCCTGTGCGCGGAGCACGCCGAACTGGACATCGACCTGGAGGCGATCGACGCGGGCGACCTAACGTCGATCCCGAAGATGATCACCCTGCTGAACAACCACATCGACCGCGAGGAGAACGGACTGTTCCCGGCCGCCCTGGCGTACCTCGACGACGCCCAATGGGACACCATCCACAGGCCCGAACTGATGAATGGGCCGGAGCACCCTCACCCTCACTGACCCGGACCCGGCCGCGCCCACTGGTGTAGCCAAGCACGGCGGATTTTCGGATTTGGGCGTCAGCCCGTCGAGTCAGTCTGTTGCTACCTGGGCGGCCCCCAGGTCCGGGCAAAACCTCATACCGGATATGCGACGTCGGCACGCCCTTGTCCAGCAGCGTTGACCTGACGTGCCGCACGAACGGCAAAGGACCGCAGGTGAACACCTGCACGTCATCGGGCAGCGATATCTGCGAAAGGTCCATCAACCCCTTCCGGAAGCGTCCATCAGCCGGATCGAGGGACTCGTACCAGATATAGGAAGTGATGTTGTCGATGTGCCGCGCCACGTGCAGCACGGTGTCTCGCAGCGCGTGCAGGCGCAGATCCGCCCGTCAGGGCTGACCTTCCGGCACGGGTCCAGCTGCTGATCGTGTCCCAGCGCCCGGACGCGACGGTCGGCGCCGGCTACCGCACATGGCAGTCACTGGGCCGACAGGTACGACGGGGCGCGAAGGGCATCGGAATCTTCGGGTACTCGACCAAGACAACTGCGCAGGAAGTCACCGACGACGCCGGGAAGACCGACGAGAAGACCACGACTAGAGTCGTTTTTCCCGGTCCGGACAGTCTTCGATATCAGTGACACCGACGGTGAGGACATCGGCTTGCCCACCGAGGTCGACAGTGCCCGGAACCCGCATCCGGACGCGAGCGACAAGGCCTACCAACGGGCCTCCACCTGGCTGACCGACCAGGGATGGGACGTGCAGCGAGTGGACATCACAGGCGCCATCGGCGGGTACACCAATCACACCGAGAAACTCGTGAGGGTCGCGGACCACCTCGACGACATCAACGCCGCCCGGGTCCTGCTCCACGAGGCCGTCCACGTGATCTTGCACGGCCCCGGACAGCGCCTTCATCACCACCGAGCAATACGCGGCCAGCCGAACCCACTGAGGGACCGCGGAAATCCAGGCAGACGGCGACGCGTCCGTCCTGGCCGACCGACTGGGCCTGGACACCGAAGAGACTTCCCTCGGTACGTAGCGTGCTGGGCCACCGCCGCGGCGGGCACCATCACCGACGCCGACGCGATCGCCGCGGCGGTCCGCGGGACCGCCGCCGCCATCCTGCACGCGGTCAACACCATCGCCGCAGCGCTCGGCCTGGACGACTGACGTGCAACCCGCGGGCCTGCCCCCGTCCGTTACCGAGCAGGGCAATATGCCGGAGTTGACCGGCAATACCCACATATCCAAATCCCGTGAATGCACCTGCAACACACTCCAGATCGTCGTTTTGGTGACACGCCAAGCACGCGCCGTCGAGCCCCCGCGGCGGCGCGCGTCGGAACCCGCAACTGTTCGGGATCTGGTGCTTGATCCGGTTGATGGTCGAGGTTGGTGCGGGCCGCCAGGTCGGCCTGGCTCAGGGCGTAGGCGGCCTGGTTCTCCAGGCTCCGCAAGGCGCTGTCCAGTCGGGAATCGTTGGGGGGCGGATTCCACCTCGATGTGGTCGGCCGACACGACCACTGTCAACGGTGACGCGGTGAGCCGGAGGCGGATTTCCTCCCGTGTCACCCGGATCCGTCGGGTCCCGCGCAACGGCTCGACGACCCAGGCCACCTGAGCTTCGCCGACCCCGCCGGTGGCGGTGCGATACTGGATGGTCAGCGGACCGGTCACTGTC
This sequence comes from Mycobacteriales bacterium, assembly GCA_038322925.1. GTDB lineage: Bacteria > Actinomycetota > Actinomycetes > Mycobacteriales > Nakamurellaceae > Nakamurella. The sequence goes on from JBBQGJ010000298.1 coordinate 7,989, forward strand.
TCTTTGCTGGCGAGCACGGCGTACACCCGGCCCGATGCCGGGAAGGACCGCCCCACGTGGGTGAACACCCCGTCGAAAAGCACCCTGATGGCCCGACGGTGGCAGGCGTCCACCAGCCATTCCACGTCACCATCGTCACCCAGCCGGGGATCGATGCGCAGGTAGTCGACGACGTCGTAACCGTGTGTTTCCGGGGCGAAGATCGGGTTGAGCGCCAACCCGTTGCAGCCCAGCCGGATCAGGTAGTCCAGCCACGGCTGGAGCGAGCGCAGCCGATGAACGGACGCCGGCGTCCGATGGCAGCGGTCGGCTCCGCACCCCAGAAAACCGAACGGGTAGACCTGCCGCAGATCGCCCTGGCGGGCCAGTCGGACATGATGACCTCGCGTCTCCCGGTGGGCCGAGGGCCCCGGCCATCCGGACCGCGCCGCGCGTGTTCCCGCCGATCGGATCCTGATGCTGCCAGGTCCGGCGGCTACCGTCAGAAGGATCATCCAGAAACACGGTGCATCCACGGGGGGTGGGGATCGCGTAGCTACAGCGTCGACCACTGGGTCGACAACAGCGTCGATCACAGCGTCAAGAGGTCACGACGTCGAGGTGTCCTTGAACCTCGCTTGGCGGGACGTGACTGCGCGAACAGCCCCGAACCTGCGAAACGAGTCACCTATGGCCCTGCAATCCGTCCTCGCGAAGGTGCGGGAGGCGCCGTTCATCCTGGAC
>JBBQGJ010000299.1:0-8710 GCA_038322925.1 Mycobacteriales bacterium
GAGCCAGGACTCGCTCGTCACCAGGATCAGGCAGCAGGCCACCAGCACGACGGCCAGCATGTTGGCCGCGGCGCTGGCGAAACTCGACGAGTACTGGTCGTAGATCGCGGTGGTGAAGGTGGAGAACCGCAGCATGCTGAACGCGCCGAACTCCGACAGGCAGTGCAGGCCGACCAGCATCGCGCCACCCAGGATGGCGGGACGGAGCTGGGGGAGCACCACCCGCAGGAAGACCGCGCGCGGCCGGAGCCCCAGCGTCCTGGCCTGCTCCTCCCACGCCGGGTCGAGCCCACGCAGCGCGGCGGCCACCGGCAGGTAGACGAACGGGAAATAGGCCAGCGTCATGATCAGCGTGGCACCGAACAGCCCGTCGATGCCGGGGAACACCGACACCCAGCCGTAGCTGGTGACGAAGGCCGGGATGGCCAGCGGGGCGACCAGCAACGGACCCCACACCCGGTAGCCGGCCACCCGGAGCCGCTCCACCAGATAGGCGGCGGCGGTACCGACCACCGCCGTCGCCGTGCAGGACAGCACCACCAGGAGTCCGGTGTTGACCAGCAGCTCGCCGACCCTGGCCCGGAACACCAAGCGGTGCACCGTGTCCCAGCCGGCGGTCAGGGTGGAGACCACGATGAAGCCGAGCGGGACAAGGCACAGTGCGGTCACCGCCAGGGCCATCACCAACAGGAACGTGGGTGGCCGCGACTCCCTGGCGGCGGACCGACCGGCGTCCCGGCCGGCACCCCGGCCGGAGCGGACCGGGTGTACGGCGGAGATCCGGTCGGTGGGCGTCGTGCCCATCCCGACCGGGTCGCCCTGCGTTGTCTGGCTCAGATCAGGCCTGCCTGCGTCATCAGGTCGGCGACCTCCGGCCCGTTCAGGCTGGCCGGGTCGATCGTCGGCGGTTGCAATTCGGTGATCGGCTTGAGCGCCGGATTGCCGGGCACGTCACTACCGACCGGGTATTCCAGAACAGTGTCCGCGACGACCTGCTGTCCCACCTTGCTGGTGATGAACTTCAAGAACTGCTGGGCCTGCTGCTGCTTCGTGCTGGATGCCAGCACGCCGCCACCGGACACACTCAAGAATGCACCGGGATCCTGATCGCCCCAGAACAGCAGCTTGGTCTTGTCGCTGTTCTCACCGGTCTTCGCCTGATCGCCGTACCAGTAATAGTGATAAATCACACCGCCAGGGATCTCCCCGGCGTTGACCGCCTTCATCACCGTGTTGTTGCCCTTGTAGATCTTGGCGTTGGTCTTCATCGCGTCCAGCCACGCCGAGGTGGCAGCCGAACCCTCGAGTTCCAGGATCGCGCTGACGATGGCCTGGAAGTCCGCGCCGCCGGCCGACGCCGCCCACCGACCCTGCCAGGCCGGGTCCTGCAAATCCATGATCGACTTCGGCAGGTCCGCCTCCTTCAGCTGGTCGGTGTTGTAGACGAACACCGTCGAGCGGGCAGCGATCCCCACCCAGTTCCCGGTGGAGGGGTTGAACTGCGCGGGAACCTGCGCGGTGGTCGCCGCATCCACCGGCGCGAACAGGCCCGCCTGCTCGACGATGTTCATCCCCGGCGAGTTCTCGGTGAGGAAGACGTCGGCCGGCGATCCGGAGCCCTCGGCGACGACCTGGTTGGCCAGCTCGTTGTCGCTGCCGTTGCGCATCTCGACAGCGATGCCGGTCTCCTTGGTGAACTCGTCAGCCCACGCCTGGGTGAGATTCTCGTGCTGGGCGTTGTAGACCACGATGCCGCCGGTTCCGGTGCCCACCAGTTCCTCGGCGCTGCTGGCCGCGGCTGACGCCGGATTCGACCCAACCGTGGAACCCGCGGACGGCGAGCCCGCGCCAGCGGAGGTACTGCCGGAGCTGCACGCGGCGAGCAGGGCCACGGCGGCGGCCGCCAGAGCGGCGAGCCGCAGCGGCCGGGGACGTCGGGTCACGATGGTTCTCCTCGGGAAGTGATCATCACGGCAATCGGAGTGAGTCAGGTAAGGCTTGCCTAGTAGACCATGGCCCCGGCCCGGGGCGGTCACGGATGGGTGCTGATGCCGGGTCACGGTCGTTCCGTGCTGCGTTCGGTCGCCTGCCGGTCGGCGACCGGCGGCGGGTCTAGCGGCCGGGTCTGGGCTTGGGCAGCGCCAGCAGGGCGTTCTCCACGACCTCGGTGAGCGCGGGGTGGATCCAGTACTGCCCGCGCGCGGCGTCGTGAGCCCGCTGTCCGAAGGACATGGCCTGGATCAGGGGCTGGATCACCGTGGCCGCCTCCGGGCCGATGACGTGCGCGCCCAGCAGCAGGCCGGTCTCGGGATCGGCGAGCACCTTGACGAACCCGCTGGTGTCCTCGCGCGCCCAGCCTGCCGCGGTACCCGAGTAGTCCCGCCGCCCGGTGACGTACGGGATCCCGCGGCGCTGCGCCTCCTGCTCGGTCAGCCCGACGGCGGCGATCTGCGGCTCGGTGAAGACCGCGGCCGGGACGAACCGGTGATCGGAGGTGATCCGGTCGTCGGGGTGCGCCAGGTTGTGCCGAACCACTCGCGCCTCGTGGTTGGCGACGTGCTTGAGCGCGTAGTGCGAGCTGATGTCGCCCAGCGCGTAGATCCCGGGGACGACCGTTTCCTGGTGGTCGTCGACGACGACCAGGCCGCGCGGATCGACGGTGACGCCGGTCGCCCTGACGTTCAGCAGATCGGAGTTCGGCACCCGGCCGGTCGCCAGCAGCATCAGGTCGGTCTCGACCGTGTCGGCGCCGTAGGGCCCCTCCAGGTGCACCGTCAGCCCGCCGTCACCGGACGTCTCCGGTTTGACGCCGCACACATCGGTGTCCTGCCGCAGGTCGTAGCGGCGGGCGGCGTGCGCCGCGAATGCGGTGGCGATATCGGTGTCGTGGTGGCGCAGCAGCCGTGACCCGCGCACGACCTGGGTGACCTTGGTGCCGAACGAGGCGAAGATGTGGGCGAACTCGGCCGCGATGTAGCCGCCGCCGACGATCAGCAGCCGCCGCGGCAGCTCCTCGATCCGCATGATCGTGTCCGAGGTGTGCACCGGGCCCTGGCCGATGTCGTCCTCGTCCAATCCGGGGATGTCCGGGATGACCGGCCGGCCCCCGGCGGCGATGACGAACCGGTCGGCGGTGATCTCGGCGGTGCCGCCGTCGCTGCGCCACACCGTCATCGCCTTGCGGCCGGTGAACCGCCCGGTGCCCGCGTACACCGTGGTGTTCGGCCACTTCGGGCCCTCCCGGAACGCCCGCCCGCTGGACTCGATCTCGTCCACCCTGGCGAAGATCCGGTCGCGCATCTCCGGCCAATCCGCGAACTCGACCCGACCGTGGACGCCCAGCTCGCCGCCGCGCCGGGTGCCCTCGGCGAGGTCGGCGGGGTAGACATACATCTTGGTCGGGATACAGCCCGCATTCAGGCAGGTGCCGCCGAACGCCCCGCGTTCCACGATCGCGATCTTCCAGTGGTCGAACTCGCGCCCGGGGATGGAGTTACCCGAACCGGTCCCGACGACGACCAGGTCGAAATGAGGCATGCGCCCAGGCTAATCTGATCCTGAACCGACCCTGAACGATCCCGATCATGCCCTGGTCCGGCGACCCGCCGGGTACCCGGCGTGCGATCAGTACGAGAACACCGGCACGATGATCGCCCTCGCCAGCGTGTGGAACGCCAGGTTGAAGGACACCGCGGTGGCACCGGTGTCCGGTGTGACGCCCAGGGTCGGGACGTCGACGGCGTGCACGACGAAGAAGTACCGGTGCACCTGGTCGCCCTGCGGCGGGCCGGCTCCCTCGTACCCCACGTTGCCGCCGTCCGTGCCGGCCTGGAACGCACCGGCGGGCAGGCCACTGCCGTCCGCCCGGCCGGCGTTGCGCGGCAAAGAGGTGACATCGGCGGGGAGGTCCACCACGGTCCAGTGCCAGTAGCCCGATGGCGTCGGGGCGTCCGGGTCGAAGCAGCTGACCGCGAACGACTCTGTGCCCTCCGGGAATCCGGACCAGGCCAGCGCCGGTGACTGGTTGCCGCCGCCGGGGCCGCCCGGTCCCACGACGTACAGCAGGTCCAGCGGCTGGCCGTCGGCGATGTCCGGGCTGGTGACGGTGAAGCTCGGCACCTTCGGCAGCAGCGCGTACGGGTCGGGCGCGACGGGTCGTTCCAGGCTCACCGGGGTTCCCTTCGGTCGGTATGTCCAGATTGTGACTCAGACCGTACCTCGCACGGAAGGCGGGGGTCAGGGGCGGGCCAGTGACCCCAGATGCAGCGCCAACAACTCCGCGTCTGCGGCGAGAACCCCGCGGCGGTGAAAGAAATCCGCGATCAGCCGGCAATCCCGGCGCAGGAACTCCTCGCCCTGCGGGTTGGCCACCAGGTCCACCATCTGTGGCAGGTCGATGAGCACGCAGCCCTGCTCGTCGACCAGCACGTTGTACGGCGACAGGTCGCCGTGGGTGTAGCCGGCCTCGGCCAGCACCTCAAGGCTGGCCACCAGGTCGTGCCAGAGGTCGGTGAAGTCCGCCGTGCTGCCGTCGGCGGCGGCCAGTCGGGGCGCGGCCGAGCCCTCCGGTGTCCCGATGAACTCCATCATCAGCTCGGACCCGATCAGCTGGACCGGGTAGGGCACCCGGGCTCCGGCGGTCCACAGCATGGACAGTGCGCGGAATTCGGCGGTGGCCCACTGGCCGGCCAGCATTTCGCGGCCGAACGCGGTCCGGTTGGCCATCGCCCTGGTTTCCCGGGACCGCTTGATCCGGCGGCCCTCCAAGTAACCGGCATCGCGGTGAAACATCCGATGCTCCGCGGTGCGGAACGCCTTGACCGCGAGCAGGCAGCCCGCGCCGTCGGGTGCTCGCCGCTCGAGCAGGCTGACGTCGGCCTCCTTGCCGGTCTTGATCACGCCGAGCGGGTAGTCCCGTGCCGATAGTTCGGTGATCAGCCAGTCCGGGGCCGGATCGGGGCCGTGCCCGGCGACGTCATAGCTGGAATAGGGTGCGCCGGGATCGTCATCGGGCGGTGCGCAGTCCCATCGGTCGGCGAAAGCCGTTGCGGCAGCGTCGGTGTCGAGTTCGTCGGGATCCGAGCCGTCGACCTCGACGAGGTGGCGGCCGGATTTTCCTTCCTGGGCCAGACGCGGAGCTCCGCGGGACTTCCCCGGTCGGCGTCGGGGTGTGGTGTCGTTGTCGAAGGCGTCGTGCAGGTCGTCGTAGATCTCGTCGGCATGGTCGGCATGGTCGGCATCGTCGGCACCGTCGGACTCGGGGTCGTACAGGTGGGTGGTGTTCAGCTTGTTGGTGTTCAGCTGGGCTGTGATGCGGAAGCGTGGCACTGGAGGATCTCCTGGTGTGGGGCACCCGGCCGGCCGGCGCTCCGCCACCAGGGGGGCGGCGTGAGCGTCATCGCGTAGTCGGGTGAAGGGGAAAGGCGGGCCGGCACACGGACAGCACAAGGACCGTGGTCATCGATGTCCCCTTCCCTCCGGCCGGGCGGCACCCGGCGGCCGGACCAGATTCCGGCACCAGCACGAGACTGTGCGCCGACGTCGATTCGGGCAAGTGGTTTTCGGCCGACCGCCCGGCACGGGCGACCGACCGCCGGGATGGCAAATCGGTCGAGCCGAAGGATGCGGCGGGCTAGGTTGCCGCCATGGTGACGCCGCTGAACCTGCGAGCCCTGCGACCGGATGACGCGCCGGCGGTGACCTCGATCCTGGCCGAGATGGAGCGCCGTGAACCCGTCGACGAGGCCTACGACGAGCCCGAGGTCATCGAGGAAATGTCCTCTCCTGCCATCGATCTCGCCCGTGGGAGTGCTGCCGTACTCGACGGCGACACGCTGCTGGCGTTCGGGGCGCTGTCGATCAGCGCGCCGGCCGCGACATGGAAGGCGTCACTGTGGGGCGGCGTGCACCCCGACCACACGCACCGCGGCATCGGGCGTCGGGTGATCGACCACTTGGTCGACCGTGCGCGGGAGATCCGCGACGCCGACAACCCAGGCGCCCCAGGGGAACTGAAGATCTGGGCGGAGAGCAATCGCCCGGGAACCGCGGTGGTGGGCGCCCAGGCCGGGTTCGACACCTGGCGGTACTTCCTGCGGATGCGGCGCGACCTCGGCGACCCGGTCGCGCAACTCCGCGCGCCCGATGGCCTGTCGATCCGGCCCTACCGGGACGCCGAGGCCGAGGCCGTGCGGCTGGTGTCCAACGAATCCTTCGCTGACCATTGGGGTTCCACGCCGATGGACTCCGCGCGCTGGCGAGCGAAATTCGCGGATTCGACCTCCTTCCAACCCGACCATTCGTTCGTCGCGCTGGCCGGATCGGACACGGCAATCTCCGTCCCGGTCGCTGGTTTCGTCCTCACCTCGGAATTCCGCGGAGACACCGAGCACCGCGGGTACCGGACCGGCTACGTCTCCCGGGTCGGTACCAGCCGGTCGGCGCGCGGTCGTGGCGTGGCCAGCGCGCTGCTGGCCCGGACCCTGACCGGTCTGGCGGATTCCGGGTACCGGTTCGCCGAACTCGGCGTGGACGCGGACTCGCCGACCGGTGCCGGCCGGTTGTACGAGCGGGCCGGCTTCCGGACGTTCACCACCAGTCGGGTACTGGGCCTGCGGTTGTAAGTGGTCAGGACCACTGAGCTGGATACGCTTCCCGGGTGACGTCCGTCGATTTCCGGATCCTCGGGCCGGTCGAGGCGCGCGTGGACGGTGAGCTGCGCACGGTGCCCGGGCTGAAGCCGAGGGCGCTGCTCGCGGTGTTACTGGTCAACCGCGGTCGGGTGGTGTCCTCGGACGCGATCGCCGAGGCGATCTGGGAGGGTCAGGGCCCCGGCGCGTACGCGGCCAGCCTGCAGGTCTATGTGTCCACGCTGCGCCGCACCCTGGGATCGGCGTCCGGTCGTCAACTGGTGACCAGGCAGCCGCCCGGGTACCGGTTGATCGTCGACGATGATGCCGTCGACCTCGGCCGCTTCGAGAAGTCCGCGGCGGTCGGCAACGAACTGCTGCGCACCCGTCGCTATGCCGAAGCCTCGGCGAAGTTCCGTGCGGCACTGGCACAGTGGTCGGGTCCGGCGTTGGCCGACCTGTCCGAGTTGCGGTTCGCCGCGGAGTTCGCGGTGGCGGTCGAGGAGGAGCGACTGGTGGTGCTTCAGGCGCGCATCGAGGCCGACCTGGCCTGCGGCCGCGTCTCCGAAGTCGTCGGTGAGCTGACCACGCTGACCGGCCAGTACCCGCTCCGCGAGCAGTTCTGGGTGCAGCTGATCACCGCGCTGTACCGGCTGGACCGGCAGGCCGATGCGCTGGACGCGAGCCGGCGGATCCGTGAACTGCTCGGTGACGAGCTCGGCATCGACCCCAGTCCCGCGCTCCGGGAGCTGGAACACAAGATCCTGCGTCAGGAATTGCTGCCCGCTGCCGGCGCCGGTGAACGGTCGCAGGGCATGCTGCAGACCGTCAATGCCACCGTGGCCGGGTCCAGCTTCGCGCGGCTCGTGCTGTCCTCGGGGCAAGTGGTCGCGATCTCCAGCAAGGGCCTGCGGATCGGCCGGATGGACGACAACGATCTGGTCCTCGACGACGTCAAGGTCAGTCGCTATCACGCCCACATCGTCGATGTGGGAACGGGTTTCGCGATCACCGACCTGCGCTCGACGAACGGCACCACGGTCGGGTCGGAGCGGGTGCTGGACAGCCGCGTGCTGCGTCACCAGGACGTGATCGGCATCGGCAGCGGCCAGTACATCTTCGAATGCGATCCCGGCTGACCCGCAGTCCTGCCCTCCTTCGGGACCTGATCGGCAGCGGCCAGTACGCCTTCGTGTGCGAGCCCGGCTGACCCGCAGTCCTGCTCTCCTTCAGGACTGCTTCAGTACCTCTTCAGCCCAGGGACCGATCGTCATCTCCAGAGGTTGAGCCCGGGAAATGGTCCCGGACCACCGATCACCTGGAGGATCCGCCATGAGCACCACGTCAGCAACCCCAGCCACCACCACCCGCAGCGCCGATTCCCGCAGTATCGAGTCCCGTCGGGCGAGCCGCGCGCTGCCCGTCCGGGCGTTCGCCCGGATCGCCGGGGTGCTGTTCGCCGCGGTGCTGGGTCTGGGGCTCGCCGGACTGAACAGCAGCGCGAACGCCGAGACCGTCACCGGAGGAGTGGAGTTCGAGACAACGGTGGAATGCGGCGGCGACTACATCGATTTCATCGTCAACACCACCGACCTGGACTCGGGTAGCTACGCCAAGCTGTACGTGTTCGACCCGTACACCCAGGAGTGGATCACCGACGACGTCTGGGAAGAGGCAGACGCCTACGCCGGCTACCACATCCCGGACATCAGCTTCGAGGACGGCTACTACAGCGTGTACATGGCCTACGCGCAGTGGACCGACAACGGCTGGGTCTACTCCGGCGAGTACATGGACACCTACACCCAGTACTACGAGGACAGCTCCTGGACGTCGAGCGGCTGCTACATGGGCTTCTGACCCGCTGACCCGCTCACCGGCTACCCGTTGCGTCCTGCAGATCGCTCGTTCCGCCGGGCGATCTGCAGGACGCAACAAACGTGTCCGGCGCCGATCGGCGCGCTGGTTAGGCTGACCCGACGCGCCGTCGCCGGTGGTGCGTCCGCCGTCCCCGCACTTTTCGAGGAGTTCCCGCCGTGATCACTCGCCTGTCCACGCTGTTCCTGCGAACCCTGCGGGAG
>JBBQGJ010000300.1:0-8597 GCA_038322925.1 Mycobacteriales bacterium
GACGCCGAAGTGGTGATGTCGGCGTCGAACGCGGCCGCCGCCGCCGCGGTGGCGGAAGGCACCCTGGACGCCGCGGCCGCCGCTCCGGTGGCCGGGCCGCGGTACGGGCTGGAGTCGCTGGCCACCGACATCGGCGAGGTACTCGACGCGGTGACCCGCTTCGTGCTGTTGACCAAGCCAGGCGCCGCACCGCCACCGACGGGCAACGACCGAACGTCATTGGTGCTGTCGGTGGACAACCATCCGGGCTCGCTGCTCGCGGCACTGACCGAATTCGCTTCCCGCGGGATCAACCTGACCCGGCTGGAATCCCGCCCGACCCGCAGCAAAATGGGCGAGTACGTGTTTCTGGTCGATGCCGATGGCCATCTGCAGGACGAGGCGATGGCCGACGTGCTGGCCGCGCTGATCCGCAGGTCGGTGTTGCACCGCTGGCTGGGGTCGTATCCCAGGATCGACGGGAAGAACGACCCCGCGGCCCGGTATGCCACTCCGGAGTCGTATCTGCGGGCATCGGATCAGGTGCGGCAGTGGCAGCAGGGCGACTGGGCCTGATGCATCTGGCGCTCATCCGGCACGGCCAGACGCCGTCCAACGTGCTCGGCCTGCTGGACACCGGCGTTCCAGGCCCCAGGCTGACCGACCTCGGCATGGAACAGGCGGCGGCCTTACCCACGGCGCTGTCCGGGCAGCGGATCGACGTGCTGTATGCGTCCACGCAGATCAGGTCTCAGATCACCGCGGCCCCGCTGGCGGCCGAGCGTGGACTGGACATCGTCATCCGTGACGGCCTGCGCGAGATCGACGCCGGTGAACTGGAGATGCGCGGTGACGACGAAGCGGTGCGCGGCTACCTGACCACCCTCGCCGCCTGGATGAACGGCAGGCTGGAGGTCCGGATGCCGGGGGGACCCGACGGCCGAGCCGTGCTCGGCAGGTTCGACGCGGTCGTGGACGAGATCGAGCGACAGGCCCACGCCGTCGCCGGGCCGAACGGTGGTGCCGCCGTGGTCGCGCACGGCGCGATCCTGCGGTTCTGGGCATCGGTGCGCGCCGGGAACGTCCGCAACACCTACGGGATGCGCAGACCGCTGCACAACACGGGGGTGGTGACGCTGGAGGGTGGGTCCGCCACCGGCTGGACGGCGCTCACCTGGACCGGCACCGCCGTAGGCGGACCGGAGCTGGACGACGGGCCGGCCGACGGGCCAACAGGCGGGGACACGATGGCCAGGGCGGACACCCGACACCCGCGGAGGGGTGACGTCCGACCGACAAAGATGGAAGACCAGTCCTGATGTCCGTTGCGGAACCGCCGGGAAATGCACCGCCCCGCTGACTATCCTGGTCGGCATGACTGGGCCGGCCATCGATCCGAGAGATCTTCGGGTGTCCGATGACGAACGTTCCCATGTGCTGGCGCTGCTGGAGAAGGCAACCGGACGCGGTCTGATCGACTTGGCCGAGTACACCGAGCGCAGCGCCAAGGTCATCTCGGCCCGGACCAGGGGTGATCTGAACGCTGTGCTGCTCGATCTTCCTGGCCTGCAGATCGCCGGCCGATCCGTGTACGACGCGCACATGGCCGCGGGTCCGCCGAGTCGGCCGGTGCCGGGGTTTTCCGGGGCGGTAGCCGCCGATCGCACCGGTGGGGTGCTGGAGCTGACCGGCTGGGGCTCGCGGACCTTCAAGGGCTACTGGACTGCCCCGCCGCTCATCGTGATCGGTGGCACCGGCGCCAGCACTCGACTGGATTTCACTGCGGCGCAATTGATCTCGCCAACCGTGACGATCGAATTCCGGTCCAACTACGGGGGCGCCGCGGAATTCGTGGTACCCAAGGGCAGCGTCGTGCGGGTCGAGGGTCTGCAGATGCGCGGCGGCCACATCAACAACAAGGTCCCGCCCGCGCGCGGTACCGGGCCGATGACGCTGATCCTCACCGGCATGAAGAAAAGCGGGTCGGTGACCGTGCGGCACCCGCGGCAGGGAATGTTCTCGCACTGGATGTGACGCTCCGCTGTGACGATTGGATGTGACAGCGCGACGCCCGCAGGCGCGGACGAAACCTATTGCCGGACTTGGCCTTCGGCCGAACGTCAGACCAGCAGTTCGCTGGCCCAGGGTGGGTTCGCGCCCGCCCGCGAGCAGGTGATGGCCGACACCCGGGAGGCGAATGTCAGCGCCAGGACCAGGCCGTCAGTGGTCAGGGTGTCCAACCGGCCGCCGAGATAACCGTTCTCGGCCAGGAAGTGCAGCAGCCCGCCGTGGAAGGAGTCGCCGGCGCCGACGGTGTCCACCAGCACGGTCGGCGCGATCGGCACCCGCACCTGCTCGCCGCGCAGTGACGCGAAAGCTCCAGCCGCACCCAGGCTGACCACGGCCAACGGAACGCCGCAGCGGTGCAGGTGCGCGGCGGCCTGCTCGGGGGTCCACCCCGGCCACAGCTGGTCCAGGTCGTCCTCGGACAGCCGGACGATATCGGACAGGCGGGCCCACCGGTCGATCCAGAGCCGGTACGAATCCACCGGAACCAGCAGGGTGCGCAGATTCGGGTCGATCGAGACGGTCATCGCGTCCCGAGCCCGGTCGAGCAATCGCTCGATGATCATGCCGGACGGCTGCAGCGCCAGCGCCAACGTTCCGGTGTGGATCGCGACTGGCGGGTCATACGAGGGGAACGGGCCATCGATCAACGGCGCCAGCGTCTCGTCGGTCCAGGCCCAGTCGGCGGTGCCGTCCACGTAGAACTCGTAGGAGGCGGCGCCGGTGGCGTCGAGCCTGGCGATGGCCAGGGTAGCGGGCTCGGTCGCCGTCTCGGACGCACTCAGGTCGACCTTCGACTCCTCGAGCTTGGCACGGCACAGCGCACCGAGCGCCCCGCCGGACAGCCGCCCCGCGAACCGCGCGGTCGACCCCAACCTCGACAGCGCGACCGCCGTGTTCGCCGGTCCGCCGCCGGGGTGCACGGTGAGATGCGCGGCACCGTCGACGATCCCATCGGGTGGCAGCACGGCATCGGCGACGACTTCCCCGACAACGGCGATGGTGGGCATGGTCGGCTCCTGGGTGCGGACGGACGGATTCCGGGCCTTAGGAGCGTAGTCGGGAGGCTCTCGCGGCGCCCTCTGGCGGCTGCGCGCCGTTTGCCGTCTGAGCGCCCGCTACCGTTTGAGCGCCGTTTGCCGTTGAGCGCCGTTTGCCGTTGAGCGCCCGCTACCGTCTGCGCGCCCTCTGGCATGTGAGCACCATCTGTCGCGACCAGCGGTCGTCGGTCTGGGATCCCGATAGGCGTGCTGGCCAAGAACGCACCCAGCCACTCGTCGCCGGTGATCGCCCCGGGGCCATCGGGGGGTGGTGATGGTGCCCGGACTCGTCCGTCCCGTCGTCCGGCCAGGGGTCCGGTCGAGGTTGATCATCTCGAGAGTGGGGAGGGTGTGGTGGCGGGACCGCGGGCGACCCACATGGATATCTTCCGGCAAGTGTCCCAGCGGGGTGAGCGCGCTGGGGGTTTCCGGGCGTCCGATGCCGGTGATCAAGGTTTGCGGCCGTTTCGTGTCGTACGGCGACGGCAAATGGCCGCAGGATTTGATCATGGTCGTCGGCTCGTCGGCTCGTCGGCTCGTCGGCTCGTCGGCTCGTCGGCTCGTCGGCTCGTCGGCTCGTCGGCTCGTCGGCTCGTCGGATCATCGGCGCTGCATGCGCGGATGTGCAGGGTGTGCAGGGGGTACAGGGTGTGCCGGGGTGTGCTGGATGTGCTGGGCGGAGGATCGGAGCCGAACGGCTGGTGACGGGTCGCAGCGGAGGAACCAGCGATCTCGACCGGGCCGACGGTGATCACTGCATGGGGACTCGGGAGGGTCCGGGAGACCGCTGACGGTCCCCACATGGTGATCAACAGTGGAACCGCGCGACCCTGAAACCGCCTGCCCTGGAACCGCCTGCCCTGGAACCGCTCAGCCCCAGCCCAGCTCCTCCAGCCGGTCGTCATCGATGCCGAAATGGTGCGCGATCTCGTGGATGACGGTGGTGGCGACCTGCTCCCGCGCCGCCTCGACGTCCCGCGAGTGCGCCAGGATCGGATCCCGGTAGATGGTGATCGTGTCCGGCAGGTGACCGGAGTACTGCGAGGTTCTGGAGGTGAGCGCCACTCCGTGATACAGCCCGTACAGCGAGCGTGTGGGGTGATGGTCCTCGACCAGCACGACGACGTTGTCCATCACCCTGGTGAACTCGCGGGGGATCAGGTCGAGCGCTTCGGAGACCAGTTCCTCGAACTCGGGTCGGGACATCACGACGGGCATCTGACCATTCTGCCCGGCCCGAGCCCGGTGCCAGGGGTTCGGAGCGAGCCGCCGCCGTCGATGTCGCCCGGATAGGCTCAGCCGGTGATCGACCTGCGCATCCTCCGCGAGGACCCCGACCTGGCGCGCGCCTCGCAGGCAGCCCGTGGCGCCGACCCTGGTGTTGTCGACCGACTGCTGGCCGCGGACGTGGCGCGCCGCGCCGCGGTGTCCGCCGCGGACAGCCTGCGCGCCGAGCAGAAGGCGTTCGGCCGCACCATCGGCAAGGCCGCCGCGGCCGATCGGCCCGCTTTGCTTGTCCGGGGCAAGGAATTGTCCGACGGGGTCAAGGCGGCCGAGGTGGCCGAAACGGCGGCGAATCGGGCGCTGGCGGCTGCCCACCTGGCGATCCCCAATCTGATCGAGGGCGCGCCGGCCGGTGGCGAGCAGGACTACCTTGTCGTCAAGCACGTCGGCACGCCTGCGGATCTCGACTTCCCCGTGCGTGACCACCTGGACCTGGGTGAGGGTCTGGGCGCGATCGACATGGAGCGGGGCGCCAAGGTGTCCGGCGCGCGGTTCTATTTCCTGCGCGGCGTTGGCGCCCAGTTGCAGTGGGCACTGCTCAATCTCGCGGTGACCACGGCCATCGGTCACGGCATCGTGCCGATGGTGCCGCCGGTGCTCGTCAAGCCCGAAGCGATGGAGGGCACTGGGTTCCTGGGCGAGCACTCCGACGAGGTGTACCGGCTCGCCGCCGACGACCTGTACCTGGTCGGTACCTCCGAGGTACCGCTGGCGGCGTACCACTCCGACGAGATCCTGGACCTGTCCGGCGGCCCGCTGCGCTACGTCGGGTGGTCCTCGTGTTTCCGCCGGGAGGCCGGTTCCTACGGAAAGGACACCCGCGGCATCATCCGGGTGCACCAGTTCGACAAGGTCGAGATGTTCTCCTACTGCCGGCCGGAGGATTCGGGCGGCGAGCATCAACGGCTATTGGGCTTCGAGGAGGAGATGCTGGCCGCGATCGAGGTGCCCTACCGGGTCATCGACACCGCAGCGGGCGATCTCGGCACCTCGGCGGCCCGCAAGTTCGACTGCGAGGCCTGGGTGCCCAGCCAGCAGGCCTACCGGGAGCTGACCTCGACATCCAACTGCACGACCTTTCAGGCCAGACGGCTGGGTGTGCGATACCGCGACGAGGACGGGAAACCGCAGGTCGCGGCCACCCTGAACGGCACCCTGGCGACCACCCGGTGGCTGGTGGCGATCCTGGAGAACCACCAGCGGCCCGACGGATCGGTGCGGGTGCCGGTGGCGCTCCAGCCCGGCCTTGGTGGTCGTGAGGTGCTCGAACCGGCGCGCTGACCAGTGCTCCGAGCGTCGTAACACCCGCGTCACCTCACCGACCTACCGCGCTCACCGGGTGCGGCATACCCTTCCTCGCATGGCGGACCAGGCGCTTCGGTGGCCGGGCGGGCGGCGTTCGTGACGTCCGCGGCGGAGGGCGTTCGACGTTCCGGGGCCGGGAACGGTTCGGCATCGCGCGCTGCGAACGGTGGGCGCGGTGACTCTCCGGCAGCCGCCGGGGGGAGTGCCAAGGGCGGCGACCGACGCTCTGTCGACCTCGTGATCCACGCCCCGCGGGCGATCATCGACGGTGCCGAGCAGAGCGCCAGCCTGCTCGTCCGGATGGGCCGCATCGTCGGTATCGAGCCGCTGGGCACCGCACCGCCCAGCCGGTTCGTCGCCCACTTGTCCGAGGATGAGGTGCTGATCCCCGGGCTGGTGGGCACGCACGTGCACATCAACGAGCCTGGCCGCACCGAATGGGAGGGCTTCGATTCCGCGACCGCCGCCGCAGCGGCCGCCGGCGTCACCACCCTGATCGACATGCCGCTCAATTCACTGCCGCCGACCTTGACGGCAAAAGCGTTGGCGGCCAAGCGGGTTGCCGCGCGAGGTCGGTGCCGGGTGGACGTCGGGTTCTGGGGCGGCAGCGTCCCGACGAATCTCGACGACCTGCCCGAGCTGTTCGCCGCCGGGGTGTTCGGCGTCAAGTGCTTCCTGCAGGATTCCGGTGTCCCGGAATTCCCCCCGCTGACCGTCGGCGAAATGCGTTCAGTCATGCGCGTTGTCGCCGGCGTCGGCGGGCTGATGCTGGTGCACGCCGAGGACCCGGCGGTCCTGCACACCGCGCCGGTGCCGCGTGGCCGCAGTTACCTGGCCTTCATGGAGTCCCGGCCCACCCGCGCCGAAACCAGTGCTATCGCAGCATGTATCGAGGCGGCGGCCATCACTCGTTGCCGGGTGCACATCGTGCACCTGTCCAGTGCGGACGGCGTGCGACAAATCCGCAGGGCCAAGGCGGATGGCGTCCCAATCACGGCGGAAACCTGTCCGCACTACCTGACGCTGGCGGCGGAGAGCATTCCCGACGGTGCCCCCCAGTACAAATGCTGCCCACCGATCCGGGAGCAGGCCGATCAGGACGCGCTGTGGGAGGGCCTGCTGGACGGCACCATCGACATCGTGGTGAGCGACCACTCGCCCAGCACGCCGGAATTGAAGCTGCTGGAGGTCGGCGACCTCGGAATGGCCTGGGGTGGTGTCGCGGGCCTGCAGTTCGGCTTCGCCGCCGTGCTCACCGCCGCCCGCAGCCGCTGCATCGACCTCACCGAGGTCGTCCAGTGGATGTCGCGCGGGCCCGCCGATCTTGCCGGGTTGGAGCACAAGGGCCGCATCGAGATCGGCGTCGACGCGGACCTGGTCGCCCTCGCTGTCGACGACACCTTCACGGTGACAACCGATCTCATTCGTCACCGGCACCCCGTCACGCCCTACCTCGGCAAGGAGCTCCGGGGGGTGGTGCGGGCCCGATGGCTGCGCGGGACAGAATTGACCGACCAGATGGTGGCCGGCCGGCTGCTGACCCGCGACGTGTTCGGTGGAGTAGACCGATGAAGCGGACCGACCTTGATCTGGCGAGTCGGGCGCTCGGCGGGTCCGTCCGGTACGTCAGCGACGAGTTCTTCGCCGCCTGCGAGGCGCTGCTGATGCCCGCGCCGCCGGTGCACGACACCACCACGTTCGGCCCGCACGGAAAGATCTATGACGGCTGGGAGACCCGCCGGCGCCGCAGTCCCGGCTTCGACTGGGCGGTGGTCGCGCTCGGCGTCCCGGGCGTGCTGCACGAGATCGTCGTGGACACCTCGTTCTTCCTCGGCAATTACCCCCCGGAAGTCTCCGTGGAGGCGACCTGGGTGGACGGTGCACCGGACCGGGCCACCCTCGAGCGCGCCGACTGGGTCACCGTGGTGCCGAACTCGGCGGCCAGGGGAAACACCGCCAACACCTATCGCGTCTACAACAGCCAGGCCTTCACCCACGTGCGGCTGAACATCTATCCCGACGGCGGGGTCGCCCGGCTGCGGGTGCACGGCTCGGCGGTGCCCGATCCGCGGGTGCTGGGCGACCGGATCGACTTGGCCGCCATTCACCATGGGGGCGATATCGCCGAATGCTCCGATATGTTCTATTCCGATGCGCGACATGTTCTCTATCCCGGGGTGGCCCGCACGATGGCCGAGGGGTGGGAAACCGCCCGCCGCAGAACCGCTGGAAACGACTACATGGTGGTCACTCTGGCCGGCCCCTCCCGATTGTCGTTCGTCACCCTGGACACCGGGTATTTCCTGGGTAACGCCCCCGGCCGGGTACGCATCTCGGCTCGCTCCGACGACTCCGACCCGTGGCACGAGATCCTGGCAGAGACGGCGATCTCGCCCGACGCTCGCAATCGGTTCCGGCTGTCCGATTCGGACGTCACTGCGGAGGCGACCGCGGAGGTCACCGCCGTCAGGGTGGACGTGTATCCGGACGGTGGTTTCTCCCGCCTCCATCTCATGGGGCAGCTGTCCCCGCAGGCACTGTCGGCGGCGATCTCGCAGTGGTTGCTGCGGTTGCCGGCACAAGCGTCCGCCGGGGTGCTGCTCGGCGCCGGGCTGAGCGGTGTCCCGGTCCGGGAACTGACCGACAAGCAACTGCTCTCGCTGGCCTGGTAATCAGCGTGCTGCGTGCGGCGTCATCGATTACCGGTCCTCGTGCTGTTCCCGTTTGCTTCGCGGCAGGTCCCGCCCGGTAGGCGGCCGGAATCGTGCCCGATCGCTGCTGCCTGAGACGAAACTAAATGGTGAGGTGGCATGCGGAATCGACCCGTGGATCGCGGGTGAGTTCGGGCATGTTGTTAGGGGCCGAAGAATGCGGTCTTCGTCGGCGATCAGGCCGCCGGTGTGATGGTCACCTCGTATCCCA
>JBBQGJ010000301.1:0-8579 GCA_038322925.1 Mycobacteriales bacterium
CCCTCCAACCCGCTGCTGCCGCACCCGGTCCGGGCGCGAAAGTCGCCTGACCGGCTGCCGGACCCAACACCACCGGAACATCAGCCCACGCAGACGCGCAAACGGCGAGCGTCGTCCCGATCGGCCGGCCGGGGCCGCCGCATCGAGTGCCGGTCGAGGACGTCGCGCCCGTGACACCCCCCAGCCGCCGCGGTGACCCCGGCTTCGGCGGTCTGCCTCTGCTCCACGAGAAGACCCAGCAGCGCCGGCCGCACCCTTCACCCCAATCGAACGGCTGCGCCGCACCCAGCACCCCCCGCCGCTGCGCGGCGTGGAGGGTTCTTCGGGCCGCGGGCCTTTGCCCCTCCCAGGATCCGGGACCTCCGCCGCTCCCGCGCCCCGATCCGTCCGGGTCATGCCACCCCAAGGGGGACCCCGACCTGACACCGGACGGACCAGGCACTCCCGCTCCACCGGCCCCGGATGCTTTCCGTGTCAAGGCCCTACGGGCCGAAGAACGAGGGGACGGGAGAGAACCGATGATGGACCAGCAGCGCAGCCGGGCGGCAGCCACGCCCACCACCACCAACCACGCACCACCAACACCCAGGCAGGCAGCGGAACCCGAGCCGGTCATCACCGGGTGCCTGTACGAGGCCGGGTTCAGCACCACCGGTCCACATCCGCAGGGCGGCGTCGCCATTGCCCGCAGCATCGACGAAGCCAGGCAACGGCTCGCCGACATGCTGATCTTCTGCGACCCGGCCGCGGCCGCCGTCGCCGACATCACCGTCTTCACCCCAACGTGCACCGTCGCCCGGTACAGCGGGACCGTCGCGGAGTTGCTCGCCGACTTCAACGCCGGCACCCCGGACCGCACCGTCCACGCCCGCCCCCTGGTCGGCCTCACCACCACGCGCACCGCGGACGGGCGGTGAGTGTCGTGTGCCTGACCCTGGGCAACGCCGCCACCAACCACCACCACACCGACCCCACCGGCACCGCTGTCCGCGGGTACACGTCCACCGCCCACCACGCCGGGCACCTCACCCCGGCGACCAGTGGCGCCCCCTACCGGACCAACCCGCCGCGGACCGTCACCGACCTGCACCGTCGGCGCGGCGTCATCGTGCTGACCGACCAGTACGGCGCCACCTGGACCTACCCCGCCACCATCGTCATCCCCACCGCCGTCCCCGACCCCCTGCCCCATCCGCATCTCGACCACCGCGGACGGCGGCACCCGATGACCATCAATGCTGGGCATTCCGCTCGACGAGCCCCGGTCACCGGTCACCGGGCCCGACCACCACCACCCGCCGCCGCAGAGAATCCCGAGAACACCCCGATGACCCCGCCCGGTCCGGGCCGGGGGAGTCCACTGCACTTTTCACGCGACGACGACCTCAACCAAGCGGGTTGCCGCCGGACCGGCCGGCACCCATCCGCGCCACCACGACGACCGCCCAGATCGATCCCTCTGCTCCGTTCCCGTTCGCCTCGCTCACCGATGAACCGGCGCGGGTCCGGCCGGTCCTGGACACCACAGGGGGTCGGCAGATCACCGCCCAGCACGTCATCACCGAGGGACACACTGTCCCCAAACCCGAAGGAGCACATCATGTCCGGAGATACCGCCATCACCCTGGTCGGGAACCTGACCGCCGACCCGGAACTACGTTTCACCCAGTCCGGGGTGCCCGTCGCCGACTTCACCGTCGCCTCCACCCCCCGGATCTTCGACCGGGCCAGTGGGGAGTGGAAGGACGGGGACGCCCTGTTCCTGCGCTGCACGCTGTGGCGGCAACCCGCCGAGAACGTCGCCGAAACCCTCAGCAAGGGCGCCCGGGTCATCGTCACCGGCCGGCTGCGGCAACGGTCCTACGAGACCCGCGAGGGGGAGAAGCGCACCGTCGTCGAGGTCGACGTCGAGGAGATCGGGCCGTCCCTGCGGTACGCCACCGCCAGGGTCACCCGCGCCGGCAAAACCACCACCACGCCCGCCGCCGCGACCGGCGGCGGTGGTGAGCACGGCGGCGGCGACCCGTGGACCGGCGGCGCCGGTGGAGGGGACGACCAACCCCCGTTCTGACCTAGCCGGCGCTCCGGTCCGGTGGTGGGACCGTTGCCCCAGCCGGGTCCCCACCACCCGGTCGGGTACCCGGGACGTCCCCGCGACCGGGGTGCCGGGGTGGAGCCCCGCAAGCTCGGGTCCCCGTTACCGGGTGGCGTCCGGCGGGTGCGGCCCGTCGGGCGGCTGGTTCGCGGTGCTGAGCCAGCCGCGGCCGACCTCGCCCGGGTGCAGGGACCGCGGTGTCCGGGTGTAGGTGACCCAGCGGGTGTGTTTCAGCTCGCCCATCAGCCGCTGCCGGAGCTCCCGCCGCCACACCGCCGGGCGCAGCGGCCAACTGTCCGGGACGGTGGTGATGGGTTCGCACAGCGCCGGGTCGACCCCGGCCACGGCCTCCGCCCGCACCGCCGCCTGCTCGTTCACCGCCTGCTCGTTCACCGCCTGCTCGTTCACCGCCGGCTCAGGCGGCCCGGTTCCGGTCGGCATCGTCGGCGGCGTCATGGCCCGATCATGCCCAACAACCCGCCGACGGCTCGGGAGGGCGCGGTGCGCGCGCCCGGTCGGCAGGGCCTGCCGCCACCGCGACCAGGCCATCCGCGGGTCCCCGAACCGCGCCACCCGGACCGCACCGGACCGGACCAGTGAAGGCTCCGTCGCCCCGGTGCGGCGTCCCGCGGAACCCGCAGCCAACCGATCACCGGGTCGCCGTGGGGGTGCTACCCGCCGAACAGCGGGAACGACTCGACCGGGCCCCGCCGCCCCGCCCGCACCAGCACCCCGCCCGGAGCCCCGGCACCCCGGAACGCCACCACCGCGGACACCGACGCGCCGTCGGGGTGCGCGGGCAGGTCGAACAGCGGGTGCAGGTCACGCAGCGGGTCACCGTCGGCGATCACCGCGGCCAGCACCGCGGCCAGCGCGGCGGGGGAGCGGCCGGTCGCTTCCCGTAACGCGGCCTGGATCGCCCGGGACGCCCCGGCCTTGCCGCGGACGTCGACCCGACCCGGCCGGGGACCGACCGCGCGGCCCCGGGCCACCGCTTGGCGCATGTTCTCGCTCTGCGTGCCGACCCGTAGATGACCCGGCTCGGCGCGGCAGCACAACCGGACCTCGCAGTCGTGCAGCACGGTCGCGCCGGCCGGGATCGGCCCGTACCCGAGGCGGGCGCCGACCTGGTGCGGGGTCAACGTCCGGGCACCGTCCTCCGCGTTGCGGATGGCGATCCGCCCGTACCCGTCGGAGCCGACCGCGCCCATCCACACGTGACACGTCCCGGTCACCAACAGCTGCGCCCGCCACCGCACGATGTCACCGTGCGAAAGCCGCAACGGCCGACCCTGGGACTGACTCACCCGACCAGCCCCTTTCCCTTTCGCTGCGCCGGATTCTGCCGTTCCTCACCCGTGCCGCCGGGTGCCGCCCGCGGCGACACGCCGTCATGGTGGGGGCAGCGGCCGGTATCCCTCTTCGGCGAGCCAGGCCCGCGCCCGGCCGCGTTGCCGGTCGTCGGAGAACCCGTACCAACGGTCACGGCGCTCCCGCGTGTCCAGCCCGGCACCGAGCCGGTCGAGGTCGGCCTGAGCTCGCGCGTTCCGCGCGCTCGGTGATGCCCAGCATCATCAGCCGCATCATCACACACTGGCGATGCGCGTCGACGCCCCGAGGCTTACCGCCGACAGTCCGCCAACGGCGTCACCGTCGAATGGCCGGTGGACACGACGTCAGGCGCCGCACCCTTGGCGCGGAGCCGCCGTGCCATCCCGGCCCAGAGCGGCGTACGACGTACAGACCCCGAACCGTCACGACAGCGGCGCCGGCGGCGGCGATCGTCACCTCCTACGAACCAGCTGCACGTAGATCTCGTACTGCGACGGTGACAAGAACCGCTTCGGACGGCGCTTGGACGCCGGCTCCGGGGCCTGCTTCTCGGTCATGACCAAGATCCTCCAACACTCGATCGGAGACCCGTCGGATGTTGTCTGATCAAAACCGAGAACTGCGACACGAAGTCAGGCGCAACACAGATCCGTTCGTCACGTGGCGGCTCGTCGCGGTGAACCGGCGGTGGGAGACCACGCCGACGGCGGGGTCGGAGCTCAGCACGATCAGGGTGCCTTCCCGCATCTGGACCGGGTTGGCCAGTTCCAGGTCGTGCCAGCTGCTGATCTCCCGCAGCCACCGAGGATTGGATGCCCACCACAGGGCCCCGCCCCGGTCGGTGGCAGTAGCGAGCGGGGACAGCGATGCGAGCCAGATAGACCAGGTCCGGGCGCGACCGCCGGGTCCATGGTGGCGAGTCGCAACATGAAAAAAGCTGAAGAACTATTGAAAATTGAATGGCGCAAACCAGGTCTCTCAAGGACGCCATCATGTTCGAGGGTCAAACGTCCTTTACAGGAGGGAGCGTGTTCCTATGCACATCTGCATCTTGAGTGTTGGTACTCGTGGCGATGTCCAGCCGTACATTGCGCTAGGGAAGGGCTTGCAGGCAGCGGGGCACCAGATCCAGTTGGCCACGCTCGGCATGTTTGAGCCGATGGTCAGAAGTTCTGGACTGGGTTTCGCCTTGATCGAAGAAAGTCCGCTCTCGTTTATCGACCGCGTGATCGCGCCTGGCGGCAACTTTGTGCAGAGCCTGCTGGAGACCAGGCGTGTCATTACATCCATGATGGAACGTATGTTGGATGATGCCTGGCATGCTGTACAGCATGCCGACCTGATCATTACCTCCAATCTGCTGATCTATCCCGGCTATTCGCTTTCGGAACACTTAGGCGTTCCTTCGATCGGGACGTTTCTCGCCCCCTATCTGCGCACCCGAGCCTTTCCCAATCCCGCCGTTTTTTCAGGACAGCGCTCGCTGGGGGGGCGCGGCAATCTGCTGACCTACGATCTATTTAATCAAGCCACCTGGCAGCTCTACCGCAGCAGCATGAATCGGCAACGACGGCGCTTCGGCTTGTCTCCCTTGCCCATGCTGGGGATAGCCGGGCAGATGTTGCGTGAACATTACCCATTTCTCTGTGCCCACAGCGCGCTCCTCGTTCCTCGACCAGTGGATTGGGGAGATGGCATTCACGTGACCGGCTACTGGTTGCTGGATACCCCGGCCACCTGGCAACCACCAGACGCGCTGCTGGCCTTTCTGGAAGCGGGACCACCCCCTGTGTATATCGGCCTTGGCAGCATGAAGACACGCGATCCAGCTGCGACAACCGAACTCCTGGTACAAGCACTCACGCGAAGCGGGCAACGCGGGATCCTGTTCACCGGCTCGTTCGGCATCAGCCAGGAAGAGGTGCCCGACGAGGTCTTCACCCTGAGCGACGTTCCCCACGACTGGCTCTTTCCACGGATGGCCGCGGTGGTGCATCATGGGGGAGCCGGGACCACAGCGGCAGGTCTTCGCGCTGGCGTGCCGACGATCATCACGCCCATCTACGGCGATCAGTTTTTCTGGGCCCAAAGCGTCGCCGCGCTGGGTGTTGGTCCGCCTCCCATCCCACACAAGCACCTGACCGCAGAACAGCTTGCAGCAGCCATTCGTCTTGCGACAAGCGATCAGGCCATGCAAGAGCGGGCCAGGGCGGTAGGACACACACTCCGCGAGGAAGACGGCGTCGCGCAGGCCGTGCGAGTCATCGAAGCCGTTCGTGCTGCACGTTGAGGAGGCCGGCGTTCCGGGACAGGGGATTTCGGATTCTTACGCGCGCTTTGCTCTTCGAGCCATCCTCCCACTTGACCTCGTGGAGCCAGGATCCGATTGTACCGGAATTCAATGTACCGGGTGATGTTACTTCTGGACGTGTTCCCGAGTCGGGTACGATGTGCGATGTACCTGTTCATTTAGGGTGCCGTTGAAAGATTCGGCCCACGCGCGTTGTGTAACAGCAGCCGGTACCGGCGATACGGGCGCCCTGGTATAACCGGCGATACGCGCTACCGGTTGTTGATGATGCAGGATGAGAACCAAGGCATACGGCCCGGTTCAGGGCAATATCCGGTTGCGCAGCAACGGGTATGGAATGGACGGCTATTCGGGCGCCTGTGCTGTTTCCGCGAGTAACCATAAATGGACGGTTAATGCGGCCCAACTATTTCATCGTCGTGAGGAACTTCGCGGACCGCTTCAGCGGGCCGTCACCCACTACAACGTCACAAGAGCCTCCAACCCAACCTCTCGCCCGCATATGCTCGACGGATTGATCCCCGCCGGGAACTCACAATGACGAGTGGTTGTGACAGGTGCTGCCAACCCAGCTCGCATAATGCCCGGTTTATCGGCGGTTGCCAGCGCGTTTGTGCAGTTCATGGCCGTGGTCCGTCGGTGGCTGGCAGGGCCTGTGGCCTGGCGCGTCGTGTAGGTGATCCGGGGATTGTCGCCCAGGTTCGTTGGTTCACCCCGTTTCGTTGCTGACTGGTTTGGTTGCAGTCCAAGGTCTTGCGGGACACACGGCTGGCGTCCGGGTCGGGCGGAAAGGAAAGGGCTGTCGTTTCGTGGCAGGCATCGCTTGGCGTTACGTTACAGTCGAGACGTATTTCGTTACGGTCGATGGGGGTCGGGGTTGAGGCGAGCGGACGGCGCCAAGGCGTGGCGGCTGTGCTGGCAGGACGGCCGAACCGGGAGGCGCTGATGGGCCGGGCGGCCGCGTTGGGCCGTGGACGTGACACGGGTGGTCCCGGACGCCCGTCGAGGGACGCCGATAAAGGGGTGGTTCGGGCGCTGCTGCTGGCCTCGCGTCGCGTGGTGTGCCGCTACGGGGTGACCTGGCTGGTGGTGATCAGTGTCCGCCACGGTCCGGGCGGGACGTCGGTGGCCTCCACGAACCGCCAATCGACCCGGTCATCCTCGCCGTTGATGTCGCCGAACCCGAGGCACCCGTTGACGGCGGGGCTGACATCCATTCCTGCCGAGTTGAACTCGGTGTTCTTCGGACGTTCGTCGTCGGTCCCGAAGACGTACCCGGCGTCGTTGTATTGCCCCGGCCCGGCGTCCTGGATCTGCGCGTAACAGGTCCGGTCGCCCTTGGTGATCTCGACCCAGCGGTTCTTCATGTATGAGAAGGACTGATCTTGTGCGCGGCCGGCGTACCCGGGATCGTTGGCCCAGGGGATGACCGATGCGCGGCGCGCGAACGCACCGGGATCGTTGACGTCATCGAAAGGCAGGTCGAGGTAGAAGGGGTTCTCCTGGGGCGTCATCGACGTCGGGAAGTAGCCGTTGGCGGCGGTGCGCACCTCGGTCTGGCAGTCGCCGTTGACGACGATGCCGTCACAGCCGCCGTAGTGAGCCAGCCATTGGGAGTCGTAGGTGGAGATGACCTGGCTGCCGTCGCTGGCCTTCGGATCGAAAATCTCGCCGGCCCAGAACGTCGTGGCCACCACATTGGTGTGCAGCGGGTATGCCCGTGCGACACCGTCGGCGGTCTGGGTGCTGGTCGGTCCGCCGTTGGCCGACCCGGTGCCGGTGGAGGCGGTCGGTCCGCCGTTGGCCGACCCGATGCCGGCTGTCGCACTTGTGCACGCGTCCACCGTCGTCAGGATGCCCCCGGCCATCACTATCGCCAACATCGTCGCTGCGAATCGGCTCATCACGCGACCTCCCAAGGTCGCCTCGCCTGGATGATCGACGCCCGTGGGTGCGCTTGGTGGTCGGCAGGCTTCGTCAGGTACATGCGTTGTGGTTCAGCAGCCTTCCGGCGCCCCCGGCAGGCGTTGGCGAGGTTGCGGCGGGTGGCGAGAGGTTCGGGTGGTCCGGGCGTAGGACCCGTTCGCAGTTGGCCAGGGTCTGCTCGTACAGCGGGATGGCCTGCTGGCCCAGGATGTGTTCCGCGTTGGTCGCTCCGCTGGACCATGGAGACCACCGTGCTCGGGACGCTGCTGTCGCCTTGTTCCTGTTCATCCCTGGGCGGGTACGGGTGCGAGCATGAGTGGCGTCGCTCCGGGGGTTGGGGTGGCCGATGCGGCTGCGTTGGATGCGGCGCTCGGGGCTGGTGTCCCGAGGATGTAGCCGGTGACGTCGGCCAACAGTTGGACGGTGCCGCCGGATCCGTTGAACAGCTGGATCTTCCCGTCCGCGCCGACCGGGACCACGACCAGGTTCGGGATGTTCTGCCCGGCCTGGAAGTTCAGGTTCGACGTCTGCTGCTGGGCGGTGCCCGACGGCCACACCGTGATGTACCCGGCCGAGCTCGGGTTGACCGCAGTCACGTTCACCACCACCGCGGACACCCCGCTGACCGGGACCCCGCCCTGACCGGTGACCTGCAGCGACACCGTGCCCATCGCCGGCACCGGGCCGGTCACCCCCAGGTTGGTCCGGGTGTCCATGATCCGCGCCGGGGACAACGAGGCCACCGCACCAGCCACGATCGGGGTGCCACCGAGGATGTAGCCGGTGACGTCGGCCAACAGTTGCACGGTGCCGCCGGATCCGTTGAACAGCTGGATCTTCCCGTCCGCGCCGACCGGGACCACGACCAGGTTCGGGATGTTCTGCCCGGCCTGGAAGTTCAGGTTCGACGTCTGC
>JBBQGJ010000302.1:0-8546 GCA_038322925.1 Mycobacteriales bacterium
CGTACTCCTTTGCCCACACCATCACCGACTGATCCATCAGGGTGACTGGGAGATCCGGTTCGCCGCCGACGGTGTCCCCGAATACCTCCCCCCACCCTGGATCGACCCGACCCGCACACCACGACGCAACATGATTCACCAGAACCCCTTCCACCAACGAAACTGAGCTGAGAACGTGCTGCCTGCGGTCGGCGGGTTCGCCGCGCGAGCGAGTTGTTCAACAATGCGGCCGGTCGGCGCAGCAACCGCCGCCTATTCAAGCGCGCTCAGGAAAGCGGCAATGGTCGGTGGGGTTGTGACTGGTCGGGGCAGCAGCGACCTGCTGCTCATGAACAGGGCGCAATCCTCACGTTTGTGGCAGGTCGAACTCCGCGCGCGCATCGGCGGGAACGAGATCCAAGTAGTTGGGGTGACGCGAGATGTACCGGCGAACGAACGGGCAATACGGCAACACTGCGACCCCTCGGCGTCGCATCTCGTCGAGCGCGTCACGCACCAGGATCGATGCGAGACCGCCACCGGAGAAACGAGGGTCGATCTCGGTATGGGTGAATGCGTACCGGCCCCCCTGGGCGCGGTAGACGGTGAAGCCTGCAAGGTCGCCGACGACGCGGATCTCGAACCGGTGCCGGTCGGGCGCGTCGGCGACAACCGGTTCGGGCTGGGCCGTCGGAGTCTCGGTGTCCGACTCAGCCGGCGACTGTTCCTGCTGCGACATGTGTATCCGCCTCTCTGTTGCTGTGATATCTCACCAAGGAGATCGTGCGGTGCCGGAACCGGTGCCGCCGCCGCGGCTCAGGCCATACCAACCCATTCGTCGGTCCCGTCGTCGAAGACCTGTCGCTTCCACACCGGCAACTGCCGCTTGACCTCGTCGACCAGATCAATGCACGCCGCGAACGCCTCACGGCGATGGGCCGCGGATACCGCGGCCGCCAAGGCGACATCTCCGACCTTCAGCAGTCCGATCCGATGGGACACCGCCACCGCGATCACACCAGGGCGGGCGGCGATCTCGCCCGCCACCCGGGCCACCACCGACGCCGCGGTGGGGTGACCGTGATACTCCAACGCGGATACCCCTCGTCCGCCGTCGTGGTCGCGGACCACCCCGGAGAAGGACACCGTCGCTCCTGCCGCAGCGTCGTCCACAGCCGCGAGATGCGTTGTGAGAGAGAGCGTCTCGTCCATCACACTGCTGAACACCACCCGACCGGTCACTTCTCCACCCCTCCCCGGAGGTCCGTGGATGCATGATCTCCGTCGACGTGCTGGTGGCCGAACAGCGATTGGTGCTTCGACTGCGCGTGCCGCTGCTCCCGCTCACCACCGGGAGCCGACTGCTGCTCGGCGCGATCCTGCCCGGGCGGCTGCGGAGCGCCCGATGCGTGCTGGTGGCCGAAGGAATGGTGATGATGCGACGCCAACTGGTGATCACCACCGAAGATCTGGTCCAGCGCGTGGTCGAGCACCCGGTCGAGCACCACCAGGCCGTCAGACACCCCGCCGGTAGAACCCGGCAGATTCACCACCAGCGTGCGCCCGGCGACCCCGGCCAACCCCCTGGAGAGCACGGCGGTCGGTATGGCGTCACTGCCCTGCTGGCGGATAGCGCTTGCCAGGCCGGGGATCTCGTAATCCAGGATGGCGGCGGTCGCCTGCGGTGTGCGGTCGGTCGGCGAGATCCCGGTGCCGCCCGAGGTGATCACCAAGTCGACGCCGACGGCATCGCGAAGCGCCCGTTCGACGTCGGGCCCATCGGCCACCACGTTCGGCCCCGTCACGTCAAACCCCCTGGCGGTCAACCATTCCGCGATCAGCGGTCCGGTGCGGTCGGGGTAGATCCCGGCGGCCGCCCTGGTGGAGGCGATGATCACCGCTGCCATTCTCATGACGGCACCGCGCCATCCGGCCGTATCCACGGGCCGGTCTTTCCGCCGTCCTTGCGCTCCACCCTGATCTCGCCCAGCACCGCCGCCGGATCCACAGCCTTGATCATGTCGTGCAGAGTGAGACCGGCGACGGCGTCGGCGGTGAGCGCCTCCATCTCCACTCCGGTGCGGTCGGTCGTCCGCACCGTTGCGGCAATCCGGACTTCAGCCGGCTGCAGCGAGAGTTCAACGGCCACACCGGTGATCGCGATGGGATGGCACAGGGGGATCAGATCCGGTGTCCGTTTCGCCGCCATGATCCCTGCGACCCTTGCGGTGGCCAGCGCGTCACCCTTGGGAAGCCCGTTCTGCCGCAACAGGTCGATCACCTGCGTGGTGGTCTGCAGTACACCGGTCGCCAGCGCGGTCCGGGAGGTCGATTCCTTCTCCGAAACATCGACCATCCGGGCGGCGCCGGCGGCATCAACGTGCGTCAGCGCGAAACCTTCCGCCTCCGGGCCAGTTGCCCGGGCGACCGGGTTCGCGGTGTTCAGAGCGGCTGCCGGCTCCCCGACGGCGCCGAGAATCCTTCCGCGGGGCGGGGCGGACGCCGAGTCGACCAGCGCGTCATTCTCGGCGCCAGCACCAGCGACCGGGCCGTCAGCTGACGCGGACGTCTTGCCGTCAGCCACCGTCACTGCATCGCCGATTCTTTGGCTCCGCCGCCGGGACGCACCCGCGTGCGCGACGCGGCAACCACTGCTCGCGACACAGCATGTGAGACGTTCTCGTCGAACACGCTCGGCGCGATAGAGGACGCGTTGAGCCGGTCCGGCGACACCACATCGGCGATCTCCTCGGCGGCCGCCACCAGCATCTCGCCGGTGATTTCGCTGGCCTGCACATCCAGCAAACTCCGGAACACGCCGGGGAAGGCCCCAGCACATTGTTGATCTGGTTCGGGAATTCCGACCGCCCGGTCGCGACCACGGCCGAAGGCGCCTGGGCCCGGGCCTGGGTCTGGATCGGGTCGATCTGGGGATCGGGGCTGGCCAGCGCGAAGACCACCGCGCCGGGGTTCATCGCCGCCACGTCACCGCCTTCGATCACGTTGGGCGCAGACGCCCCGATGAACACGTCGGCACCGGCGATCGCGTCATGAATGGACCCGACCAGCCCGGCGACGTCCGTCACACCGGCCACCTCGGCGAGGTTGGGGTCCATACCCGCCCGCCCGCGGTGAACGATCCCGGCGATGTCGACGCCGACGATGTCCTTGGGGCGCTGCAACAACAGCAGCCGGATGACGGCACTTCCCGCCGCCCCGACACCGGACACCCCGATCCGGCAGTCGTCTCGGTTGCGCAGTGGCACCTTGGATGTCACCTCGATCTTCCCGCCGAGGTGGACCAGGAACGTCCGGTCCGCGAGCTTGCGGACCTGACAGCCAGCCAGATTGTTGACGGCGGCCGTGATCTCGTCGGCGTGCGCCGCTGACGTGGCGTTGGCGGACAGGTCTACCACCAGCTGACCGGCCGCCGATTCGACCACGTCGAATGCGGTGATCACCCCAGCGTCCTGCCCGACCGCCGTCGTCAACTCCCCCGCCGCGGTGGCGGAGGGCGGCGCCGCGATCCGCATGGTGATCGAGTACCCGGGTCCGGGGACTGGCATCGGGTCGGCTCCTCACGCCGGAAGGTGCAGTGGTCAGAAAGTGCATGGTGAAGAACTGCTTCGTCACAAAGGCTTGGTGAGAAGTGCTTGGTCAATACCGCATGGTCAGTCGGTGCAATGGTCACCGGCGCGGGTGCCCGGGGTCTGCTGCGACTCGCGCTCCGTGCCCGCACAGCGTAATCCGGTGGGCGGGATACGAGGGACCCAGCGCAATCGAGCAGCCGTGGCCGATCTGACCAGCGCCGCGAACTCCGCTGGTCCGGTCGTCAGCAAGAAAGTTGACAGGACGTCGTCAACCGGGCGCGGTCGGCCGATCAATGTCCATCCCACTGCCGATGTCCGCGCATTCGACCAGCCGTGCGCCCCGGGCCGACAGGTAGTCCCGTGCGCCGCGATCGCCGGTGACCGCTGCGGACGCGCCGACCCAATGGTCGGCTCCCAGTAGCACCGGGTGACCCGGTCGGCCGTGGTAGGCGGCCCGGAGAAGTGCCGATCGGACCTCGCCGGCTCGGGCGGCCGCCAGCACGCGGGCCACCACGTCCACGCCAACACCTGGCAGATCGACGAGCATCACCAGCGCGGCGTCGATTGGCGGTTCGTCACGCCGCGCAGTCTGCGCCGACACCATGTTCTGCGCCGTCACCATGCTCTGCGCCGTCACCTCCGACGTCGCGATGAGTGCCAACAGCCCCGCGCGCAGGCTCGACCCCATGCCCTGCTGGTAGTCCGGGTTCGTCACCACCCGTACGTCCACCGGGACCAGCGCTGCCACCTGATCAGCGCTGGCGCCGACCACCACCAACCGCGGGTCACAGGCCGCGAGGACAGCAAGGGAACGGACCACCCAGGGTCCGGAACCGGTGTCCACCAACGCTTTCGGCATACCGAAGCGGCGGCCGAGGCCAGCCGCCAGCAGGACTGCGGCGATGCGGGCAGGGCGAGCGGACCGGGTCAGCGGTTGATGACCGTGTGCGGGTGGATGTAAGGGACCTGCGGGAGCGGGAACTGGACCTCACCGAACGGCGACAGAGCGCCCTGCACGTGCGTGCTGAGTTCGGTGACGGGATGCTCGCCGTCGGGCAGGTCCGGCCACGTCGGGTCGACACCCTTACCGCGTTCGTCGGCCACGGATCCTCCTCGCGTCACGGGCGGCGACCACCACCGCCCGCCGTGCCTGCACCGTTGATCATGACAGAAGTGATCATGACAGGAGCAGGAGGATGGTCGGCCACCCTCCCCTGTATTGTCCCGCACCTGCGCCGATCCGCTCAACAGCCGCCGCACGTCACACTGTCGCGTCGCGCCCCCGACCCACACGGTCGGGGCGGCCGCACCGCCCCTTTTCTGGCGCGGATCATCATCGCCGGCGCGCATCAACGTGGCGGTTGTGGGAACGGTGTGACAGAAGTCAACGATTTCGTCCGCGCTGGGGATGATGATCCGCGCAGCAACAGGGGCCGGCCGCCGGACGGTTGACGCGGCACCGGGCACCACCCCGCCCGGCCCGTCACTACCGTGGTTCAGGTGCCGACGACTCTGGACTGGCTGCGCTCACGGGACGACCGTGAGCTGGTCGGGCTGTTGCGTGCCCGTCCCGATCTGACGGTGCCGGCGCCGACGGACCTCACCGTACTGGCCGGGCGGCTGAACACCGGGCCGTCGGTATGGCGGGCCATGGAGTCGCTGACCCTGTTCCACATCCAGATCCTGCAGGCGCTTGCCGTACTGGGTGCCGCGAAGCACGCCGTCGCCCGGGACGACATCGCCGACCTGCTCGGCCCTGACGTGCCCGACCTGGCACTGGCCAGCGCATTGGGCGATCTCGAACTGCTCGCGCTGGTCCGTGGCACCGATGTCGTGCACATGCCGTCGGCCGTATCGGCGGCTCTCGGCCCGTACCCGGCGGGGCTCGGGTCACCCGGGCAGCTGACCGTCGACGAGGCGCGCGCAGCCCTGGCCGGGGTGAACGACGACCAGCGAAGCGTCCTCGATCGACTCGCGCACGGCACGCCGCGGGGTAGCGCAGATCACCGATCGCGGGTCGCCGCCGCGCTTTCGGAGCTCGTCGAGTCAGGGCTGCTGCGGCGGGTCGACGCCGGCACCGTGGAGCTGCCGCGAGAGGTGGGCATCGCGCTGCGGGGTGATCGCCCGCTCGGAGAGATCCAGGTCCGGCAACCGGTAGGCGAGGAGCGCGACCACGGCATCCGCACGGTCGACGGCACCGGAGGGGGGCAGTCGCTGGCCACGGTGGCAAGACTCGGCCGGCTGCTGGAATTGATCGGGCAGAATCCCCCACCCGCGTTGAAATCCGGCGGGCTGGGCGTCCGCGAACTGCGCCGGCTGGCCAAGGCCATGGGTGAGGACGAGGCGTCCACCGCTTTGGACGTCGAGTTGCTGGCGGCCGCTGCGATCATCGCCACCTCGGACGCTCGTGGGCGCTCCGCCGACGCCTGGACACCGACCAAGACCGCCGACGAATTCCTGGCGCTGCCGCACGAACAGGCCTGGGCGCTGATCGCGCAGACCTGGCTCGACCTGCGCCGCAACCCTTCCCGGGTAGGTACCCGGGATGCGGCCGACAAGGTGCTGAACGCGCTGTCGGTGGAGCTGTCCTGGATCCGCGGGCCCGCGGAGCGGCGCTTCGTGCTCGGCGCGCTCGCCGACCTGCCGCTGGGATACGGGCTGGACCGTTCGTCACTGTCCGCGCGGCTGGCCTGGCGATCACCGCTGCGGCCGCCGGAACGCCGGGACGCGGTGCTGACCTCGACCGTCACGGAGGCCACTGCGCTCGGCCTGGTGGCCTTCGATGCGCTGACCACGGCCGGCCGAGCGGTGTTGCGCGGCGACATCGACGAGGCCGCAGCGGCTCTGGAAGCGGCATTGCCCGCACCGGTGGACACCGTCCTCATCCAGGCGGACCTGACGATCGTCGCGCCCGGCCGGCTGGAGCCGGAGCTGGCCACCAGGCTCGGCCAGGTCGCAGACGTGGAGTCGGCCGGCAGCGCCACCGTGTACCGGGTCACCCCGCAGACCATCAGGCGTGCGCTGGACGCCGGCGCGTCCACCGCGGACCTGCACGAGCTGTTCACCCGGCATTCGGCCACCGGTGTGCCGCAGGCCCTCAGCTACCTGATCGACGACATCGGCCGGCGGTACGGGGTGTTGCGGGCCGGCCGAGCCGGAACTTATGTGCGCAGCGACGACCCGGCGTTGATCGACCAGGCCGTCGCCGAGGCGACCCAGGGCGCGATCACCCTGCGCCGGCTCGCTCCGACGGTGGCAATCACCGCCACGTCCCTCGACGACCTGATCAACCACCTGAGGTCGGCGGGAATGGTGCCGGCGGCCGAAGACGCCAGCGGCGGGGTACTGGACCTGCGTCCACGACCGCAGCGGATCAAGGCGTCGCCACCGATCCACCAACTGTGGCGCGAACCGGCGCCACCCAGCGACGATCAACTCGACAACCTGGTGGCCCGGATGCGCAGCGCAGATCGGGCGGGCGCGGTCAGCGGCACCGGTCGCGGCCAGGGTGCGGCGAGCCCGCCCGGCGCTTCGCTGACCCTGCTGCGCGACGCCGCCGATCATCGCGGGTCGGTGTGGATCGGCTATGTGGATGCCGAGGGCGGTACGTCACACCGGATCATCGAGCCGGTTGCCATCTCCGGTGGGGCCGTCGTCGCCTACGACCGGCTGCGCGGCGCGATGCGGACGTTCGCGCTACACCGGATTTCCCGGGTGAGGCCGGTGGATGACGACGGCATCGAGGAGCCGGTGAGTGCGGTCGACGATTAATCGTCGGACGACGGGGAACCGACGGTCCGGACCCCAACGTCCGGGACCGACGGTCCGGGCCCGAACGTCCGGACCCGACGGAAGGACGGTGATCGGATGAGCCACCAGGAGCTGAAGGCATACTGCCTGGCCAAGCCGGGTGCGTGGCAGGACGAGCCGTGGGGAGGTGATCACGTCGCGAAGGTCAGCGACAAGATCTTTGCCTTCCTCGGATCCGACGACGGCACCACCATCGGACTCAAGTGCGGGCGGTCCGCAGAGGACCGCGCGGGAGTGGCGAGAGCAGTATCCCGACGACGTGACGGTGACCGCGTACATCGGCAGGTACGGCTGGAACACCTTCGTTGTCGGTGGCGCGGTGCCCGACGGCGAGTTGCGGGAGGCCATCGACGCCTCTTACGAGGACGTGGTGAGCCGGTTGCCGAAGTCGCGGCGCCCTGGGTGATCGGGCCGGCCCTCGCGGCTCGCGGCGAGTGGGCGCCGGGGTGCGGACTGGTCGTCCGGGTCGTGCCCGCTCACGGCCGGCCGAGGCAGAGCACCTCGGGTGACGTCGGGTGCACCAGGGTGTGCACCGTGCCCTGCGGGCAGTTTCTGTCGTTGACGGTGTTCCGCAGCACGGCCAGCACCCGGTAGAGCCCTGACGTCGAACCCCCGCTGGCGATGCGGCACGTCACCTTGCCGACCTGACTGCCCGACGACCCCGCGTACAGGCAGTCGCCGACGGCGGCGACATAGTTCAAGCACAGCACCGCGGAGTCGCGGGTGACGAGCACGACATCGGAGGACACCGCAGCGCAGCGCGAGGAGTTGGAGGTGTCCTCGTAGCGGGCCACCACCTGGAAATCGACGTCGGCGGACCCGCAATCGACCGGGACGACCGACAGTCCGCCCCGGGAGTTCAGGCAGTCGCCGGCAGCGAGGTCAGCGGATCCACCCAACGGCCGCGCCGAGTTCGACCAGAGCGCCAGGCCCGTCACCACCGCGACGGCGACGACAGCGGCCAGGACGACCAGCCCGGCTCGCCGCGACGGGCGCCGCGGTACGTCGTCGAAGGAACCCAGCGCCGCGCGTGGAGGTGACGGGAACTGCTCGCCCGGCCAGTCGTCGCGCGGGGGAGCTGTGGAGGGGGGCCCATTATTAACACCAACCCCCCCCCCAGGGGCCCAAAAGGGAGCACGCAACCGGTGACGGGGGGGGGGGGGGCGC
>JBBQGJ010000303.1:0-8420 GCA_038322925.1 Mycobacteriales bacterium
ACGACTCTTGCTACGCTTCACCCTGAAAGTGCCTTCCAGCTCAGACGATTGAGACCTTAGACAAGACTCATTGTCCCTGCTGGACAGGCACTTTCGCTATCTCACACGCCGCGACACCCTCAAATGCGTGCAAGATCCAGGTTAGCGCGAACAAAACGTGCCAGATAATTCGAAGATCCACACCGTTGACCTACCCGACGGCACCACGCTGATCGGGGTCGACGACCCGGTGGCCTTCCACGCAGACCTGGTGCTCGTGCACACCGCCCACCACGACATGGACCTGTCGTGGCTGACCGGTCAACCACTCGTGCTGGACGCCACGTACCGCCTCACCGACGCCCCGAACCGGGTCGTCCTGTAACGCCCCTCACGGGGAGCGAACCGACCGACCCCACTCCCATCGTGGGCTGGGCCCTCCCCGGAAGCTGCCGCTCCCTGGACGATCTGCCCACTCTGGAATCGCTCCGGCCCCACCAAAGGATGCAGCTGTGACCCCTCCGCTCACCACCCGACCACGCCCCAGCCTGTCAGCCGTTCCGTGGCGCACCTTCCTGGCGGTCGCGCTGGCCGCGGCGCTGTCGGTCGGGTTGCTGGTCGGCGTGGGCGGCTCGGCCCCGGCCAACGCCGCCGCGACCGGCACCATCGTGTCGTTGACGTTCGACGACGCGAACGCCGACCAATTGCCGGCCGAGCAGAAGCTGGTGTCCAAGGGAATGAAGGGCACCTTCTTCCTGGTGTCCGGGTTCATCGGCGCCCCGAATTATCTGACCCTCACGCTGATCGTGCGGGCGTCCGAGGTGGCCGGGCTTCCCGGTCCGGCGCTCCCGTCGACCGTGCCGCCGACCAGCCCGGCGACCGGGACCGTTTCCGCCGCCGTGTCGACGGCGCCCACCGGTGCGGTCACGGTGATGGTGCCGCCGATCACCTCACCGCCGGCGGCCGCGCCGGCACCGCCCGCGGCGGCGGACCCGCCGGCCGGCTCCGCCGGGTTGCCGCCGTTGACCGCGCCCTATGACACGGTGCTGCGCACTTCGGGCGGTGACCGGGTGGCCTACCTGACGTTCGACGACGGGCCCTCCAAATACACCGGCCGGGTGCTGGACATCCTGGCCGCCGCCGGGGTGAAAGCCACGTTCTGCCAGATCGGGTCCCAACTCGGGGACTACCCGGACACCGAACGACGACTGATCGGCGACGGCCACACCCTGTGCAACCACAGCTGGACCCACCCGGCGAACATCGCCGCCCTGCCGCCGACCGACATCGACCAGCAGATCGGCCGCACCCAGCAAGCCCTGGCCGGGCTCGGGGTGACCGCCCGGTACTTCCGCGCCCCCGCCGGCGACTTCGGGACCACCAGCACGCTGCGGCAAATCTGCCAGCAGTACCAGACCCGGCCGTTGGGGTGGGCGGTGGACCCGCAGGACTGGAAGAAACCCGGCACCCCCGCGATCGTGCAAACCGTGCTGGGCACCATCACCCCCGGCGCGGTCATCCTGCTCCACGACGGCGGCGGCAACCGCGAGCAGACCCTGGCCGCGCTGCCGGCCATCATCACCGGGCTCCACACCCAGGGCTACACCCTGGCCGCGCTCCCCCCCGACGGCACCGGCTGACCCGCCGCCGTACCCCGGACATCCCGCATCCACCCCGCGACCACCACCACCGGCCGGATCCTCCGCCGGGTGGTCAACGGACGGCGACATCTACCACTGGGCCCTGACCTGGGAGGAATGGAAGACGATCTCGGTCACCTGACCACCCACGCCCGTGGTGGCGGTGACCGCGCTCAACTGGGTTGTTACCTGGGTGTGCGCTCCGTGGTGGTGTGTTGAACACCATCGTGGGTGCCCGACCGCGGGGGCTGTCGTCACTGGCGATGCCGATACCGGGTGTGCCCCGTGGTGGTTCGTCGGCGTCACCACCGCGCCGACGAAGCGGGACGCCCAGGTCGGACGGTCGGTCCGGCCCGGGATCGTCGGGCGCTCGCCGACCGCGGGTCTGGTCGGCAACTTCGTGACGGCACGCGGTGAGAGTTGGCCCCTTGCAACACCAACCGGCCAGCCCATTCACACAAGACCGCGATCATGGCCACCAACACAGCACCAGCACCCCGCACCAAAAAACCGGCTGCCCGGACGGTGAGCACACCGTCCGGGCAGCCGACGTGTCCTGCTTCGACCGGAAACCCGGAGCGCCGCGGCTCATCACCGACTGTCCATGGTCGCGGTCAGCGGCGGTGTGGTTGAGTTGATCCGGTGCATATTGCACACCCCGATCACTGGCCGGGGCACATTCCCGCCATCTGCGGCCGGGACCGGGCTGCGGCACTGTCACCGGGTCATCCGACGTGCACCCTGGGTCGTCTGATGGTGTCGGGTTCGGCGCGGCGCAGCACTTCGCGGGTGGTGGGGGCGATCTCGCCGACCCCCAGGAACAGGAAGCGCAGGAAGTTGCGGACCGGGTTGCCCTCGGTCCATTCGAAGTAGACGTTGGGGTGGACGTGGTATTCGTCGCGGAGGTGTAACAGCAGCGCGGCGATCGAGTTGGCGACCGCGGGGCTGCTCATCGCCAGGACTCGTCGGCCCTGCCGGGTGGAGCCGTGCACGTGCAGTTCGGAACTGAACTCGGAGGTGTCGGACAGGGTGACCTCCAGGAAGATCACTGGATCCCCGGCGGGAATGTAGGTCTCGGCGCGTTGCTGACGTTCCTTCAGGCCCAGGGTGTGTTGCTCGCCGAGGTCCGGGTCGTGACCGATGAGCTGGATCTCCCGGCCCTCGTGCCCGGTGAAGAAGCCGGCGGCGGTGTCGTCCAGCACGATCCGGCTGGTGCGCAGCTCGAACGACCGCCCCACCCGGGAGGCCAGCGACACCCCGATGATCCCGGCGATGAACAGCGAGGCGATCTTGACGCCGTCGGGTCGCTCGATGATGTTGACGATGGTCGTGTAGACGAACACCGCGGCGATGACGGCGAAGGCGATCATCTGGCCGCGGTGCTGGCGGCGGTGGGCGGACAGGGTGACCGCCACCGATGCCGATGTCATCAGCACCAGCACGCCGGTGGCGTAGGCGCCGCTTTGGGCGTCCACGTTGGCGTCGAACACCCAGGTGACCACGAACGCGATCCCGGCGAACACCAACACCAGGGGGCGGACCGCCCCCGCCCATTCCGGGGCCATGCCGTATCGGGGCAGGAAGCGGGGAACCAGGTTGAGCAGTCCGGCCATCGCGGACGCACCGGCGAACCACAGGATGGTGATGGTCGAGATGTCGTAGACGCTGCCGAACGCGGGCCCGAGGTACTCGTGCGCCAGGTACGCCAGGGCCCGGCCGTTGGCCGCACCGCCCGGCTGGAACTCCGGCTGCGGAATGAGCGCGGTGGTGATCACACTGGAGGTGATCAGGAACACGCTCATCATCACCGCCGCGGTGGTCAGCAGCCGCCGGGTGCCGCGGATCCGGCCCTCCGGTTCGTCGTCGGTGTCGGCCGGGTCGCCGGCGATCTGCGGCATCACCGCGACCCCGGTCTCGAACCCGGACAGGCCCAACGCGAGTTTGGGGAACACCAACAGCGCGATGCCGATCATCATCCACGGGCTCGAATAGGTGGTGGTGAGCGCTGCTCTCCAGTCGCCGACCAGGCCGGGAGCGGAAGCGACGTGTTCCAGGCCGACCACGACGACGACCACGTTCAGGGTCAGGTACACGGCGACCAGCACGACGGCGATGCCGATGGCCTCGGTGAACCCGCGGAGAAACACCCCGCCCAGCAGGGCCAGCAATCCCAACGTGATCAGCAGGTTGTGATCGGACCACCCGGCGGGGACCAGTGGGTTGCTCACCAGGTGCTCTGTGGCATCCGCCGCCGACAGGGTCATGGTGATCAGGAAGTCGGTGGCCGCGAACCCGAGCAGGATCAGCACGAACAGCTTGCCGACCCAGGCGGGCAGCAACCGTTCCAGCATCGCGATGGATCCCTCCCCGCGGTGGCTTTCCCTGGCCACCCGGCGGTACACCGGCAGCGCGCCGAACAGGGTGAGGATCACCAGCACCACGGTGGCCAGCGGGGACAGCAGCCCCGCCGCCAACGCGGCGATGCCGGGCTGGTAACCCAGGGTGGAGAAGTAGTCCACACCGGTCAGGCACATCACCTTCCACCACGAATGATGGGAATGTTCCGGGGTCGGGGTGCGATGCGGACCGGGATGCCTGCCGGACGTGTCGACCAGGCCGACCAACAACCAGAACCGGAACCTGCCGGCCCTCGACGGCTGCGGCGGCCGGGCGGCGGTGTCGGCGCTGGTCATCTCAGCGCGCTCCACCGCGGGCACGTTACACGGCGCGGGTCAGCCGATGGGTGCACATCACGGGCGGCTCCATCCCAGGTGCTCAGCCGGTGCCGCGTCTGGATAAACCGCACCGCGCCCGTGCGTGACCTCATCGACAGCGACTGGCTGACCCGCCATGTCGGCGGAACAGCGCATCCCGGTGAGCCTGCCGCGTTTCACGGTAAGGGCTCGCGCAACAGTTTGCTCGGTAGGGCCGTATTTCGGGTGGAAGTGTGATGTGAGCCTCGATAAGGACGTGAAAGCCCTTGAAACCACAGGGGATCCGGGACCGCCACGCCTTCCACGGCGACTGGAACTAAAGCAATGTGCGCCCGCGACACGCCCAAGCGACACCCACCTAACTATTGCGCGAGTCCTCAGTGGCACGTTTTGATCGAACTATTTGGGCCGCGCCTATGGCGTTTCGGCGGTTCCCGGCGCCACAGGCCGCTGATGCTCAACGGAGCGGGCCTGCTGGAGCGGGAGTGGATGCGAAAACCCTTGATCGTCACCGCACAATCGGCCGTATAGCGGGACCGGAACGTGCCAATTAGTTAGTTCGACCATCTGCACGGCTGCGTCCCACCGCGAACGTCCCACCGTGAACAGCACCAAATCGGCCCGGACCCCGTTCCTGATCAGGCGACTGGACCGGCCCAGCGTGGGGGGATCGGGCGGTGTGGGCCGGGGCGAGCATCGGGGTGTGCTTCGGTGTCCGCGGGCAGTCCGCGGATCTCCTCGCGGTCCTGCTCGGAGAGTCCACCCCAGACCCCGTAGGGTTCCCTGACCAGCAGGGCGAACACCCGGCATTCCACCAAGACCGGACAATCGGCGCATACCTTCTTGGCGCCGGCGATGCGGGCCGCTGCGGTGGTGGCCCGTTCCCTCTCGGGTGGGAAGAAACGCGAGCTGTCCATGCCTTTGCACGCGGCGTGTTCCTGCCACGCCCAGCAGCCCGCGCCCAAACCGGGCAACCCTGACGAGTCGGCGATCCCGCTTGTCGGGTCCAGGTCGATCGGCGCGATCCGCGACGCTCGAAGCGTCACCGGACCGGCGCCGGTGCGGCCGTGGATCGCCGCCGTGGCGGTGGGGATCGCTGTGTCACCGACCCCTGTCAGGGCACCGCCGGCGACCCGCGCTTCCCGACGCAGCAAGGTCGTCATCGCCCTGCCTTCCGATGTTCCCGGATTCCATCGTTCCTCACCGGCGGACATTCCGGGAATGGTGGGGCCGACACCAGCCATTAGGCCCCGAACTTCCCTCGGCAGTGCTTTACCGGCGACCCACGGTGAGCGGGATCGACCTTCGGGTGGATTTCGCGACCTCTGGATGTCAGCGACACGTTTACCGAGCCTGGTCAGGAAACCGGGAGGCCGGACCCCAGCCGGACCCCCGAGCGGGAATTCTGAACATCTTCGCGCACCGCGACCGATCAATTGCCGAGGGTGTCGATGGGCCGTCCGCAGATCAAGGTGTCCCCGATCCCGGTGTCGCGGTGTCGGACAACGGATTTCGGGCGCAGCGTTGCGGTGAGCCGCCGGTCGAGGAACAGGGGCATCGGGGGACAGGGGCATCGGGGCCCGGCCGGCGACCCGGATCGGCACGGCCAGCAGGCTGCGCATCGGGGATGCTGCGGCGGGAATCCCACCGAGTTCACCGCCTCGGATGTCGGGTGGGTGGTCGGGCATTCCTACACCGTGTACGGGCCGCTGCTGGCCGGCGCGACAACCGTTCTCTACGAGGGCGACCCGGTGGGCACCCCGGACGCCGGGCAGTTCTGGCGGGCGCCTCCGAATGCGGGGTGAAGAGCATGCTCGCCCGGCGTGGATCCACCTGTACTGCGACATCGCCGTCGGGTCTGGCGACATCGAGAAGGATGACGGAGCCTACGGCGTCGGTGCTGCACCGAGCTTGGTGGTGAGCCAGTCGGTGGTCACCGTCAGGGCTTCCTGGGCGTGTGATTGGTCGTCGCTGGTGGAGTCGAATTCGTGGTCAGCGCCGTCGATGCTGCGCCGGGTGGTGTCGGTGCTGGCCACGGTCTGCACGAATACGTCGGACACCTCCGGGGGCACGACGCCGTCGTCGGATCCGGTGATCGCCAGTACCGGTCCGGTGTACCAGGCGACGTCGTCCAAGGGATGGGATTGCTCAATGGTGTCGAACCAGTTCAGCGATAACCGGAATCCGCCGCCGACGGTCACGAAGCCGTCGGTTCGGGCCTGGTCGTGGTTTTGGGGATCCTCGTCGTAGCCGTTGTAGACCGCGCCGCTCCATTCGACCAGCGCCGCCACCCCGGGCACCGTCCCGGCCAGGGTGGCCGCGATCGCCCCGCCGCGGGACAACCCCAGCACCGCGACCCTGGTCGGGTCGAACCGCGGGTCGGCCTGCAGAAAGTCCTTCGCCGCCGTCGCATCGGTGACCATGCCCGGGTAGTCCAGCGCGAGGTCGGGTTCCTCGGAGTCCCCCGAACCGGCGAAGTCGATCCGCAGCGACGCGATCCCGTTGGCGGCCAGGGCGGCGGCCAGCCGGGTGAACAACTCGCCGTTCTCATTGCGGCTGCTCAGATCG
The DNA here is from genome assembly GCA_038322925.1 of Mycobacteriales bacterium. Taxonomy (GTDB): domain Bacteria; phylum Actinomycetota; class Actinomycetes; order Mycobacteriales; family Nakamurellaceae; genus Nakamurella. The sequence goes on from JBBQGJ010000303.1 coordinate 6,902, forward strand.
CCGTGCAGCAACAGCACCGCGGGCGTCGCCCCCGCCGGCGGTGCGGCGGGCAGCGCCAGGGTGCCTGGTACCCGGTGGCCACCGGCAGGCGCCCACACCATCGATTCGACGACGCCGTTGCCGGCCGGTGGCGGGGTAAGGGCAGCGTCCGGTGCGTCCGCCGGAGCGGCCACCGGTGTGAACGTCGTCGGATCGGCGCACCGACGGTGGCGTCGGTCGAGACACATGCGGTGAGCACGACGAGCATCGCCGCTGCCGCGGCGGCCACGACCACCCGGGGAATACCCGTCATTGCCCACACCCCCGCGCCCCGACCGGTTCCCCCGCCCCGATGAGCTGGAACCAGAGTAGTGCGCCCTTCGTGACGCCTGGAGAACGCGGACCGTGCGGCTGAGGTGGCGTAGCTCACTGAGCCGCTGGCGATCACCTCGTCGAATCCTTGGAGAGGGCCGATCGACGATTGGGACGTCGCCACCCGAGCGCCGACCGCGGGGTGTGATGTTGGCGGTTCAGGGTTGAGGAGGTGAGCCGACACCACCGCCGCATCACCTGGGTGAGACCGGGGCGACAGCGACGTGGTGTTCGATACACCGCCAACGGCAATGATCACGAGTCCGACGTGACCCCCCGACCAGATGCATGCCGAGGAAGCGCTGGCAAGTTCCCACCGACTGGCTTACCCCGGACTCAGCACCAGTACGCGCTCCCGACTGTCGCCGGTCACGGCGGCCGGCGACGCTTCGTGGCGAGAATGACAACAACGAGCGCACAGGGAGCTCACACCGGTTTCACCGCCAGCTGAACTAGGTGTACAGAGCACGCACAGCCGGTCTCTGCAGGGTGACGATCCAGGCGCTGCCCAGCCGCCTGGCTGGGAGTTTCGGGTGTGCGAACGCCCAGACATGAGTGCGTGACGAGTTGAAGGAGTCCCGCTGGTGGGTGTGTCACTGACATCGGGGTGGCTGGCGTGGCTGCTGGTCCTCCTGGGTCTGGCCGGGGCGGTTCTGCTGCTCGCCAGGCGGGAACGCTGGTGGTGGCTGTTCATTTTGCCCCTCGTGGTGATGGTGTCGGCTGTGGCGGCATGGGTGATCGGAGAACCTTTCGCTACCAACCTGTTTGCCGAACCGTTGCCACCGGTGATCATGTGCTGGATCGGTGTGGGCATCGCCGGCATCTCATTGGCGGTCGGGTCCCTGTTCCGTATCGGCTGGGCTCGCAGCGCGGGTGCCGTCATAGCCGGAACTGTCGTCGTGACACTCGCCGCCAACCAGATCAACACGTTCTACGCGCAATACCCACACTGGGTGACGTCCTCGGTGTGGCCTCCGACCAGCAGATCACCGGCCCGCCGGCGTTGGGCTCGGGTGCCACGTCAACGCAGCCCGCGGTGGCACCGGAACCGTTGACGACGGTGTGGACCCCGACCGGGACAGGTATGCCCGCGGATGGAAAGGGCAGGGTCAGTCCGCTTGACCTGCCCGGTGTTCGCTCCGGTTTCCAGGGTCGCACCGGGTGGGTG
>JBBQGJ010000304.1:0-8322 GCA_038322925.1 Mycobacteriales bacterium
GGTTCACTCATCGACCCAACCCGGTCCACAGCCGATCCGGTCCCACCGGCCGAACCGCCCACACGTGGCGCACACCTGTGCGCGACACAAACCCGCAGGTCACACACCGTGCCGCACACCAGATACCCCAGAAAAGGCCACGCCAGCCCGAGCACCACGCACCAATACCTCGAAGCCGATCTCGCAGCGAAAGAAGCGGTCCTCAAACGGCTGAACGACCCGGCCCCGGCAAAGACCCGATTCCAACCCGGCGATCGGCTGCTCGGCTTCCTCGAAGGCCTCTAATTATGCGCAGCGCCGGGAGTCGCAACGCCGCGAGAAGACACTGCCCGACCGGCGATTCCCGGCATCGCGCGCACCCGGCTGCGCCTAACGATGGGCGGGGCCTAATACGTGTTATGGAAAGCTTGGCATAACACGTATGTGTCGACGCTCGCCGGCTGGGGTGTATGTCGCGTTCGTTATCGACGCCTACGCCCGCCGGATCCTGGGCTGGAAGGTATCGACATCGATGACTACTGATTTGGTGCTGGATGCGATCAACCAGGCAATATTCGCACGTTACCGTGAGGGTGTCAAGGATTTGTCGGGATTAATTCACCACAATGACGCGGGGAGCCAACATTCATCGGTGCGGTTTCACCGATCGTCTCCTCGAGGCCGGTATCGATGCGTCGATCGGCACGGCCGGCGATGCGCATGACAATTCTCTGGCGGAGTCTATCAATGGGTTGTACAAGACGGAGTTGATCAAGCCGCGGCGACCTTGGCAGAATGCAAATCACGTCGAAGCGGAAACGGCGACGTACTTGGACTGGTTCAACAACCGGCGCTTGTATGAATACTGCGGAGATATGCCGCCCGTGAAACTCGAACAGATTTACTATGGCGCCTTGAGCAATAGTGAGGTAGCATAGTTTCTATAAGCATCGAGTCTCCGGACTCGCCGGGGGGATTCATACCCTGGTCTTGCGCATGCCGTGTCCCTCTCCGTCGTTCCGGTCCCTAAGCAAGACCAAAACTACGGGCAGGCACGGCATGTCGCCCCAAAGCCGCTGGTCAGGTACCCACTACAACGTCACAAGAGCCACAGATCCAACGTTTCCGACATTCCACCAATCCCTCAACACCCGGCTACGAAACGTCACCACCGTACCCGGCGGGCACACCGAACCCCCGGCCTCGACACGGCAAAACCCACCCTATCCGGCGAGGAACCAGCAAACATGCCAAGGTCAGCAACGGAGTGATGTCTGTGTTCGGCATGAAGAACTTGCTCCATTCGATGCGCACCCTGCATGACTACGGGTATTCGCGCGTCCGGCAGAGGCGAAAGATAACGATCGGCGTCGATTCGAGCTCTTCGCCGAATGTCTGGATCACGAATTGCGAACGGATTACTATTGGTGATCGCGTCCACGTTGGCGAACGAGTATGCCGGTGGGCTGGCGACACGGTCGGGCAAATCACGCTGGGCGACGACGTGATGATCGGACGGGCGTGCGTCATCATGGCGTCCGAATACGGCCTCGTCGAGGCTACGCCGCCGTCCTTACAGTCGAAGAACGAGCGTCACATTTTCAATGCTGAGGGCGTGTGGATCGGGGCCATCGCGATCGTCGTTGCCGGAGTGACCGTCGGCGCCGGAGCGATCGTCGGCGCTGGATCAGTGGTCACACGGGACCTACCGCCCGACCTGATCTGTGCCGGTGCGCCAGCAAAGCCGATCAAGCCCCGACCGAAGCCAGCCGTTCGATGATGACCGCCGACGCCGCGGTCATCATCGTTTCCTACAACACCGCCCATCTGATACGCGACTGCCTGGGGAGCGTGCTGGACGAGCGCGGCGCGCTTGACCAGCAGGTGATCGTGATCGATAACGGCTCGGCAGACGATTCGCTCGCGGTCATCAGTGAGCACCCCGACGTTGAACTGATCGATGCAGGTGAGAACCTCGGTTTTGCGCGGGCGGTCAATCGGGCGGCGGAGACCGCGGATGCCGAGTTTGTCGTGTTGCTCAACCCCGACACCGCTGTGCTGGATCACGCCATCGAGCGACTCGTCGAGTTCGCGCGCGCCCATCCCGGTCATGGCTTGTACGGCGGGCGCGCCGTACAACGCGACGGCTCGCTCGAGAGCTCGTCCTGTTGGGGTCTTCCCTCGCTGTGGAGCATGACATGCTTTGCTCTTGGCCTCACGACTATCCTGAGCGGCTCGGCCCTATTCGATCCAGAATCGCTCGGGAATTGGCAGCGCGACACGATCCGTGAAGTGGGGATGGTGACTGGGTGCCTCCTCTTGGCGCCCATGGCGTCGTGGCGCGAGCTACGTGGGTTCGACGAACGCTACTTTATGTACGGGGAGGACGCCGACCTCGCATTCCGGGCTCGCGCCGCCGGCTACCGGCCGATCATCACCCCCGACGCCTGCATCGTGCACGACGTGGGCGGCGCCTCGCCATCGCGCCGCGACAGGCTCCGCCAGGTGTTCCAGGCCAAGGCCACATTGCTTCGTGAGCACTTCCATGGTTGGCGGCGGCGGGTGGTGCTCGCGGAACTGTTGGTTGGCGTCGCACTGCGCACCGCCGTGGCCTCCATCGGCCCGGGCAGACGTCGCCCGACCGCCGAGGGCTGGCACCGGGTCTGGCGCGATCGCCGCCTCTGGATCGGCGGCTACGACGAGCGTGCCGATCGCTATCCACGTCAATGACCTACAGCGCAGCAGAAGAGCCCCAGCTTGTGTCGGTCGCTCCAAAGGGTCAGTACTTCACCGGAAGGGAAAGTGGACAGAATCTGTGTAACCAGAGCGTAACGCACGAGAGACTCGTCCGGGAAGGCGCGACTTCGGCGGTGGGCATATTGTCGACTTATCCGGCACTCTGTGTCATATATGTACGGGGCTCGACGTTGCTCGTCCTCAGCGAGGGAGGCACCATCGTCCATCGCGTCTACCCGAGTCGAGAAGCTCCAGAACCGTTGTGGTGAATGAAGGTTCGGTGAGTAAGTCACATACCACCGCAGATCCCACTCCGCCGGGGGGGAACCCGAGGATTCGTTCCGCTCGAACCCTCCTGAAGCTGCTACTGTTGGTCCTGAATGCTTACTCATTACTCAACACACGTTGATTGAAGCCGCCGCGAAAGCGAACCACGATTGTCCCGCGGCGGCGAGGAGACCTAATGTTAGACAGCCGACGATCCCGCGCTTTCCTCGTGGCCATCGTGGTGCTGGTCGCGAGCCTCGTGATCCCAGGCCTGCGCGCATCGTCGGACTCTGCAGCAGCCGCGATCACATCTGAGACGATCTTCGGGTCTGTTGTGCCTGCGACGCAGTCGGATCCGGACTCCGCAAAGGTCGAGTTGGGGGCACGGTTCAAGGCTGCGGTGAACGGCACCGTCAGCGCTGTCCAATTTTACAAGGGCACCGGCAACGCTGGCACCCACACCGGCAGGTTGTACGGGCCGACCGGGGCACTGCTGAAGTCGGTCACGTTCACCGGTGAGTCGGCAACGGGGTGGCAGCAAGCAACGTTCTCCGCTCCTGTCGCGGTGACAGCCGGCGTCACGTACACGGTTTCGTATGTGGCACCGAATGGGCATTACGCCGACGACACCGGGTATCCGTGGCCGAAGGTCTCCGGTGACCTGACGGCTATGTCGGGGGTCTACAAGTACGGCGGTGGCTATCCGACCTCGGTGTGGCAGTCGTCCAACTACTATGTGGACGTGGTGTTCGCACCGGAGGTCACGTCCACCAGCGGCAACACGGCTGCGTCATCGACGCCGTCGGTCCCCGCAACAACAGCTTCCACGTCAACCCTCAGTACCACCACGGCGAGCGGAATTGCGACCGCCACCTCTTCCCCGCCGAGCGGCTGGTTCACATCCAATGCGGCCGGGCAAATCATTGACCCCGACGGGAAAGAATTTGTCCCCGTCGGTGTCAACGCCAACGGCCCCGACTGGGTGTGGAACGACGCCACCATCGGGCAGTCCGCGAACATGGACAAGTGGCGGTTCAACACGCTGCGCGTGAACACCTGCCACATTGATGGCTGCCCCACCGCCGACGGGACGGTCGCGTTCGACTGGCACACCAACGACGATCTCGACGGCATCGTGTCCGAGTACACCTCTAAACACTACGTGATCATGATCGGGAATATGAATTGGGGCGCCGGCGGCCAGTGGGCGGCTCATATCCTGGAGCTCGCCGCATGGTGGACCGCGACCGCGGCACGGTACAAAGACAACCCGTACGTGTGGTTCAACCTGGAAAACGAGCCCACCACCGACGCGGTGTCCGACAACCCGCAGGTCCTGAACCAGTGGGCTGACCTTCATTCCCAGCTATCGGTGGCGATCCGGGCCGTGGCACCGAATAACGTCATCGTGATGGACGGCAACGAATGGGGCCAAGAGAAAGGCACCTGGTCATGCAACCCGGACATGCCCGCGAACGGCGCATGGGGCGGCGGCGACCCGTACCTCAACTCGGCGTTCGTCAACGAGGGCCCGCAAATGGAGGCCACTTATGGGCCGGTGCTGTTCTCGCTGCACGTGTACGGCATGTGGGGCGGCGGCGAAGAGCAGGGCTGCACCCCGGCTCAGTGGGATGCAACGTTCACGGCATACGTCGACAAGGTCCGCAGCCTGCATCTGCCGCTTGTCATCGGCGAGACAGGGTCGACCACCAATAAGGCCGACGAGGAGTGGTTCGCAGGCGGGTCATGGAATGCGGTGCAGATGCTGACGCGTGTCCTCCCGAAAATGCCGCAGAAGGTTGGCCTGCTGTACTGGCACGGGTCGGCCGGTTCACCGTTCAACCTCTTTACGCCGGCGCAAAGTTGGACCGAGTACGGCCAGTTCGGGTCGTCGCTCAACTGGAAGGGTCAGTTCGTGTACGACTACGCCCATCAGGTCAACCCGTGATCCCGGACGACCGGCGACCTACCTGCGACCCAGGGTCCCGGCATTGTCGGTTTGTAGGGTCTTGACCTGGGGCGCTGTGAGCGCGACACGCCGTTGGTCGATGGTTTTCGGGGTGGGCGTGGCCCCAGCGGTGATCATGACGATTCTGACACTCGCAGTTCATCGCGAAGGACCCACGCCCGGTCCCATCATCACCCGGCTACACCCTTGTTGACCAATTCGACGAAGACGAGTTCCCGGACATCCCGCGGGCCCCGGCGGAAACTGCTGGCCGCCTTGGCCACTGTCCCGGACCCGCGGGCGGCGCAGGGCAGACGCCATCCGCTGCCGTCGATCCTGGCCATCGCCGCGTGCGCCGTGGTGGCCGGCGCGAAGTCGTTGGTCGCCATCGCCGAATGGGCGGTCGCTGCCACCCCGGCGGCGTTGGCCCTGATCGCAGTGGATGGTGATCCGCCTTGTGAATCCACGATCCGACGCACGCTGCAACGCCTGCACGCTGATGGCCTGGATACCATCTTGGGTCCCTGGGCGGCGCTGAAGGACGACACCCAGGGTAGGCGGGTTACTCGCGATCGACGGTAAATCGATCCGCGGCGCGATCGGCTCGTCGGGGCGGTGCCGACATCTTCTGGCCGCTCTGACTAACGGTGCCGGCCTGGTCCTGGGACAGGTCGATGTCGATGCGAAGACCAACGAGGTGCCAATGCTGCCAAGGCTTCTGGCGGACATCAACATTGTCGGTGCGGTCATCACAGCCGACGCGTTGCACTGTGTGCGCGACCACGCCACCTACCTGGTGGAGCGGCACGCGCACTATTTGCTCACCGTGAAAGGGAATCAGTGCGCCACGAGGCGCTCCGATGTATACCCGCCGCAGGCGGGAGGAACTCGAAGGGAGGTTCTTGGGTCTGATGACTCACCTGGAGCCGAAAGGCGAAGGGGACAGCAGCATGTCAGGAAACCAGCGGCCGGGTCCGGATGCCTGGGACGGCGCGTTGGGAAGACCCGCACGGTATGGCAAAGGCTGGATTGCTTGAACCCCAATCTCCAGCGGCAGCAGTTTACTGCGGCCGGAACGGCATCTGTAACCGGTGTCCGTCGCGGCCGGGGCGTGATGGTTCGTCCTGGTCGACCTTCGCGGCGGAAGCGATGCCCAGTGAGGGCATTGAAGGAGATGAGTGGGGTGCCTGCAGCCGTGCTCGATACGTACATCGGAGACGAACGTGGGATCACCGTCCCAGCCCTCGGGGTTGGCGGTGACGGAGTGCTCGTAGTAGTCGCCGGGGTCACGTCCGGCCAAGGAGGACGGGAAAGTCGTCCGCAGGGCGAAGGGGCACAGGTAGGAGCGGACCACCGCGAACCGTGGAGGTATGCGTAATGCAAAACGCTGACACGGTGCTGGAGGTCCTGCGTGAACGCGGCAGGCGTCGCCTGCCGCTGGAACGGCTGTACCGGCAGCTGTTCAACGAGCAGCTGTTCTTGATGGCCTACGGGCGCATCTACGCCAACGACGGCGCGATGACGCCCAGGGTCGACGGGGGCACGCCGGACGGGATGAGCCTGGACATCGTCCGGGACATCATCGACCGGCTCCGCACCCAGCGTTACCGGTTCGCGCCGGTGCGGCGGGTGCAGATCCCGAAGAAGAACGGAACCATGCGGCCCCTGGGGCTGCCGACATGGTCGGACAAACTGGTCGGTGAGGTGGTGCGTCTGCTCCTTGAGGCGTACTACGAGCCGCAGTTCTCGGCCAGGTCGCACGGGTTCCGCCCCGGGCCGGGGCTGTCACACGGCATTGGACGAGATCGCTTCGACGTGGAGGGGCACAACCTGGTTCATCGAGGGCGACATCGCCGACTGCTTCGGCAGCCTTGACCATGAGGTCATGCTCGCGATCCTGGCCGAGGACATCCGCGACCGGCGGTTCCTGGACCTGGTGGGCGACATGCTCACGGCGGGATACTTGGAGGACTTCACGTGGCACGCCACCTACTCCGGTGCGCCGCAGGGCGGGGTCGTTTCCCCGATCCTGTCCAACATTTATCTCGACCGGCTCGACAGGTTCGTCCAGGACGAACTGGTACCGGCCTTCACCCGCGGTGACCGCCGCCGACCGAACCGGGAGTACGCGAACACGACCCGCAAGATCGGCTACTGGAGGCAGCGAGGCGACCGTGACAAGGTCGCTGGCCTGCGTCGACACCAGCAGTCGATCCCGGCCCTCGATGTGAACGACCCCGGCTACCGGCGGCTGCGGTACATCCGCTACGCCGACGATCACCTTCTGGGGTTCGTCGGTCCGAAGGCCGAAGGCGAGCAGATCAAGGACCAGCTCGCCAGGTTTCTCAAGGACACCCTGCGGCTGGATCTCTCACCGGAGAAGACCCTGATCACCCACGCCCGCACCCACGCTGCGAGGTTCCTCGGCTACGACATCACGACCCGGCACCACGACACGTGGCGCAAGAACGGACGACGCACCCTCAACGGGACGATCGCCCTGAGCGTGCCCGTCGACTGGGTCCAGGCCAAGTGCCGCCAGTACCAGGGACCGGCCAACCGGCCGTTGATCCGCAACGAACTGCTCCGCACCAGCGACCACCACATCGTCACGGTCTACGGCGCGGAGTACCGAGGTTACGTGCAGTACTACCAGATGGCCGGCAACATCAACTGGCTCAACAAGATCCGCTGGATGATGGAACGGTCGATGTTCACGACCCTGGCGAAGAAACACCGACGCCCACCCTGGGTGATGCGCGACCGCCTCAAGAGCACCATCGAAACCCCCCACGGGAAACGACGGTGCTTCGAGGCGGTCCTGCGGACCCCGTCGGGCAAGGAGTTCACCGCCCGGTTCGCAGGCATCCCTCTGCGCACCGTCCGCCACGCCCGTCTGCACGACGGACCGTGGCCCGCGCGCAGTAGGCGCCTGCTCATCGGCCGCCTCCAAGCCGGAACCTGCGAACTGTGCCAGTCCCGCGACGGGATCACCGTCCACCACGTCGCACGACTGGTCGACCTCAACAAGTACAGCCCGACCAAGGCACCGGACTGGGTCAAAGTCATGCGCCAACGACGATCAAAGACCTTGATCGTTTGCGCTGACTGCCACGCCCACATCCACCCGCCACACACGCAGCAGCACCTGCTGGAGAGCCGGGTGCGGTGAAAGCCGCACGCCCGGTTCGGGAAGAGGTCGCACGGAAACGGACCCCCACCCAGGGGGTACCGCGCCGTGCGGCCTACTTCACGCCGACCCTGCGCGCCGCGTGTAAGGCCCTGCCCTGGCGCGACGTGCCCGCGGTCAGCACCACCGACACCAGCCACGGCCGGCGAGTCCGCCGCACCATCAAGGCCGTCCAGGTCCCCGACTGGATCGACTTCCCCGG
>JBBQGJ010000305.1:0-8231 GCA_038322925.1 Mycobacteriales bacterium
GCTGGAAATACGGCGTCCCGACCGCAGGCAACGCCAACTACGCCTGGATCCAGCACATCATCTCCAAGCTCGCTCATGGTGGCAGTGCCGGTGTGGTGATGGCCAACGGGTCGATGTCCACCAACTCCGGCGGAGAGGGTGAGATCCGGGCGCAGCTGGTGGAGGCGGATCTGGTGTCGTGCATGGTGGCGCTGCCGACACAGTTGTTCCGTTCGACCGGGATTCCGGTGTGCGTATGGTTTCTCGCTAAGGACAAGACGGCGGGTGCTGGTGGGTCGGTGGACCGGTCCGGGCAGGTGCTGTTCATCGACGCACGGTCGTGGGGATTCATGGTGGATCGCGCCGAGCGCGCGCAGTCCGATGACGACATCGGTCGGATTGCTGGCACGTACCACGCGTGGCGCGGGACGGCTTCCGCTCGGGAGGCCGGGTTGGAGTATTCGGATGTCGCAGGGTTCTGCTACTCCGCTTCGTTGGCGGAGGTCAAAGCAGCGGATTATGCGCTGACGCCCGGGCGGTATGTGGGAGCGGCTGATGTGGAGGACGACGGGGAGCCGATTGCCGTAAAAATTGAGCGGCTGACGAAGCAGTTGTTCGAGCAGTTTGATCAGTCGGAGCGATTGACGGAGGTCGTGCGGGAGCATTTGGGGAAACTGCTATGACTGTCAAACCGACACAGACATTGCGCGAAGTCACCGAAAACTTCGACACGCTGCGTAAGCCGGTGAAAATCTCTGACCGTATACGGGGACAGTACCCGTACTACGGTGCATCAGGTGTTATCGACTATGTCGACGGCTATACCCATGACGGAGAATTTCTGCTGATTGCCGAGGACGGTGAAAACCTCAGGTCGCGATCAACTCCAGTCGCTTTCATTGCGTCCGGGAAGTTCTGGGCCAATAACCAGGCGCATGTTGTTCGTGGCAACGAACTGTGTGTTACCAGGTACCTGGGCTATGCACTCTCGATAACTGATATCTCCGGTTACCTTACCGGTTCTACGATGCCCAAATTGACGCGCTTCGCGATGGATTCGATCGCTTTGGATCTACCATCAATCGTCGAGCAAAAGGCGATTGCGGAGGTGCTGGGGGCGCTCGACGACAAGATCGCAGCCAACGCGGGACTGATCGCCCGGGCTGACGAGCTATCTAGTGCGCTCTTTTCGGGCATGCTCGACCGTGCCGACCTGATTCCTTTGACAGAAGTTTCCAGATTCGTGAATGGCAAGGCGTTCACCAAGAACGCCAGCGGCACAGGAAGGGTCGTCATCAGGATCGCGGAGCTCAATTCGGGTATTGGCGGCTCGACTGTGTACAACGACATCGAAGTCCCCGATGACTACCTGGCACGTCCTGGTGACTTGTTGTTCGCGTGGTCGGGCTCGTTGACCCTGCATCGATGGTTCAGATCCGAGGGCATTATCAATCAGCACATCTTCAAGGTGATCCCGATCAATGGTTATCCACTGTGGCTCGATAATCAACTCCTCATCCGGAAGCTCGACGAATTCAAGGCAATAGCCGCCGATAAGGCGACGACGATGGGTCACATCCAGCGCCGCCACCTGGAGCCTGCTGTGCCTGTTCCCCCTCGCTCGATGATCGAAAAGTATGACGATGCAATGACTTCACTATGGAACGCTGCGCTCAATTCCGAACAAGAATCACTGCGACTGGCCGAGATCCGTGACGTTCTTCTGCCCCAACTCATGTCCGGCAAGCTCCGCGTCAAAGACGCGGAGACACAGGTGGAGGCGGTGGTTTAGGTGCCGAATTACAGCCCTGCCGATGAGGCGTCATTCCCGGCGTCGCCCATTCGTCACTCCATGCCGACCTGGTACCCGGAGCTGCTTAAGTCGGTCTCCGGCCGGGTGGTCAGCGGCCACCGCAGCGCGGTGCGGGCCGCTAACCGGGAGCTGATCGCCACGTACTGGGCGATCGGGTCGGACATCTTGGCTCGTCAGGCAGAGGAGGGTTGGGGTGCCAAAGTCATCGACCGACTGTCCGCTGACCTGCGGGAGCGGTTCCCCGACGCCAAGGGATACTCCCCACGGAACCTCAAGTACATGCGATCGTTCGCCGCGGCGTGGCCGGATCCGGCAGTTGTGCAACGCAGCGTTGCACAATTGCCCTGGCGGCATCAGATCGCGTTGCTGGAGAAGCTGAAGACCGCTGACCAGCGCTTATGGTATGCGGCGGAGGCGATCACGAACGGCTGGTCACGCGACATCCTCGCCCTCCAGATAGACCGCAGGCTGCACGAGCGCGCCGGCAAGGCGATCACCAACTTCGCCTTCACGATGCCACCCGGGGACTCCGACCTCGCCCAGCAAGCCTTCAAGGACCCTTACGTCTTTGACTTCCTGGATCTGACAGAGCGTAGCCGCGAGCGGGAGTCGGAGTCGGGTCTGATCGAGCACGTCCAGGATTTCCTGCTCGAACTCGGCCAGGGGTTCGCGTTCGTCGGTCGCCAGGTTCGTCTCGACGTGGGCGGCGACGAGTTCTACTGTGACCTGCTCTTTTACCACCTCATACTCCGCCGCTACATCGTCATCGAACTCAAGGCCGTGCGATTCGAGCCGGGGTTCCTTGGCCAGCTGGGGATGTATATGGCGGCGGTGGACGACCTGCTTGCCCACCCTGACGACGAGCCGACGATCGGACTGCTGCTCTGCAAGGGGAAGAACAACATCGTCGCGGAGTGGGCCGTGCGCGGCTACCAGACGCCGATCGGGGTCGCCGACTGGACCACCGCCATCACCACGGCAATCCCCGAAGAACTGAGCTCGAGCCTGCCGAGCATTGAAGAGCTGGAAGCGGAATTGTCCGACCCGCCGGCCACAGCCGCGGATCAGTAAATAGACGGACCAAACAAGGGGAAATCGATGACAACCACCGGGGGAATGTCGGAAGGCGATTGGGAGCAGCTGGCTCTCGACACGCTCGCCGAATTGGCATGGACACCATTGCATGGCAAGGAGATCGCGCCGGGCAGCGGTGAACGGGAACGGTGGGAGGACCTGCACATCCCGTCGCGGATGCTGGCCGCCATGCGGAAGTTCAACCCAGAGGTGCCGGCCGAGTACCTGTTGCAGGCCCTGGCCGCGATCACCTCACCGACGTCCATCGATGCGATCACCGAGAACTACCGGATGCACGGCATTCTCGTGGACGGGTTCCGGGGGATCAGCTACATCGACGGCGAGGGGCAGGAGCGGACGCCCACGATCCGGCTGGTCAGCGCCGACCCCGATGAGAACGACTGGCTGGCGGTCCACCAGGTCACCGTCGCGCGCGCGGACTTCGAGCGCCGGTTCGACATCGTGCTGTACTGCAACGGCATGCCCATCAGCGTCATCGAACTCAAGCGGGCCGGCAGTCGTGACGCCGACCCCGCCGCAGCGCACGAACGGCTGAAGACCTACCTGCGGGAATTCCCGATGGCCTTCCGGTTCCCGGTGTTCACCCTGGTCTCCGACGGCCTGACCGCCAAGTACGGCACCCCGTTCACCCCGTTGCACCATTTCTCACCGTGGAATGTCGACGACGACGGCAAGGTCGTCGAAATCGGGGTTCTGGATGCCGAAGGTGAGGCTGTCACCGGGCTCGAGCTGGCCCTATTCGGGCTGTACAACCAGGAACGCTTTCTGCAGTTGATGCGGTCGTTCACCGCCTTCGACGAGGGCGCCGACGGGTTGGTCAAACGCATCGCCAAGCCGCACCAGTACTTCGCCGTCACCAAGGCCGTGGCCAGCACGATCAGCGCTGTGGGCAGCAACGGAAAGGCCGGAGTCGTCTGGCACACCCAGGGCTCGGGCAAATCGATGGAAATGGAGCTGTACGCGAACCTCGTCATCCGGGCTCCGAAACTGCTCAACCCCACCATCATCGTCATCACCGACCGCAACGAACTGGACGGACAGCTTTACACCGGTTTCCAGATCAGCCGGTTGCTGCCCGAGCAGCCCACGCAGATCCGCAAACGGGCCGAACTGCGTGACGAGCTGACCAACCGGGTCAGCGGCGGCATCTACTTCACGACGCTGCAGAAGTTCGGCCGTTACCAGGACGAGCGGGAGTCGGGAGCCGAGCACCCGCTGCTGTCCAGCCGGCCAAACATCATCGTGGTCGTCGATGAGGCGCATCGCAGCCACTACGACAACCTCGACGGGTACGCCCGGCACCTGCGGGACGCCCTGCCGCACGCCACCCTCATCGCGTTCACCGGCACCCCCATCTCGTTCGACGACCGCAACACCAAGGAGGTCTTCGGCGAGTACATCGACATTTACGACCTGACCAGGGCCGTCGAGGACGGCGCGACCGTCCCGGTGTACTTCGAGCCCCGGCTGATCAAGGTCGGTCTGGCCAAGGGCGTGACGGAAGAGGAGCTGGATCTTGCTGCCGACGCCGCCACGGCAGGTCTGGACGACGCCGAGCGAACCCGGATCGAGCAGAGCGTCGCGGTGGTCAATGCCGTTTACGGTGCACCGCAACGACTCACGGCACTGGCCGCCGACCTCGTCAACCATTGGGAGGGCCGCCGGGAGGCGATGCGCCCCCTGATCTCCGCCCCGGGCAAGGCCCTCATCGTCGGTGCGACCAGGGAGATCTGCGCGCGGCTGTACGAGCAGATCATCGAACTCCGCCCGGACTGGCATTCGCCCGATCTGTATCAGGGCCGGATCAAGGTCGTCTACTCCGGTGACGCCTCCGACACCGAGCTGATCGGCCGCCACGTGCGCCGCGAGTCGGAGAACGCGGTGATCAAGGAGCGGCTGCGTCAGGTGGACGATGAGCTGGAGATCGTCATCGTCAAGGACATGATGCTCACCGGCTACGACTCGCCGCCGCTGCACACGCTGTACCTTGACCGGCCACTCAAGGGCGCGTTGCTCATGCAGACCCTGGCTCGCGTCAACCGCACCTTCGGGCAGAAGAATGCAGGGCTCCTGGTCGGCTACGCCCCGCTGGCGGACAACCTGCAGAAGGCATTGTCCGAGTACACCCAGCGCGACCAGGAGAACAAGCCGCTGGGCCGGCAGGCGGAGGACGCGGTCGCGCTGGTCCGGGTGTTGTTGGCCAAGATCGACCTGATGCTGTTCGGGTTCATCAACTGGCGCGCAAAGATCGATCCCGGGCGGAAGAAGTCGTTCCTCAACGCGGCGACCGGCGCCGTCGCCTACCTGCGGAATCCGGCGACGCCCGGCAATCAGGTCGCCGAGGGTGAGGAACCGCTGTCGGCGCAGTTCCGTCGGGCGTCCGGGCAGTTGGCTCGGGCCTGGGCGCTGTCCACCGGGTCGGACGAGCTGGCCCCCCTCCGGCCCGATGTGCAGTTCTACGAAGAAGTCCGGGTTTACATGGCCAAGTACGACGCGGCCGACCGGCAGGCCCGTGGTGAGCCCATCCCCGAGGAGATCCAGCGGTTACTGGCCTCGCTAATCGCGCAGTCCACCGCCTCAGGGGAAATCCTGGACATCTACGAGGCGGCCGGCATACCGAAGCCATTACTCAGCGAACTCACGCCCGAGTTCGCGACCCAGGCGCAACAGGCGCGAAATCCCCAGCTGGCGATCGAAGCGCTGCGCAAACTCGTTGCCGAGGAATCGGCGAAGGTGTCGCGCAACAACCTGGTCAGGCAGCGCGCGTTCTCGGAGCGGGTCACCGAGCTGATGATCAGATACACCAACCAGCAATTGACCTCGGCCGAGGTCATCGCCGAACTTGTCGAATTGGCTCGGGAGGTCGCGGCCGAGAGCAACCGCGGTGCCCGATTCACCCCGCCGATCACCACGGACGAACTCGCCTTCTACGACGTTGTGGCGCAGAACAAGTCGGCCGTCGATTTTATGGGCGATGACGTGCTTGCTCAGATTGCCAGAGATCTGGTAGCCGTCATGCGGCGCGATATCCGCACCGATTGGACTGTCCGCGACGATGTGCGGGCCAAGCTGCGGTCGTCGATCAAACGGCTCCTGGCCAAGCACGGGTACCCGCCGGATCAGCAGCCCGCCGCGATCAAGCTGGTGATGGAGCAGATGGAGGCCATGGCGCCGCGGTACGCGCAGCGACGCCAGGAATGGACCGCCTGAAGACGAAGTCGCCCTGATTGGGAAGGATCGTGTCGCCGTCAGCAGCCAAAAGGTTCACCATGTCTTGTTCCCGCTCGAACCGAGCCCCTCACTCGGCCAGTCGCCGCCTCGCTCATGCTGCAGCAAGAGCAACCGGTACGCGGCCTGAGTGTGGCCTCGACGAGTTGCCACCGGCCGACGAGGTGCCTGTCGGGCTGAGGCGTCAGCCCCGTGCCAGCCCGTCACTGGCCATGCCGGTCGGAAATTGGCGGCCGGGGGCAATCGCAGTCAGCGCGGCGGCAATGATGAGCAGTCACGGCGTCGGAGCGGGCGGCGCGGGCGGTGCGTAGCCGGATAGGCCGTAGTAGGTCGGGTCCGACGTCGACGGGCGGGCGGTGGCGGTCTTCCCGATGACCTTCTTGTCGATCCCCCATTCGGTGTGCTCGCGCAGTACCGTGCGCTTGAGAGTGCCGCCCTTGACCGTGTCCTCGACCGTCCACAGGTAGGCGTCGGGGCGCCCGGAATCGGCGATCTCCCTGGCCTTCAGAGCCTCGCCCTCCGGCGGGATGTCAGCGATGATGATCTTCGTCTGCGTTTCGGACCCCGTCGGCGTCACCCAGTCCGCCTGCACCTCGAACCGCCACTTCCCACCGAACTCGGAGCGGCCGGTGTAGCGGATCACCCAGCCCGCCTTCACCGGGAACAGCGTGGCGCGGTCCGCCGCACTGATCGCCGGATGTCCGGGGTCCTCGATGGAGTAATAAGACAAGGCTTCCTCGATGACGACCGGCTTGCCCTTGCCTGTGCTGTGGTACGAGTACTCCTGCTTGTGGGTCGGTGTGGTCACCCGGGGGCGCCGCCCAACGCCTGGTCCAGAGCATCGAGCATCAGCTTGGATCGGCCGACGTTGCAGCCGCGGACGTCGACCTGGGTCGATGCATCGATTTTGGCGACATCGGCGGCCGGCAGTGACCCGGACGCATTGGCGTCCCGCAATTCCTTGAGTTCCGTCCGCGGCTTCTTGTCCCCGCCGCCGGTGTCCTTCTTCAGATCCGCCGCGTCGAGCGAGAAGCCGAGGTTCCCTTCCTCGTTGGCGTGCAACACGATGATGATCTTGAGGGCGGGGCTCGTGCCGGCATTGACGTAGGTGATCACTTCGGCGAGAGTCCGCTTGTCCCGGAGGATCTCAGTGCCCTTCTCGTTCTGCGTGAAGTACACGTTCGCCGCGTTGTAGAACGGGTCGCGCTTGCCGTCGCCCATCAGGAATACGTAGTTCTTGCGCGGCGGCACGGTGGCCGGGACCGCCCGCGGCGCGGTGCTCGTCCCGCCGGGCGCGCCGGGTTTGTCGTCACGCTGCAGGTAATGGGTCACCGCGGAATTGACCGCAGACCGCTGCCATTCGAGAACGGCCGATGTGGCCGGCCCAGCACCTCGCACCGAGGAACGCGGAGCCGTGCGGACTGCTGCTCCTCGTTCTGACCCCCCGAGCGTCCGACTGCGTTGCCCGGATGACGCTCATGCCAGTTGAGGTGAGGGCCCGCAATGGTCGCCAGCCATGGCCGTTCGGGCAGAGCGTTCCAGGATTACTGCCCCTATGGGCAGGTGCGGACACAGTGCCGAGAAGGGCGATGAAGGCGCTCCGCAATATTGCGCACCATTCGTCACCTGCGCTCATGCCGGTCGCGGTCACCTCCGTCACGGTCGGACCAGTCGGTGTTGGCATGATGCTCGATCACTCACCGTAGGCGCTGGCTACAGTTAGTGATACTGTTGGCAGACCTCCGCTCGGGGACGGGTCGCACGAAATCTTCATGAATGGCCGTGCGGTGCGCACAATCAACCAACCTGTGGAAGAGCGCGCGATGCGTTGGGGGTCGCTCGAGAGCGTCGATCCGAACGCTGACCGAAGACGCGCTGGCCGAGACCGGGTGGCTCGGTCTGACGCTCACCGGTGGGCTGGAGCAGCTCATGCACCGGATCGTGTGCCGGCACCACAGCACTCAGCGAAGAGGGGACTGACCATGAGCGGCGTATCCAGGACCAGACCTACGACTGCGAAACTGGCCCGAGCGGCTCTCGTGGCATCGCTTGTCATTGTCGGAAGCATCGTGGTGGGCGCTCAGCAGGCGTCATCGGCTTCCCCCGTGCTGACCGT
>JBBQGJ010000306.1:0-8217 GCA_038322925.1 Mycobacteriales bacterium
GTCCACCGACACGCCCGGCAACGGCGGATCCGGTTCACCGCGGTCCTTCAACCGCCACGTCATCACCCCGAACAGGACGCAGTCGATCGGGCTGTACGTCTCCACGATCACCAGCGGGACATCGCTCCAACCGGGCATCCCGATTCACCGAGAACAACCGCCAGATGACGTCAATGGCGCCCGGCAGCACCGTCTGTACCACCAGGGTGCGGATCAGCAGCGTGCGGGCCGTGCGTTGCCGCTTCATCCCCGGCCGCGCCAGTGGTCGCGGGGCGGCCCCGCCGTGGCGCGGGGATCGGGCGTGTACCCGGCGGTGCCCTCAGATCACCCACCGGGTGGAGTGGATCCGCCACGGCGTCCGTGCGTGCATGTGCTGCTGGCTGGCACGAGATTGCTTGGCCCGTAGCGGGTTCGGCTCGGTGGTCGCGGAGAGTGGAAGGGTCGGGGACGTCCCGCCGCCGCATCAGCCACACGTATCGCGGGGGGCGGCGGGGTGTCATCGGTGGGTCGGCACGCTGCGGCGGTCGGTGGCCGGGGGTTGTGGGTCTGAGATGGGTGTGAGGGGTAGTTCGAGGGTGAAGGTGGTGCCCTGGTCGATGGTGCTGGCGACCCGGAGCCGGCCGTGATGGGAGACGGCAATGGCCTTGGTGATGGACAGCCCGAGCCCGACGCCGGGGATGGCGTGTTCGTCGGCGGTGGAGGCGCGGAAGAACCGGGAGAACAGCCGGTCCATTTCGTCGGCGGGGATCCCGATCCCGGTGTCGGTGACCGACACCAACCCCACCGGGGCGGTGTCGTCGTCGTCGACGACGCTGAGGGTGACCGCGACCCGCCCACCGGTGGGGGTGAATTTGATGGCGTTGGAGAGCAGGTTGTCCACCGCCTGCCCGAGCCGGTCGGGGTCGCCCGGCACGGTCGCCGGGTCGTCGCAGGCGGCCAACCGCACGGTGACACCGCCGGCGGCGGCGGCCGGGGTCGCGGTGTCCACGCAGGCTTGCACCACGGCGTGCAGGTCGACTGGTTGTTCGGTGAGCTGGAACCGGCCGGACTCGACTTGCGCGGTGAACAGCAGGTCGGACACCAGGCGCAGCAACCGGTTGGCGTTGCGGTCGATGGTCGCCACGTACCCGGCCTGGTCGGGGGTGAGCGGGTGGTCCTCATCGTCGGAGAGCAGTTCCAGGTAGCCGACGATGGAACTCAGCGGGGTCCGCAGTTCGTGGGAGATCAGGTTGACGAACTGTTCCTTGAGCCGGGCCTGTTCCCGGTCGGCGGTGACGTCGGTGCCGACGAACAAGTACCTGTCCACACCGTCGGTCCCGCCGGCGCTCCGCCGGGTGGTCACCGCGACCTGCACGTCCAGCTCCGCGCCGTCACCGGTGACGTAGGTCCACTCCGCGACCCGCGGGGTGCCGGCGGTGACACCGGCCACCAGCACCGCGAACCCATCCCCCGCCCGTTCGCCGCGGTCGGTGAGTTCGTCGGCGCGGTGGAACCCGGTGATCGGCCGGCCGAGCGCGTCACCCGCGGTGACGTGCAGCAGCCGTTCGGCGCCGGCGTTGAAGATCTCGATCCGCCCGGACCGGTCGGTGCCGATGATCGACTGTTCGGTGACCGCCACGATCACCCCGGCCAGTTGCCCCTCCGATTCGGCGAGCAGTTCAGCCGCGGCGGCGGCGCTGTCGGCGTCATCCCGCGCGGCCGCCAGGAGCGGTTCCTTTTCGCGGCGCAGGTGTTGCCCGGCGCGGACCCGGGACCGGAGCCGGCGGCCCAGTTCGTTCGCCGACAGGCACGTCAACCCCAGGATGATGGTCCCGAACAGCAGCCGGGCCCAGCCGGCGGCGCTCACCGCGGCCGGGTCGTAGACCGCGGGCAGCAGCAACGCCGCCACCGTGACCGGGCCGCCGAGCAGCATCGGTAACCGGCCGGGTTCCACCCCCAGGGAGATCACCGGCAACACCAGCATGATGGCGAACACCGACGCCGCGCCGCCGGTCCCGGCGCGCAGCAACCCCACCGCGAGGATATCGGCCAACGGGATCAGCATCACCGCCCGCGGCGGCACCGGCCCGATCCGCCATGTCACCGCGGCCGCGGTGGCCCCGGCGATCACCACCCCGCCCGCGGCGACCGGCGCCGCATGCAGCACGGTGACGCCGGGCAGCAGGAACAGCACCTGCGACAGCACGTACACCCCGGCGATGCCCAGCTGCCGTTCCAACACCGAGTTCGGGTCCACCGCGAACCGGCGAATCGTTCCGAGCAGCGCCTTGGGATGTGTCCACGCCCGGGTCGACGGTGCGCCCGGGATCCGGGGCGTGTTCACCGACCCGACCCGCCTGCGGCTGGTCGTTGTAAGGCGCCGAACACCACTCATGTCCAACCCCTCCGTGAACGTCGGGTGTGGCCCGCCGGCGCCGACCGCGCCGCCGGACTGACATGGCGACCGGGCGAGACGTGCACGTGCCGCCCACCCGATCACTGCGAGCGAGGACTACGCACCGCAATCGGATACCACAGATCGTAACTGCCGTGGTGGGGTGTTGGTGCCGCCCACGCCTGCGTCCCGAACGGCGGCCGCCGGTCGGCGGCCCACCTCGACCCGCGGGGGCGGCTGCGCAGTTGTGTAGTGCGGGTGAGGTTCTCGGCTCTCGCGGCGTCCATGACCGGCGGAGACGGCCCCGGCGCGCCGGGGTTTGGGTCGCCGGGTGAGAGCCCGGGTGGGAGCCCGAGGTGAGGGTGGTTCACGCGGGCACGGTGTCGCGCAGGCCGTGGGCGGGGAAGGGGTGAGCGGCGGCGATGGCGATGGTGTCCCTGGGAGCGTCGAGGACGCCGGTGCGGATGCCCAGTGCGACGGCGCGCGGCCGGTCGCGGGCGCCGAGCTTGCCGAACAGTTGGCGGCTCAGTGCCTTGATGGTGTCTTCGCAGAGCAACAGGTCGCGGCCGATGGCTGCATACGTCTGTCCTCGGCTGATGCCGCGCAGGATCTGCAGTTCACGCTCGGTTGGCCAGGGATCGCGGTCTGCGGGGCCGCCGGCGGCGACCGGGCTTGTGCTGCATGCGGCGGTGGTTCGGCCGGGGTGCGGTGACCACAGCATCAGTCCGCGCGCGCCGCGGGCCAGCGCCGCGGTCAGGGCCGCGGTGTCCTGCCCCGATCCGTCAACAAGCACCGCAGCGTGGGGGTACCGGTCCAGGAGGCGGTCCACCGCCCCGGGTGCTGGACGGGTGGCTGCGGTGGACGCCGATCAAAACGAGTTCGGCCGGGTACGCGGCGAACGCCGCCAGCAGTCCCGCATCATCGGTGACACTGTCGACGTGGGTGACGGTCGGGATCGCCGACACGGTCCTGGTCAGGGCGGCGCGGGACTGGCTGCGTGCGTCGCAGACCAGCACGTTGGTCACGCCGACCCGGGTGGGCGTGCCGGTCAGCAGATTCGTCACGGTGGCACCCGTGTCCCTTTCAGCGGTCACGCCGATAGTCGGGACCGGGTTGTTGTTCCAGGTGTCAGCGCCTGGGTTCTGGCCCACCGTGGCCCGGCGGAAGAATTGCCCGTGAAAGGCTGCACGTGACAAGCCGGCCGGGCCGCGGCGCGATGGGTGGCGCCGCGTCGGGTGCGCGAACCGGGCAATCCCGGGCGTGCAGATTGTCTCTGGCGGTGCCGCGGCTAACGACGCGGCGGTACCGTTCCCGGGCGGCTGTGATGATCAGCACCTGTGAGGTAACGCGAGAGCCCGGAAATTGTCAAGACCGAATGGTTCGGCTGTTCTCGCATCGGGTACGGGTGATGGATATCAGGGGTATTGCCCCCGAGCCGCGCGGAGAGAACCGGTCACCCGTCGGGCCGAGACCGGCGAACCTGTCGGCGAGTCAGATTGCTTGGTGGGCAACATGTTTGGTGATGAACTCGACGGACAGGAGCATCCTGCCGGCTGATCGGATCTATCCGCGCTCGAGGTTGATGGGGGGTGGGTGGGGTGATCACGTCGCTGCCAACAACGGTGCGGGAAAGCCACTTCTTCGCCCCCGCCTCGGTGGAGTGATAATTGTCCCGGCGGCAATGATCGGGCCTTGACCGGTTAGTGACCGTGCATCATCTTGGGTTTCTCGTTGGGGTGACGTCGACGGTGACGATGTCACCCTTCCGGGTGGGCTTGTTTCGGGTATTGGACCGGTGGTGTTCGTCCGACGAGGCCGCCATTATCCGGTCACCGACCATTGGCGGCTGTTTCCTTGACATTTCAATGACATGCGGGTTATCTCAGGGGTGCTGATTACCGCAGCCGCCAGGGGGCAGTGCCGCCGCCGATAGCCGCGTCACCGTAGAGACAGATCTCGGCGCCCAGATCCGCCAGGGCCTTGCACCGCGAACGGCTGGATCCCCCGTGACACCCCTGCTGCATCCCGCGCCGCGCTCACCGCACCGGGCAACACCGATGCCGACGCTCACGGTGTTCGTGGTGGACGACCATGAGGTAGTGCGGCGGGGGCTGACCGATCTGCTCAACCAGGCCGATGGCTTGACGGTGATCGGTGCGGCAGCCACCGCCGCGCAGGCGATGGCACGGGTGCCCGAGCTGCACCCGGACGTCGCGGTGTTGGACGTGAGCTTGCCGGACGGCAACGGCGTCGAGTTGTGCCGCGAGCTGCGGTCCCTGCTGCCCGACCTGCGGTGCCTGATGCTCACCTCGTACACCGATGAGCAGGCGATGATGGACGCGTTCCTGGCCGGCGCCGCCGGCTTCGTGATCAAGGACATCACCGGTGTCGATCTGGTCGCCGCGGTCCGCACGGTGGGCTCGGGACACTCGCTGCTGGACCAGCGGGCCGCGACCGCGCTGCTGACCAGGCTCCGGACCGGCACGGCCCCGCCGGGCCCGCTGTCCGACCTCACCGAGCAGGAACGCGCCGCCCTAGAGCTGATCGGCCAGGGCCTGACCAACCGGCAGATCGCCGAGCGGATGTTCGTCGCCGAGAAAACCGTCAAGAACTACGTGTCCCGACTGCTGACCAAGCTCGGGATGACCTCCCGGACCCAGGCCGCGGTGCTGGCCACCCAGATCCGCGACCGTGCCCAAGCCTGAGCCGGCCGGCTCGACGGCACACCGCGCCCGTCCCGGCTATCGGGCAGGTAACCCCGTGGCCCCGCCGGTCTCGAGGTCCACGATGCGTCGGAGGCACCGGTGACCGCGACGATCTGACATGAACAGCAGCGACACGGCGCACGGCGGCGGTGATGTCGCCCGGCCCCGGCGGTGCCGGCCGGTCAGCGGGTCACGGATGGCCGCGCTGGTCGCGGCCGTGCTGGCGGTGTCCTCGGGCCCGGGGTGGACGCCACGCTGCGGCACCTCGTGCAGGCCGCGGCGACCCTGGTCGACGCCCGGTACGCAGCAGAAGGGGTGCTGGGCGCGGGCGGGATGTTGGACGATTTCGTGCAACTGGGCATCGACGACCAGACCAGGGCGTTGATCGGGCCGCTGCCCACCGGGCACGGGCCGCTGGGGGTGCCGGTCGAGGAGCTGGGGCCGTTGCGCCTGCCGGAGCCGGCGCGGCACGGCGCGTCGGTGGGATTCCCGCCGCAGCATCCCCCGACGCGCAGCCTGCTGGCCGTGCCGATCCGGGCCGCCGCCCGGGTCTACGGCGGCTGTACCTGACCGAGAAGACCGACGAGGGCGTCGGCATCCCGGACTCCGCCGCCCGCAGCGGACTGAGAAACCTCCACCGCCGCGCCGACGGCGCCGGCGCGGCACCTTCACGATCGGCCGAACAGACTGCGGCGCAACCCACCTCGTCTGGACCGCGCCCATTCCGCTGATCACCGGCCGCTGATCCTGGCCGCCGACCCGTCCCGCCAGCCGGGTTCGGGTTCGGGTTGTGACCGGTGTCAGCCCGCGGGTGACCGCAAACCGGGCAGGCCTTCGGGCGGCGTAGCGGTCGCCCGGTGAAAGCAACGGGGCAGGAGGATGCCAGCGCGTCGACCATGGCGCGGGCGGTCAGGTCGGCCAACCGATCCGGTAGCGGTACCGCACCGTAGACCGAGGCCGACACCGGCCCGTGGTACTCCGGTGGCAGCAGGTGCACAGCGATCCGCAGCGCGGCGCGCATCACCTCGCCAGGTGCCTGACGCTCCCGATCATCGAAGTCATCCAGCGACATGCGGCAGTCGGTGCCGCTGCGGGTCTGCAGCTGCGACCACCCGGGCATGCCCGGCAGGCGGGTGACCGTGACCGCATCGCCAACACACCATCGGGTAACGGGACATCGTGGATGATCGGCGCCGGTTCGCCGGGCGCCGCGCCTTCCCGTGGACGGCGATACGGGTTCGGCTTGGCACGATGCGGGCGGGACTTCACCGCTGACCGGGCAGTGGAGGTCATCGCGGTCCGCGGCGCCTGGTCTGATGGGTCAGGACCGGTCACGCCGCACAGCATCCCAGGCACCGCGGACTTCTCTGGCAGCAATGCGATCTCCCCCGGTTCCCGGACCGCGGCCGGTGTTGTCGCCCGGGCTGCGGGCACCGTGTCCGGCAGGGGCCAACGGGCGTGTCAGGGTCGGCTCGGGGCCGGCCTGACCCGCGAGCAGCAGCGTCGTGGCGTGATCGGCGGGGTGTGGCTCACCGAACAGGGGGCCCTGGCCGTAGCCGCATCCCAGGGTGTGCAGGTGTGCGCGGTGGGCGGGGGTGTGCACGCCCCAGGCGACGGCCCGTAACCCGACGGTGTGGATGAGCCGCAGCAGCGCCGCGACGAAGGCTGCCTGCCGCGGGTCGGTGGTGATGTCCGCGGTCAAGCGACGGGTCGATGGTGACGGTGTCGATGGGCAGGGTCCGCAGGTAACCGATCGACGAGAAGCCGGTCCCGAAGTCGTCGAGGTGAACACCGACGCCGAGCCGCTGCAGGTCGGCCAGTGTCTGCACGCCGCGGGCCTCGTCGGTGAGCACCGCCGCCTCGGAGATCGCGACCGCGAGCCGGTCCGGCGGCACGGCGTGCTCGCGCAACGTGTCGGACAGGAACCGGGTGAACCCGGGCCAGCGGACCTGGGCGGTAGACAGGTTCAGGTGCACCCGGAACCCGTCGGGCAGCCGCGCCCGCCAGGCCCGCAGCTGCGCGACCGCGGACCGCACCATCCAGTGGCCCAGTTCCGCGAGGTGGCCGCTGTCCTCGGCGGCGCGCAGGAACGCGGCCGGCAGCAGCACTCCCCGCTCCGGGTGCAGCCACCGCAGCACCGCCTCCACCGCCACGATCCGGCCGGTGCCCAGCTGCACGACCGGCTGGTAATACAGCCGTAGCTGGCCGAGGGCGGCGGCGTCCGCCAATTCCGAGGCCAGTTGCAGGCGTTGCCGCGCCGCGTCATGCATCCGGGCGTGGAACACCCGCACGGCGCCCCGCCCGCCGGCCTTGGCCGCGTACATGGCGGTGTCACACCCCGACGCTCGCGCTGGTCACCACCGCCCAACCGGCCACGGTGATCGGTAGCCGCAACGCCCGCACCGCCCGCTGCGCGACCCGCACCGCCTCGTCATCGGTGACGTCGGGGAGCAGGACCGCGAACTCGTCACCGCCCAGGCGGGCCACCGTGTCGACGGCCCGCACCACCCCGGTCAGGCGCCGCGCCACCTCGACCAGGACCCGGTCACCGGCGTCATGCCCCAACCCGTCGTTGATGGTCTTGAACCCGCCCAAGTCCAGCAGCACCAGGCACGGCGGGCGGGCTCCCCGCTCCGCGCGGGCGTTCGCCTGCCCGATCCGGTCTCCCAGCAGGGCCCGGTTCGCCAACCCGGTCAACGGATCGGTCAACGCCTGCAGGGCCATCGCCCGCCGCGCCCGATCCAGCTGCTCGGTCCGCTCCGTCACCTGCTGTTCCAGGGTCCGGCGCATCACGTGCAGTTCGTCGGCGAGCAGATCGATGCCCGTGATCACCGCGTCCACCGCGTCCCGGGCCGGCGACGGCTCCAGCCGCGCGGTCAGCTCACCCGTCGCCAACCTGGCGATGACCGCGACCAACTCGTCCAAACGGTCGTCATCAACCGGCACCACAGTCACCCCCCGAGAAACCGTCGGCGGTCGCCCGGCCCACCCCACCATCCACGGCCGCCACCCGACGCCGGGCGGCATGCGGTGTGCGACCCACCGGACAACATGCCCGGCTACCGCCAGAACCGGCAGCGAAGCCGCATCCCGACCGACACGCATTACAGGGCGTAGTAGCTCACTACCCAGTGTAGT
>JBBQGJ010000307.1:0-8207 GCA_038322925.1 Mycobacteriales bacterium
GAGCCATCAGTTCAGCGTCCCGATAGATGCGCTGAACCGGGTTGACGAAGGCCTCGTCCTCGTCCTCGTCCTCGTCCTCGAACTCGTATTCATGTTCAGATTCGGCCTCGAACTCGAATTCAAACTCCATTTCTTCTTCGAATTCGCCCTCGAACTCGCCCTCGAACTCGCCCTCGAATTCGCCCTCGAATTCGCCCTCGAACTCGCCCTCAAGTTCGCCCTCGAACTCGTCCTCCAACTCCAGTTCATCCTCGCTCTCGCCCTCGTCCTCGAGTTCGAGTTCGTCCTCGAATTCGACCTCTCCCTGGACTTGGGGGTACCGGTGGTTCAGTGCTGACGACATGATGGTTCCTCCGTCTGATGGGGTGAATTATCGAGTGCGGCGGTTGCCGCTCACGCTGACGGGGCGTCCGGTCGCCACTGCTCCAGCCGGCACGCGGACGTCACTGACAACGCGGACGGTGCGCCCGGGGCGCCCGCCACGCGGTGGGACTCGGACCGGAGTAACGACCCGAACGAAGCCCGGTCGGGGTCGGGCAACTGGGCCGACGGCGGTCACTTGCGTCCGAACAGGTTGCCGTCGAACGACCCTCGCGGTGCGTCGGATCCCCGCGTTGTTGGGGCGTAGTCCGACTGCCGGACGCGGCCGGGTGGGGTGGGTCCGGCTGCCCCGCACCCGCGACCGGTGGTGAGCACGCGCCGACACCACGCCTCGGGCGTGGCGGCGCAGGACGTACTGCCGTGCGCGGCCGCCCGCGAATACCCGTTGGGTTGCGGCACCGAGTACCTGGCCGACGTGAGCGTTACCGATGGGCTGTCCCGCCGCGCTCCGTCGAACGAGCGTGCGTCCGGCGGCCTCGACGATCCCGGGGACCAGTCGCAGGGCGGGTCGGGTGCGGCGATTTCCGTGCAGCAGGCGGGTCACCACGGCCGCGCCCCGGAGGAGCGCAGGCAGCACGCGTTCGAGGTCGTGGCGATCACGTGGGGACAGTGCGGAAAAGGCTGCCACGCCGGCGAACGCCTCTGCCTCACTCTCCGTTTGGGCGCTCGCGGCCTGTGCGGCAAAGTACTCGGCGAGCGCCCGGGATCCGCTCAGCGGTGCCGTTGCCATCTCCTCGAACTCAGCCCCTACCTCATCCTCTGCCTCACCCTCCAGTTGGCGGGTCAGCACGCGTGCCACCGCTCCGGCCGCCGGTCCGCCAACCGCAGTCGCAATCAGCGGACCGGCCGTCTTCGCCAGCACCCGCAGAATTGGGGATAGTCGCCGGAACGTGCGGCCCACGCGCCGCATGAACTCCTCGGCCTCGTCCTCGAATTCGCTCTCCTGCTCGTCCTCGAATTCGAGCTCGTCCTCCCATTCACCTTCACCGTCACCGCCGAGGAGACCTCCGACCGTGCGGGCGATGCCGCCGAGGGCGCCGAGGAATGCCTCGTCCTCGTCCTCGAATTCGAGCTCGTCCTCCCATTCACCTTCACCAGCACCGCCGAGGAGACCTCCGACGGTGCGGGCGATCCCGCCGAGGGCGCCGAGGAATGCCTCGTCCTCGTCCTCGTCCTCGTCCTCGAATTCACTCTCGGACTCGACTTCCCACTCGTCCTCGAATTCGAGTTCCGTGGCCGGATGAGCCATGGTGGTCCTCCCTGATCGAGTCGTTGCTGACTGCGCTCAACAAGACACGAGAAGGGCATCGCCACGACAGTCGCAATAAGTGGTGACACGCAGGTGTGTTGCCCCGATTCGGGTAGCGCGATTGTGGTACCCCGCCCCTGGGGACGACGGGCGGCCCGGCCTCGACCTGGCCTCGACCCGGCCGGTCCGATCGGTTGCCTGGGGTATCACCGAGCGGGCTGTCGCGGCCATCGCCGGAGCGCTCGTCGCTCTGCTCGATACCCCGGATGCCCAACCTTCGGCCCGTTCGTTGCGCCGGGTCCGGACGTCGATCTCACCAATGACTTACGGCTGGCGTAGGAATTGCTGGCGGGATGGCGCGATTCTGTGCCGACTCGGCGGACGATGGCACCGAACCCATGCCCACGATTCGCACCGCGAGGACGGCCCGCGGTGACGATGCGCTCCACTTTCCGTTGCTCTTCTCGGGGAACGGGCTCGACCCGATCGCCGAACTCGGCGAGCGCAGGGTGACCGAGCCGGTCTCCAAGCTGGAGCTCCTGTTCGGTATCACGACGTGGTTGGTGACGGGGTACGACGCGGCCAAGGAGGTACTCGGCGACTCGACGTCGTTCGGCAACCTGACGTCGGCCGGTTCGGACGACGGGCAGGATCCCGGCGGTCTGGGCATGACCGACCCGCCGTACCACACACGGCTGCGCAAGATGCTGACGCCGGAGTTCACCATGCGCCGGCTCCAGCGGCTCAAGCCGCGGACCGTCGCCATCGTCGATCAGCAGCTGGACGCGATCGAGCGGGCCGGCCAACCGGCGGATCTGGTGGATCTGTTCGCCATGTCGATCCCGTCGCTGGGATTCTGCGAACTGCTCGGTGTCCCGTACGAGGATCGCGACGGATTCCAGGCGCTGAGCACTGCCCGGTGTCCCGCATCTCGGCCACCGCGGCCGCTACCTCGGCCTCGGCCCGGGCCCGCGCATGGACGGCTGCCCGCGCCCGGAGCAGCGAGGCAGGATCGCGCAGGGGTGCTGGCCTCCGGCCGGTAGTCCTCGAAGGCGGTCGACATGTCGTCCGCGTGGTCGACGATCTCTTGCAATGTTTTCAGCATCTGTGTCGTCACCTTCGTCCCTTGGCTTTCGAGGGGGCAGGAACTTCGCTCTGGCCCGCATGCCGTGGAAGATCACCAGCACGTCGGGATGGTCGATGACCTGGTCCACACCGACCTCCAACAGGGTGCCGTTGCCGGCAGGACCGACCAGCATCTGGCCGTTGTCCCCAAGGTCCCAGACAGGGACGGGATTCCGATAGGCGTGTAGCAGGTCGCCGTCCGTGACGCCATGCTTACGTGCGCTGGGCAGGATCAGCGGGTCATCGCTGCCTGCCACCGACCCTGGGTATCACAAGTTACCTTGTCGCCGGTGCTGCGCCGGGCCGCGACGAAGGTCAGCGGGCCGGACAGAGCGGGCAAGTGCGCTCCCCCGCGCGCCCGGGCCGCCGGGGCGTATTCTCGGTCGCTGCACCCCGGGCAAATGCTCAGCACCGCCTGCAGTCGCTCTATCGCGCGAGCACCGCGGAAATACCGGCGACCCCGCCGGTTCGCCTGCGGTCCCGACCAACCTTGCCCGATCGACAATGAATTGCCTGCGTACAGAGAATTGCCGGACGGACAACGCGGCCGATTGTACGGCATCCCTCGCGGGCATCGCCACTGATTTTCTTCTGAAGCGTTGGATCGCCGCCCGAAAAGCGCCTCATTAGCCGCGCGTTCGACCGACCACAGCCGCGAATTCGTGGTCCGGATCCATTCCCTCAATGTGACCTCGGCACCGTCCAATGGCACAAGAACATCAAGTGTCAGGATCTTCGTGTCGGTCGCGGCCGATCGCCCCGCGGCGCGCTCCGCGCCCCGGGCTGCGAACTCGATGAGATCCTCCTGGCTGAAATTCATCGCTTCCCTCTCCCCCGAATCGGACGGCGAAATCGCAATTTCACGCACATTGATCCAATCCCTGGGTGGCGAGTATTCCGCGCAACCGCCGGAGGGTGCGCTGCCTGGTTGGCCCGATGCTGCCGACCGGAATTCCCAGCCTGTCGCCGATGTCCCGGTATCCGGGCTCGTCCGGATCCTGCAGCAGGGTGATCAGCAACTGTTGACGGGCGGGCAGCGAAGCGACCGCGTCGCGCACCATTCCCGCCTCCTCCTCGCGCACGAGCCGCTGTTCCGAGACAGCCTCGCTCGGCGGCAGCAGGTCTTCCCAGGATTGTGGTTCCGGGACCGAGGTTTCCCTGGAGCGGCGCCGGATCACGGCCAGGCACTCGTGATGCAAGGTGGTTCGCAACCACCCCTTCAACGCGCGCGGATCACGAATGCTGCCGCCCCGCTCGAACAGCCGCAGGAACGTGGTCTGGACCGCGTCCCTGCCCTCGTCGCCGATCCGGTAGCCCGCGGCGAGGCTGCGCAGGTACGGAGTGTGCCTGGCGACCATCAATTCCCAGGCCGCCGCGTCGCCGGACAACGCCGCGGCCAGCAATTCCGCGTCATTGACTTCGTGATTCACCGATCTCTCTCGGCTCACGGCGCGGACACATGTATCCGTGCGCTCGTTCCGCCCACGATGCGCGACCGCAATTGTGCTCGTCATGACTGGCTCCTCGAAGATTGTCCGCACAGCCGGTGGCGGCGTGCCTGCGGGTAATTCCGCCGACCACGAGATTTCCGCTCTTGTCCAAGGATCCGCACTGTCAAGCCAGCACACGAGAGTGATTCCGCCCGACTCCGCGTCGAGTTATCCCCGTTCCCGGTAGGTGTTTCCCCCCATACCGAACCCGGCAATGCTCACCGACGAACCAACAAATCGTTTGAGCCGCGAGGTGCGCCGCCATAACATCACAGCCGGGGGAGGGAGCGCCCGAATATGCAGGTGAACCTACCGGTCAACAGCTGGCCACTCGCGCGACGCGGCGAAAACGCCCGATTGGTGGTGCTGGTGGTTCCTGCGGTGCTCGCCGCGCTGACCCTTTCGACCGCCTGGGACAGCCAACCAGTCCTGTCGTTGGCCAATTGGATCGCCATCGTCATGTTCGCCATCGCGGCCTTCCTGCTGGCCGACGAGGACGGGCAACGCGGGACCGGGAAGCTGTTTCTCGCTGCCGCCGGCTGCTTGGTCCTGCTGACCCTCGGGGACACCTTCCGGGTCGGCCCGATTCCCGCGGTCGCCTGGGTGGTCGGCCCGTTGGTGTTCCCGATCCTCGCGGTGGTGTCCCTGCGGTATCCCGATCCCCGCTTGACGAACCGTGCGCATCGCACCTTCGTCGCCGTGGAGGTGGCCCACCTGGTTGTGCTGCGCACGCTGATCGGGCTCACCTCGACGCGGGAATCGTTGGCGTTGCCCAGTGGTGCGTGGTGGCCACAGGTGGTGAACAGTCCCCCGCTGAACGCGATCCTCCGGGCGCTCCTGGACGGCGGAGGGATCGCGCTCACGGTGATCTTCGTGTTGCTGCTGCGCCGCCGCCTGCGCGGATCGTTCGCACTCGACCGCCGAGATCTGTTACCGGTCGGGCTGGGCGTCATCGCGCCGATCGTCGCGATCAGTGTGGACGTCGCGCAACAGGTGGTGCCCAACGTCGAGAATCTGCAAACCGTGTTGTTGACGATCGAGGCCGTCACGCTGACGGTGTTTCCGCTCGCCTTCGTGGTGGCGGCCGTGCGGCGCCGCGTCGGACGGTCATCGGTGGCGGATCTGGTCATTCGGCTGTCCGCGCCGGGCACCGTGGAAGACGTGCGGCACGCACTGCGGCACGCCTTGTGCGATCCCGGTCTGGACATCTTCTACTGGGTTCCTGATGTGCGATGCCATGTCACCACGGAAGGACATCCGGTGGAGCCCGATCGGCAATCGGCGGACCAGTTGGCCATCCAGGTGCTGACTCGCGACGGAATGCCGTTGGCGGCCGTCGTTGTCGATCGGTCCTTGGAGCGTCATGCCGGCTTGCTGCAGGCGGCGCTGGCCGCCGCCGGGCTGGCACTGGAAAACGCGAGGCTGCAGGCCAGCGTTCGAGCCCAGTTGGAGGAGGTTCGGGCATCGCGCACCAGAATCATCGAGGCCGGTGTCACCGAGCGCCGACGGTTGGAGCGGGACCTGCATGACGGGGCCCAGCAACGGCTGCTGGCCCTGACGCTCACTGTCGGCGCGGCCCGGACACAGATCCACGATCCGCACCAGTTGACCCTCATCGAAACGATCCGGCAGGAACTGCACTGCACTCTGCGCGAACTCCGTGAGCTCGCGCACGGCATCCACCCTGCGGTGTTGACCCAGGCGGGACTAGGACCGGCGATCGCTGTTGTCGCCGAGCGGCTGCCGCTGGATGTCGAGGTCGATGTGCCACCGCGTCGATGGGAGCCGGCGGTCGAGGCCACTGCCTACTTCGTGGCGTGCGAGGCGCTGGTCAACGCCGTCAAACACTCCGCCGGAAGCCTGGTCAGAGTGCAGGTGACGACGTCCGGTGGGTGTCTGACGATCAGCATCGAAGATGACGGCGTGGGCGGCGCGGACACAGCCGCGGGAACCGGTCTGTCCGGCTTGCACGATCGAGTGATCGCGCTCGGCGGCGCACTGAGCATCGCCAGTCCGGTCGGCGGCGGGACAACCATCGTGGCGAGGCTCCCGTGCGCGTAGCGCTCGCCGACGACTCCGCCCTGTTCCGGGCGGGCCTCGCCCTGCTGTTGACCTCGCTCGGCGTCGAGGTGGTCGCCGAGTTGCCGAACGGTGCGGCGCTGCTCCGGCAGGTCGATACCGATCTGCCTGACGTGGTGCTGGTCGACATCAGGATGCCGCCGACCTTCACCGACGAGGGCTTGGCGATCGCCGAGGAAATGCGCCGTCGGCACCCCGGTTTGGGGGTGTTGGTGTTGTCGACGTACGCGGAATCCCACTACGCGGCCCGGTTGCTGGCGCAGGGCTCGACCGGGATCGGGTACCTGCTCAAGGATCGGGTCGACGACGCCGAGACGCTGCGCGATGCCCTGCGGCGGGTCGCGGAGGGCGGGTGTGTGATCGACCCGGAGATCGTCTCGCGACTGCTCGGCCGGCACCGCACGACCAGCGCCCTGGACCGGCTCAGCGACAAGGAGCGAGAGGTGCTCGGCCTGATGGCCGAGGGCCGCTCCAACATCGGCATCGCCCAGGCCGATTTCATCAGCCCGCGAACGGTGGAGAAGCACGTCGCATCGGTCTTCGACAAACTGCAACTGCCGGCCGCTGCTGACGAGAACCGCCGCGTGCTGGCGGTGCTGACCTGGTTACGTGCCGCGGGAACGCCGATGCGCGATGGTTAGATTAGCCGGCAGGCTAGCCATCAGCTGACTCGCAGCTGACGCTGCGTCATCGACCCGCTGCAATCGCCAACCCCATACGCAGCGCGGACGCCGCTTCGGCGACGGCCTCCCGGCAGCGCGAGGACAGTCCGATCATGTTGGCGAACCCATGAATCAGGTCAGGGTGGCGGCGCAGCACCACCGGCACCCCGGCCTCGGCGAGCCGTCGCGCGTACATCTCACCCTCGTCGCGCAGCGGGTCGAACCCCGCGGTGGCGAGGTAGGTCGGCGGCAACCCGGAGAGGTCGTCGGCCAGCAGGGTTGACGCCCGCGCGTCACCGCGGTCGGCCCGGGAAGGGAAGTAATGGTCCATGGCCCACTCGATGTCCGCCTCGGTCAGGAAGAAGCCCCTGCCGAACTCCTCCCGGGATCGGGCGAGATTGACCGCGTCACACGGCGGATAGAGCAGCAACAGGAAAGCCGGAGTCGGCTCGCCGGCGCGGGCGGTCAGGTAGGCCGTCACCGCCGACAGGTTGGCGCCGGCGCTGTCCCCGCCCATCGCTATTGCTGCCGGATTCGCACCCAAGTCGCTCGCATGGGTGCGAGCGAAGCGGAACGCGGCCAGCGCATCCTCGACCGCCGCCGGAAACGGGTTCTCCGGGGCGAGTCGGTAGCCGATGGACAGCACGCGGACGTCGGTGCGCAGCGCCAGGTAGCGGCAGAGCGCTTCGTGTGTATTCAGGCTCCCGGTGACCCACGACCCACCGTGCAGGAAAACCAGCAACGGCGAACCGGCCGGAAGCGCCTCCGGAACGTACAACCGGGCTGGGAGCTCGCCCTGACCGCCCGTGATCGTCATCGCGCTGACCGACACACCCGCCGGCAACCGGCCGCCGGCCAGACCGGCCGCCACCTCCTGGTGACGGCGCCGCCGCGCCGGTGATTCCGTCCCGCCTTCGGCCGTGAGCCGTTCCAACCGCAGCAGCAGCTGCATGTCCGGATCCAGTGTCTGCCCTTCCATCCGCAGTGGCCGGCCTGCCAGCGCACGCCGCAAGCCACTGGGCAACACGTAGAACGTCGTCCACACCACGAGCTCGAGCAGCAGCGTGGACCGAGGGGCCTTCACTGGTAGTCAGGGGCGCAGGAACCGCTTGGCGGCCCTGTTTCCCCATCCCCCTTTCAATCCGTACGTGCGGTTTTCCCGCATACGGCTTACCGACGGTCTTCTGGACATGGTTACGCCGCCTTCGGGTAAGAAATGGT
>JBBQGJ010000308.1:0-8194 GCA_038322925.1 Mycobacteriales bacterium
GGCGAGGGATCGACGCCGATGATCACCCAGTAGTACAGGTAGCCGACGATCAGGAAGTGCACGTTCATCACCAGGTGACCGACGTGCGAGGTGATCATCACTTCGAACAGCGAGGTGAAGTAGATGGCGTAGAACGAGCCCACGAACAACGGGAAGACCACCAGCGGGTGGGTGAGGAAGCGGGCCGGCTTGCTGTGCAGCCCGTTGACGATCGACTCGCGCAACCCGGGCACCTGCCCGCGGCGCACTGCCGGCAGGACTCGCAGCGCCAGGCTGACCGGTCCGCCCAGTACCAGCAAGATCGGTGCGATCATGCCCAGCGTCATGTGCGCGATCATGTGGATGGAGAACTGCACCTCGGCATAACGGCCCAGCCCGGACGAGGTCGCGAGCAGGACCATCAGACAGCCGGCGAGCCAGGCCACCGTCCGCCCGACCGGCCAGGAATCCCCCCGCCGCCGGAGCCGGGACACGCCGATCACGTACAGCACCGCGGCAAGGATCACCGCGACCCCGAGCAGCCAGTCGAACCGCCAATCGAGCAGCAAGGCGGTCACTGTGGGCGGGCCGTCCAGGTTGTAGCCAAGGGCCAGTTCGATGTCGGTGGGTGCGGCGGCCGAGGGCGGCGGCGTGGCGGTGCGGCCCAACGCGGCAGCGACCCCGACCGTGGCCGCCATGACACCGACTTCCACCACCGCCAGCCGGATCAGCGGTCGGCGGTTGTCCTTCTTGATGATCGCCGGCAGGGTGCGACGGCGGTGCAGGAACCCGATGCATCCCAACGTCACCAGCAGCCCGGCCTTCAGCAGCACGAGCCGGCCGTAGTCCGTCAGCCACAGGTCCGGCAGGTAGCTGATGCGGACCCAGGCGTTCCCGATCCCCGAGCCCGCGACCACGACGAACGCGATCAGCGCGACCGTCGAGTACCGTTTGGCGATCACGTCGAGGTGCGCGACGTGCTGCCGGGCCAACCCGACGAATGCGATGAGCCCGCCTATCCAGATGGTGATGCCGGCCAGATGAAAGATCATCGTGTCCACGGCGACGTCGTGGTTGCCGGACTGTGTGGAGTGCCCGGTATTGGCCTGCACGACAAGCGCCAGCAATGCACTGACCAGCAGGATGCCCGCCCACCCTGGCCGGAGCACGATCCTGGCGATCACCGCGATCACCGCGGCGATGACCGCGACGATCAGCGCGGCCCGGACGGTGTCCAGCACCGAAATGCCGGCCAACACCCGATCGGCGGACAGCGACTGACCGATCGGCCTGCCCAAGGTGTCCGACAGCGTCAGTGGGATCAAGGCGAGCGAGGCGGCGAACCAGACGGTCGCGGCCAACGAGGCGGCGCGGACCGACCGGTACCCGCCGACGTCGAGAACACCGGATGTCTGCGGCGGCACCAGCGCCGCGGCGGCGAGCAGCCAGCCCACGGTTGCGGCGGCCGCGACGTCGAAGATCGCCTTCACCGCGGGCAACGCCAGGTCGGTGAACTCGCCGGCGGAGGGCAAGCCGGGTATCTCGGTCCGGGAGGGGACGGCGGCGGCCAGCGCTGCCGCGACGCAAACCGCGATCACGCCGGCGGCGATCACGATGGAGGTCACCGCCCACCCGTCGCGACGTGCGTCGGGGTCGGGAGTTCGGCCCGACCCATCCTGCACCCCTGGATCGACCTGGCCCGAGGCCGCGGCGGCCGCGGTGTCGGCGACAGACGTGCGGTCGGTGACGCCAGTACGGTCGGTGGATGGCTGAACGGTCCGCTCGGCGTGACGATCAGGTCTGGGTTCAGGCATCACCGCGTCGCCGGCGTCCGTCGACGTCGCGTCGGGCACGCAGCTCACGATACTGCCCAGCCCTGGTAGGAAATTGTCAACAACGATCGACGAGCCCGCACGAAGCCACCGCGGGCACCGCGGTCCTCGGCACACCCGTCTGCAATCCCGGTGACGAACCGTTGGGCGGGTCCGATTCGCTAGGCTCGATGCGCCACAGGCGCTCGTAGCTCAGCTGGATAGAGCAGGGGACTTCTAATCCTCAGGTCGCAGGTTCGAATCCTGCCGGGCGCGCGATCGCGGTCTCAGGATGGCCGCACCGTTCCCGATGGCTGGGCGCGGGCCCAGAGAACAAACCCCCCGGGCACGGCTGCTGCCGCGCCCGGGGGGACTGGAATTGGCTTGAGCGCCCTGGCCGGCTCAGTTCCGCGCTGTCGCGGTCACGTGACCGACGCCTCCTGGGCGGGAATCGGAGGTCGCAGCCGGCGAGCCCTGGCATTCGCACTGGCGGACATCTGCCGGATCATTGCGGCGCGCGCGAACGCGGCGAAGGCGCAGATGTCTGCTCGCCGCCACGCGAGCACCGCATTCGCCAGGCCGAGTTCGGCGGCGTGCTCCGCCAGGTCCGGGTCGACCGCCCAGCCCACGTAGGTGCGTGCGGTGGCGCGAGCGAGGGGTAGGTAGAACCGGAAGACGGCGTCCTCCGCGGCGCTGATCACCGGCGACTGTGAGCGGGCCTGAATGAGCGCTTCCCACAAGGTCTTCGCGGTCTCGGCGTCGTTCGAATCATTGTCGTTCGAATCGTTGTTGATGGAATCGTTGTCGTTCGAATCGTTGTCGTTCGACTCATTGTCGTTCGAGTCATTGTTGATCGGGTCCACCGCTCCCGCAGCGACGCGATCGACGGCAGTCTCGGATTCGGCGATGACGGCCCTCGACCCCATCAATGTGAGGTTGGCTGATCCAGCGGTGCTGACCGAGTCAGATGTGGTCATCATGTCTGTTCGCGTTACCTGCCGATCGGTCGTAGGGCGACGGGGTTCCTATGGGCTGTGCCAGATTTCCGGGCGGCTTGGTGGCGCTGGCGTTACATACAGTGGCGTTACATACAGTGGCGACGAACTGTGGGCGGCGATCGTCATCTCCTTGCAAGGGGCAGTCGATCGATCGGCGCTCCTCGCGCCGAGCAGATGTCGCACGCTCGACAGATCGTGACCGACGGAACCGGACCCACCGTCGGTCACCGATCAGCGCGTCAGGAGCGGATCGGCCCACCCGTGGCCGGCGTCGGGGGAACCGGCCGCGGGTGAGACCACCGCCCCCAGGAAGGGGTCGGAGGGCATCACTGGCAGGCGCGCTGGAAAATTCGACAGCACTGCGATCATGGGCTGACGCCGCGCACCAACGAAATCGGTGGCTGTCACCGGGGGCCGGGGTGACACGATGAGACGAAGATTATAGGGAAATCCGGCATTTCGCCACTTGTGCGGTGGGCGGCATCGCCTGGATAGAGGCTCAGCGCTCAGCCGTGGAGCACCCGACGATCGGCAGTCGAACCGTCCGCCAATACCCCATTCGCCGGCCACCCGCCTACGAGAGCCATTGCGGCACATGGCGTTTCCGAGCCCATACCGGATGGCCGGAAGGAGGTTGCGAGCGCGGCTGAAGTGATTTAGCAGGTCCGATTCACACCAGGAATCTCCCCCACGGGTACCGAGTTGGGGATTTCTGCGGGTGTATTCGGCAATACGATGGCATCACGGATCGGGGTGCGACCCGGGAGGAGTAGCGCCATGGCAGAGACTGGTACGGCGCTGCGAATCGAGCCGTCCGACCAACTGGCGGCGATCGGCCAGGCAGTGATCACCACCGACCTGGACGGCGTGGTGCTCTACTGGAATCCCGCCGCCCAGGACCTTTATGGATGGACTCCGCAGGAGGCGATCGGGCGGAACATCGCCTCACTCACGGTGCCCGAGGTGGCTCAACAGGTCGCCGCCGACATCATGGTGGCATTGCGTGAGGGAGTGCCGTGGTCGGGCGGATTTCCGGTGCGACGCAAGGACGGCAGCAGATTTCCCGCACTGGTCACCGACTCCGGCATCTACCGAGACGGCACCCTCATCGGGATCGTCGGCGTCTCCACGAACCTGGGCACGGCATTGCGTCCGCTGCTGGAGCGTTCTACCGACGCGGCGTTGATCTTGCGGTCTGACGCGGTTGTCACCTATGCCAGTCCCGCCGTCCGCCAGCTCTTCGGTTGGCAGCATGACGCCATCATCGGCGGCCCGATCACCGACTTGCTCCATCCGGACGACCGGATCGCCCTCGGCAGTTTCCTGCGACGTCTGCTGGCCCAGCCGGGCGCACATCCCCCGCTCGAACTTCGACTCCGCCACGCCGGCGGCTGGACCTGGGCAGAGGCCGCGCTCACCAATCTGCTCGACGACCCGGTGGTGCGGGGCGTGGTCTGCAACCTGCGCCTCAGCATCCGGCGCAGCGCGCAGGAAGAAGCGGAAGCCAGGGCCGAACAGCTTCAAATGGCGCTGGAATCCCGGTTGACCATCGAACAGGCCAAAGGCTTTCTCGCCGGCCGCGATGGCACCACGATCGATGCTGCCTTCGAGCGGCTGCGGGCTCATGCGCGCAAGCATCAGCTCGCCATCCGCGATGTCTCCCGCCTCGTCCTCGACGGGGAGCTCTTCGCCTCGAAGCCTCCCGACCCGGTTCAGTAGCGCAGCGCGATCGTGGGCGCCGGCTTCGGCTACCTGGCGGCGACCGCTCTGCTGCGGGTGGAGACGATCAGCACCAACACCAGAACCGCCAGCACGCCCGCGGTGACATAGAGCGACGCCGGCAAGAACGAGGTGGCTGCCACCAGGACGGCTGCGCCGTTCACCGCCAGGGCGATGAGGCGGGAGCGCCCCGGATGCGCACGCAACGCGGCGACTGCAACCAGGTAGACCGCCACCGGTACGGTCGTGGCCGTGTTCGCTAGGGTCTGACCGATGCCTTCGGCCAGCTCCCGGTGGTAGGACACTGCGACCACCAGACCGGCGCCCACCGCGGCCGCGGCCGCGAACACGAAATAGTGGCCGTACCCCCAGATGAACGCGGAACGAGGGGAATCCAGCCGCGGGTTGTCCTCGTGGTCGAAATAGACCCACCACATGCAGAACAGGATGACGACGCCGGCCACTGCGAGACCGATCAGCGTCGCGCTGTCGGTGTCATCCAACGCCCCCTGGAATGCCAGCGTCGCGGCCGTCACCGACTCCCCGAGCACGATCACGGTGAACAGGCCGTATCGCTCGGCGATGTGGTGCGGGTGGAACGTCGTCATGCTGGGTCTTTCGGCGATCACCGGGACCGCGAGTTCGGCGATCACCCCGATGGCAAAGCCGATGTAGGCGAAACCCACCGGCGCCCACAGCAACAGCAGCCAGTACAGCTGGACAAGCGACACGCCGACCGCATACCGCAGGTCGGTGCGGCGGCGCGGCGGATCCGATCGCGCGGCGCGGATCCATTGGGTCACCATGGCCAACCGCATGATCACGTACCCGATCACGATGACGACGTTGCCCCCGCCGTCGAACCACCGCGGGATCCCGGCGGCCATCACCAGCGATCCGGCGATCTGCACCAGCACCGTGAGCCGGTAGGGCACGTCGTCGTTGTCGTAAGCGGAGGCGAACCAGGTGAAGTTCATCCACGCCCACCAGATGGCGAAGAACACCATGAGGTACTGCACGACGCCACTGGCGACGTGGTTCTCGACGATCGCGTGGTCGAGCCCGGCAGCACCCTGAGCGATGGCGACCACGAAACACAGGTCGACAGCAACTCGAGAGGAGTGGACACGCGGCCGCCTTCGTCCGGCCGGCGGGCCGTCATCGGGACGTACCAGGGTCTCGCCGCGGCGGCGGGCGCCGCCGGATGTTCGCTCATGACGAAGGGTCCGTTCGTCAGGGTGACGGCCTTGCTGGGCCTTGGGGATCGATCGACCCTAACCTCCCAGGTTCACCGCAGTCCGGGTCGGCGAGAAGCGCCCATGCGCGGCACACAGGGCGGGCACCTCGGGTGCCCGCCCTGTTGCGACTCTCAACCGATCGCGTCGGCGTCAGAAGCCGCCGAAGTCACCGCCACCACCGAAATCGCCGCCGCCGCCGAAATCGCCGCCACCACTGAAATCGCCGCCGCCGTCACCACCACCACCACCGTCACCACCGCCGCCGCCGTCACCACCACCACCGTCACCACCGCCGCCGCCGTCACCGCCGCCGCCGCCGTCGGCCTGCCCGGCGTCGTATCCTCCGGCCCAGCCGATCCCCGCCATGCCGCTGAACAGCGTCGAGGCGACCAGATAGGTGCCGACGCCCCAGGCCCCGGCGACCAGCGCCGGTTTCCACCACGGTTCGGAATACCAGCCGCGCGGGACGGGCCGACCGGCCACCATGCCCCCAGGGTAGTAATGCTGGGTATTGACGCCGGGTTGCGGCGAGGCCTCGTATTCGTGACCTTCGACGCTGACCCGACGATCCTCGCTGACCGCGCCCGCCTGTTGCTGGCCGGGGATGGCAGGCAGATCGGGACCGGGGTCAATGCCGAGCGACGTCCGTGCGGCGCGGACGTAGTACAGGCCTTCGTAGGCGGTCTGCTGCGCGAGCCGGTATTGCTGCACCGATCTGGCCTGCTCGACCTGCGAGCCGGCGGCGGTGAACCGCTCCGCGGCATCGGCAATGGCCTGCCTGGCGGCCGGGTCGTCCTTGGGGTCCAGCGAGTAGACCTGCCCGCCGAGCCGCTCCACCCAGCGGCGAGCCTCGGCCTGCGAATCCTCCAGCGACCTGGCCGAACTCGCCCCACGCTGCCGCATGTAGTAAAGCGCGGCAACAACCACCGCCGCGATGATCACGACCCATAGGAGTGTCTCCACTCGTCGTTCCTTTCCATTCACTGTGTGACGGTCCGTCGGTCCAGCCGTCAACCACCCGTCGTGCTGTGGTCGTACTGGAAGCAACGACCGGTGCTCCGTGATCGTTCCACGGCATGCGCGGGCAGTCAGCCGCGAGTCAGCCGCCAATCAGCGCCGCCGTTTGCGGGTGCCGAACACCGACCGACCCATCGCGCCACCCAAGGACGTGCCCAGCGACTTCATGAAGGACGTCACGACGGGATTGTTGAGCATGTCGCCCAAGCGGCCCGATCCCTGCCCGGTCTGCCCGCGCGGCTGTCCCGACGGAACAGGGACGGGAGCGGGAGCAGGAGCAGGCGCCGCCGTCTCGTCCAGATACGGGTTGTACGGCTCGGGGACCAGGGACGGCCAGCCGTCGGCGCCGACCGTCGGCGCGCTGGGCGTTCCCGGAACGGGGGCAGTGCCGGTCGGGATGGTGACCGGAGCCGCGCCGGGTGCAGCCGTGGGCGCGACCCTTTCGGTGAGCATCTCGTAGGCAGATTGCCGGTCCACCGCCTGGCCATAGGTCGCGAAGAGCGGTGAGTTCGCGACCGCCGCGGCGACGGCGTCCGCGGGTGCCGGCGCCATCAGCGAGCGCGGCGCCCGAACCCGGGTCCAAGCCACCGGTGTCGGGGCGCCCCGCTCGGACAGCACGGTGACGATGGCCTCCCCGATGCCGAGGCTGGTCAGCGCCGTGGACAGCTTGTAGTCCTCGGTGATCGGGTAGGTCTTGACGGTCGCCGCCAGCGCCTTCTGGTCGTCCGGGGTGAACGCGCGCAGGGCGTGCTGGACGCGGGCGCCGAGCTGGGAGAGCACCGAGTTCGGCACGTCCGTCGGCATCTGGGTGCAGAAGAAGATGCCCACACCCTTGGAGCGGATGAGGCGCACGGTCTGCTCCACCTGCGCCAGGAAGGCCTTGGACGCGTCCGCGAAGAGCAGGTGCGCCTCGTCCAGGAAGAACACGAGCTTGGGCTGGTCCAGGTCCCCCTCCTCCGGCAGGTCCTCGAAGAGCGTGGCCAGCAGCCACATGAGGAAGGTCGAGAACAGGGCCGGGTGCGCGGCCGAGGCGCCCAGCTCGATGAGGCTGATCACCCCGCGACCGTCGACGACGCGCAACAGGTCGGCCGGATCGAGCTCGGGCTCGCCGAAGAAGGTGTCCCCGCCGTCGGCCTCCAGGGTGAGCAGCGCCCGAAGGATCACCCCTGCCGTCGCCGAGGAGACGCCGCCGATGCCCTTGAGGTCGGCCTTGCCCTCGTCGCTGGTCAGGTGGGTGATGACCGAGCGGAGGTCCTTGAGGTCCAGCAGCGGCAGGCCCTGCTGGTCGGCCCAGTGGAAGATCAGCCCGAGCGTCGACTCCTGGGTGGGGTTGAGCACCAGCACCTTGCTCAGCAGCACCGGGCCGAAGCTCGTCATGGTCGCCCGCACCGGGACCGCGATGCCGCCGGTGCCCAGGGACAGGAACTGCACC
>JBBQGJ010000309.1:0-8184 GCA_038322925.1 Mycobacteriales bacterium
CCGAACCACACTGCTACGTCGCCGCCGACGACGACCGGACGCCCGCCAGTCTCGACCACGACCACCTGAGTGCCGCGTGTGTGGCCCGGCGCCGGGACAAGTCGGAGCCCGGGAAGCAGCTCGAGCTCGCCGTCGACCGGCGCGTACCGCACGCCGGGCGCCTCGACCCACTCGCGGATGGTGTAGTCGTCCTCGCTGCGCGCGTCGTCGAGTTCGCGACGCTGGACGTAGATCGGCCTGCCGGCGAAGAGGTGGTTGCCGCCGCAGTGGTCGAAGTGCAGGTGTGTGTTGACGACGATGTCGATGCCGGCGAGATCGAAGTTCTGCTCGTTGAGTGGTCGGAGGCGGGGATCGAGGTCGGCCGCCGCCGGGTGCAGCTCCGTTATGCCGGTGTCGACCAGCACGCGCGCATCGGGGTGGTCGATGACGTGGACGTAGACCGGCATCCGCTCGCCCTCGGCGAGCAAGTCGGCTACCAGGACTGGCGTGACGGTGATGGAGGCGGGGGTGTTCATCTCGTACCGACCGTCGCACCGAGCGTGGCGGGCAGGTCGAAGTGCTTGAACACCGCGCGGTCGAAGGTGACGATCTCGGTGACGACCCCGTCCCGCACCCGCAGGACGTCGATGGCCAGCGGTTCGTACGCGGCGTCGCCCGGTTTGCGCACGTAGCCCGCGACCGCGGGCTGACCGTTGGCGCGGGTCATAACGCACCGCATACTGCCGAACGCTTCCGATCCGAACCCGCCGTCGATCCAGCCCTGCACGATCGCGCTTCGGCCGGTCCAGACGCCGGGCGTGGGCGGCATCGAGAAGCGGACGCCGGAGTGCAGGAGCGCGGCTAGGCTCTCGGCGTCGACGCGCTCGCTGCACTCGACGTAGCGGGCAAGCAGTTCCCGCTCGACGGCGGTCGCCTCGGCGGCGTGTTGCCATGCCTCGCGGTCCTCGGGCAGGCTTTTTCTCAAGCCCCCCCGCGCGCGCTGCAAAGCCGAGTTCACCGACGCTTCTGTCGTCTCGAGCAGCCGCGCGGTTTCCTTTGCCGAGCAGCCGAGGACGTCGCGCAGCACGAGCACGGCCCGCGGCAGCGGCGCGAGGTGCTGGATCGCGGCGATGAACGCCAGCTCGACGGTCTCCTTAGCGAGCGCCACGTCCTCAGGGCCCTCCCGTCGGTCGGGCAGCTGCTCGAGGAGCTCGTCGGGATAGGGCTGCAGCCACGCGACCTCGCCGCTCGCGCTGGGCCGCCGCGGGCGCTTGTC
Organism: Mycobacteriales bacterium; assembly: GCA_038322925.1. Classification (GTDB taxonomy): domain Bacteria; phylum Actinomycetota; class Actinomycetes; order Mycobacteriales; family Nakamurellaceae; genus Nakamurella. The sequence continues at coordinate 1,256 of JBBQGJ010000309.1, forward strand.
GAGCGCGTCGAGGCAGGCGTTCGTCGCGATCCGGTACAGCCACGCGCGAACCGACGACCGGCCCTCGTACGTCTCGCGCCGGCGCCACGCGCGCAGGAACGCCTCTTGGACGAGGTCCTCGGCCTCCTCAAACGACCCGAGCAGGCGGTAGCAGTGGACATGCAACTCGCGGCGGTGCGGCTCGACGCGGGCGCCAAAGGCCTGCTCGTCGAGTGGCCGGAGTTCGTCGGTGATGGAGTTCATAGTGTGTGTGACGGCGGGCGGCCCAAGAACTCATCACCAGCGCCATGCAGCATCTCTGGGAGCGTTGCCGCAGTCGAGGGTGCTGCATTGCGCAGAGCTTCACAGCACGACCCTCCGGTACGTCGGCGCAGCGACACCATCATGGGCAGAGCCTTGCAGGTCAAGCCGTCCGTCCGACTGGCGCTGCCGTGTTGACGCGCGAATCTGCCCGCCTCGTCGGTATCGCATTGCATGCGAGGAGGCAGGGGGGGAGCAGTTCAGCCTGCGCCGTCTCGCAAGCCGATGCACAACTGACGCCCGGTTACCCGATGAAGGCCGCGGCATCCCAGGTCTTCCAGTTCTCCTAATCGCGCCGCACAAGGGATGGCGTCGGGGCGGGGAGGGGATCTGGTCGAAGCCGCACGCGATACAGAGCGAGTTCGATGGCCGTCAGCTGGCGGGGTCGTACTGGAACGCGCGCACCTCCTGCGCGCATCGGCAGGCAACCGCGATCTTCGCGGCCCATTCCAGTGCCGCCTCGCGGGAGGGCAGCTCGAGCACCGTGTAGCCGCCTTCGAGTTGCTTCGTCTGCGTGTACGTGCCCTCGGTCACGGTCCCATCGCCATCGACCATGACAGGCGGAATGCTCTCGTCGATGCCGCCGCCGAACACCCAGACGCCGGCGTCCTTCGCCTCCTGCACGACCGCGTGCAACGCATCCGAGACTGCCTGCAGGTCCTCGTCGGGAAAGACCATGGCGGCACTCGGGAACGAGATCAGGACTTCGTCATCGCGTCGATTCCTTCTTCGCGCTACAGGGACCGGACTATCCTCGCCGATGCGGCTGAGCTGGGCATCAGACTCGGTGGTCCCACAGCGAGAGCGGCCCGCTCAGGATCCCTCGTCGGGACGCTCCCCGCGCCACAACCGTGTCGAACAGGGTGCCGAATTCAGCGGCGTGCGACCGTTGGGCGGGATTGGATGCGCCAAGACTGCTCCGCGATGGCGAACGTCCAGCCGGGGGAACGACCTATCGGCCAAGACTGCACTTGACATCGTTCGACCCACGGAGTGGGCTACGTCACGTCCGGCCTGTCACGGAGTGGTAACGGGTCGTGATCGCCAGTTCGGTCGACAACTACCGTGCAAGCGCCGGTCGCCACTCGTGGAAGGCTCGAAATGCGACCAGCGTCTCGCCGGATTCGACCCGCCTATCGCCGGACAATCATCGCCGCGGTGATGCTGTTGATCACCGGCTTGGTCGCCACGCCGGCGCAGGCGGCAGGCAGTGGGCCAACCACTCCACCTCCCGAGCAGGATGCACCTGGCGGGCCCGGCGCGATGTCGCATTTCGACCTCGCCCGCAAGGACTGCCTCGGCACCGCGCGGAACGGCACCTCGAAGGTGTGGTTCACCGTCGCGAACGGTGTCCTATCTGACGTCTACTACCCGACCATCGACAACACCAACAACGAGACGCTGCAGTTCGTCGTCACCGACGGTACGACGTTCACCGACCTGCAGTCGCGTGACATGACCTACCAGGTCAGCGTTCTCGACGATTCCGGCATGTCCTGCCGGGTGACTTCGGCCGCGAAGAGCGGGCTTTACACGTTGACCACCGACTACTTCACCGACCCTCGGCGGGACAGCGTGGTGATCCGCACCCGGCTCAAGCCGTCCAAGGGGAACGCCCGCTATCAGGTCTACGCCCGATTCGACGGCACGATCAACGGCAACGGCGGCGGCGCCACGGAGGAGGTCAATAACGGTGGAGCCGACGACGCCGTCATCGACACCAGCACCGGATCGCCGGTACCGGTCTCGATCGACACGGTGACCACGACCAACGCGGCGAACCGCGACTACGCGACCCCCGTGTACGCGGCGCTGCGTGCCGATCGGCCATTCTTGACCGCTTCCAGCGGGTTTGCCGAAACCGCCAGCGATGGTCTCCAGCAGCTCGACGTTGACCACCGACTGGCCACGACCTACACGAACGCGACGCACGGCAACGTCGTGCAGACGGCGCAGCTCGACGTTCGTGACGGCCGATCGGCCACCCTGGCGCTGGGCTTCGGCAGCACCCAGGCTGCCGCGGTGGCCACCGCCGGCGCCACCGCGGCGACCAATGCGGACAAGACGCTCGATAGCTACCAGCGTGGCTGGAAGGCGTACGACAAGCGGTTGACCCAGCCGGCGAGCGGACGCGGGCTGTCCACCGCCGAGCGCAAGCAGCTGGCCCGCACCTACTACCTGTCTGCGAACGTGCTGAAGGCCAGCGAGGACAAGACGTTCCGGGGCGCCGTGGTCGCGTCATTGGCCAGCCCGTGGGGGCAGGCCGTGCAGGCCGGCGACCCGAACAACACCTACTTCGGTTCCTACCGCGAGGTTTTCGCGCGCGACCTGTACGAGACGTTCACCGGGCTGATCGCCGCCGGTGACGTCGCCACCGCGAAGGACACGGTCCGGTTCCTGTTCGAACGGCAGCAACAGCCCGATGGGTCGATGCCGCGGAACAGCCTGGTGAACGGCAAACTCGCGCCCGATTCATTCGGGGTGCAGCTCGACGAGGTCGCCTACCCGATTCTGATGGCCCGCACCGTCGGGCTGACCGACAACGCGTTCTACCTGGCGCACATCAAGCGGGCCGCCGACTACGTGGTGGCGCACGGCCCGGCGTTCGGGAACGAGCGCTGGGAGGAGCAGGCAGGCTACTCGCCGTCCACCATCGCGGCGGAGATCGCCGGGCTGGTGGCCGCCGGGGTGATCGCCGACCGCAACGGCGACGCCGTCGGCGCGCGGATCTACCGCGGCACCGCCGACCAGTACCAGCGGATGGTCAAGACCTGGACGGTGACGACCAACGGCCCGCTGAGCACCGACCCGTATTTCATCCGGCTGTCCAAGACCGGGGATCCGGACGCGGTGATCACCTACAACCTGGGCAACGGCGGACCGGACGCCGACCAGCGCGCCGTCCTGGATGCCGGCTTCCTCGAATTACCGCGACTGGGCGTGCTGCCCGCCGACGACCCGACGATCGCCGCCTCGCTGACCCTGGTCGACCGGGTGATCGGTAAGACCACCAGCAGTGGGCAGGGGTTCTACCGGTACGGCGTCGTTGCACCGGGGACCGAGGACGGGTACGGCGACTGCAACGTCGACGACTCGACCTCTTGCACGAGCCAGGGCAAGCCCTGGGCCGGGACGTGCGATCTCACGGGACAGGCCGCGGGTAGCGGCTCCGGCCACCTCTGGCCGGTCCTGGCCGGGGAACGGGCCGAGCACGAGATCGCCACCGGGAACGACCCCAAGGCCGTCACTCTGTGGGGGAGCATGGGCGCCACCGCGTCCGGCGTTGGGTTGATCCCCGAACAGGCCTGGGAGAACGCCGATCTGGCCGCCTCACCCTCCGGCACCGCACCCGAATGCGCGTCGATCGGCTTCCAGAACGGCAAGGCCGCCGGCAGCGCCTCGCCGTTGACCTGGTCCGCCGCCCAGTTCGTCCGGTTGTCCGCGAACATCCGCGCCGGACGGCTCACTGAGCAGCCGGTGGACACCACCCGGCGATACATCAGGCACACCCAGGCCGGGACGGCTCTCACGGTCACCGCGCCGGCCGACAACTCGGTCGTCAACGGCGATCCCGTCACGATCTCCGGCAGCACCGCGCCGAACGCCACAGTGGACGTCGACGCGGTCAACACCGACGGCAACGGTGACGCCGTCGTCGGCACGACAACCGCCGCTGCGGACGGGTCCTTCTCGTTGGAGGTCACGCCGCCGGTCGGCACCGTGACGCTGACCGTCGTCGCGACCGCACCGGACGGGGCGACCGGCTTCGCACAGCGCACCGTCGTCAACGACGTCGTCCCTGGCACCCTGGTGTTCGACCTCGCCGACCCCGCCGGCGACGACAACGGCCCCGGCACGTACGCCTACCCGACGGCACCCGACTTCAAACCCGGTGCCTACGACCTGCGGGACTTCCAGATCTACGACAACGGCGCCGACGTGATCTTCCGGGTACAGACCTCGGACCTGACGCCGACCTTCGGCAGCCCGCTCGGCGCCCAGTTGGTGGACATCTACGTGGCCAATCCGGCGGGCGGGGACACGTCCACCGCCGCGTCGTTCCCGGGGCGCAATTACTCGCTGGTAACGGGTTGGCACCGGCTGATCGAGGTGCAGGGATTCGGGCAGCGCTTCGTCGACGCCGCCGGCACCAAGGTGGGTTCCGTCGATATCAAGGCGTCCGCGATCACCCGCTACATCACATTCACCGTGCCGGCATCGGCGCTTGGCGGAACACCCGGTCCGGGTTGGAGCTTCGCTGTCACCCTCACCGGTCAGGACGGCTTCTCCCCGGACCAGGCCCGCGGGTTCGCAGCCACGGCGCAGGACTACGCGTTCGGCGTCTGCACCCCGGCGGCGATGGCCGCCGCGAACGATATCTGCGGCGTGGACCCGGGAACCGTGCCGAAGGCGATCGACATCCTCACCCCGGACGGGGTCTCGCAAACCAGCGCGTTGGATCCGCTGCAACCCCCGGTCGTCGTCCCGAGCGTGACGGTCCATTGACCGACCCTCGACGCCCTGCCTGTACTACCGCCCCGGACCGGCTGGCGACGTCGGCGACTGGACGGGACACCGAATGCTCGACACCTCCTGTACTGCGGGATGGCGGTCGCTTCGATATCTGCTCTGGCGAAGAGACAAATCCGACGAGACCATCCAAATCCAGTACTCCTGCAAAACCAAGAATCCACCGCTGCCCAGCCGCGAACGTGGAATCTCCCCCGGGATGCCCATTCACCTGCCACAGCCGATCCGTTCGAGGAACCGCCATCGGCACGCCGGCTCGATCCCAATGCCTGCGCTTGCGTGATCGTTATCGTTCCCGCAGCGGATCGGCATTCGGGACAACCTGGTTGGGCGAACATCGGCCGCAGCCCTTTTGTCGCACCGATTTCCGAGCCAACGGTCAACTGGCAGGGTGCGATGGCGCGATCATCGCCGCCGTTGTCGAACACGCAGACAGCAACATCTTCGCCACGTTTCCCTGAGTTCGGCCCGTGCTGACCCGGGTGCTGCTCGCCGGTTCGGGGCGGGCCGGGTTCGGTTCCCCAACGCATGGGTGCTTTGTGCCGGGACCGGCCCAGCTCCGGTCACTCGAGTGTCCGGGCGATCCCGTAGCGTCCGAACCCACCACCGCGCCGCCGCAATCACTACCCGTAAGCACGCCAGCTGTGTCGTTCGACCGGTCCTGGCCGCCGTCCCGATGACTGCCGACCGTTCGGTGACGGCGCCTCGTCATGGGCCAACGGTGCACTCATCGGCTCTCTTCGGCCTGAACGGTGAACGGGACGGTGATCACGTCGCCGTTGGCGAGGCGGAATTGCGCCCAGAGCTGGTAGATCCCGGTGGTGGGGAATTCGGTGTGCACGTCGAGTTCGGGGCCGAATGTGGTGCCGAGCAGGGCGAACACCGGCCGTCCGTCGGCGTCGGTGACCTCGGCGTGTTCGTGGGCGAACGTGCGCCCGTCGGCGCGCATGACCACGATGTGGCCGGCGGCGGCGAGGTAGGGCTGCAGGTCGTTGACGGGCCGGCCGGTGGCGGCGTCGGTGAGGGTGTAGTGCAGGTCGCTCACGCCGCCGGTGTGGGCGTCGCCGTCGAGCTGGACGCGGACGCCGTCGACGGTCACGGTGCGCGGGCTTTCGGTGAGGGTGATCGGGGTCGGCGCGGGGCCGGCGATGGTGATCACCTGTCGGGCGTGCACGTCGGCCATGTGGCCCTGCCGGCGGAACTCGGTGTTGATGATGTAGCTGCCCGCTGTCGGGAAGGTGATCTGGACGGCGAGCTGCCCGGGTTGGCCGGTGGGCTGCGGGTGGATGTGGGCGAAGGTGCCGAGGTCGGCGCGGGTGGCGATGAGGTGCATCCAGGCTTCGTGGCTGCGGGTGAGGTCTTCGACAGGTCTGCCGTTCGAGGTGTCGATGATGGTGGCGACCAGCCGGGTCGGCTGCCCGGGTTGCACGTCGGCGGGCAGGTCGAGGTGGACGTCGAGGCCGGCGTCGGCGGCGTCGGTGGCGGGCACGTCGGCGGTCATCATCACGCTCATCGCCGGGCGCATCGGCATGCCGGTGCCCTGGGCCCAGGCCAGCTGGCCGTTCATGCCGTGCTCGGCGAAGTCCATCCGGGACACCGCGGTCAGCCCGGCGCCCAGGGCGAGGGCGACGACGGCGACGCCGGTCAGGTAGGCGTAGTGGCCGACCCGGGCGCGCAGCGGCGGGTGCAGGATCTCCGCGGCGGTGGCGGGGCGGTGGAAGCGGCGAAGGCGCAGCGCGTTGGTGAGCACGCTGACCGAGCTCATCGCCATCGCCGCGCTGGCCAGCACCGGGTCCAGCAGCAGGCCGTGCCACCAGTACAGGGCTCCGGCGGCGACCGGGATGAGCAGCAGGTTGTAGCCGAAAGCCCAGCCCAGACCCTGTTTCATCGTGGTGACGGTCCGCCGGGACAGGGCGATCGCGGAGACGATGCCGCGCAGGTCGCCGCCGACCAGTGTGATGTCGGAGGCGGCGATCGCCACGTCGGCGCCGGTGCCGATGGCGACGCCGACATCGGCTGCGGCCAGGGCGGCGGCGTCGTTGATGCCGTCGCCGGCCATCGCCACGACGTGGCCCAGCTGCTGCAGTTGGCGCACTGTC
>JBBQGJ010000310.1:0-8144 GCA_038322925.1 Mycobacteriales bacterium
GACACCGCTCCGTGTTCCTGGAACACCCGGCGGGTGTCCAACTCCCCGGTCAGGTGGACCTGCGCGGCGTACACCAACCGCCCCACCCGTTCCAGGGTCTCCGCCAGCGACAGCAGATCGTCATCGGGAATCTTCCAGAACCTGGTGCCCCGTACCGCGTCCAACCCGGCGCACACCGACCCGGCCACCGCGGTGGCGTGCTCGATGTCGCTGATCGGCTCCATGAATAGAACGCTAGACCACGACACCGACAGTCCCCGAAACCAGACAATTCGGGCGGCCTCGATCGGCATCCGTTGGCCGCCCACGCCCGTCAGCTGACCTCCGTCGCCTGAGAGATTGCACCCCGCGGCAGCACTGTCACCACGCGGACGCGCAGACGACAGAGTCACCACACCCACATGCCTGACGACGCGGCGTGCTCGCAGTCGCGCATGGACCGTCACCGATCCGCCCGCGCAGTCGCCGGTTCACGAACATCATCGCCGGCCTCGCGTAATCTCGTCCGAAACCAGATCGTCTAATACAAAACTATCTGTTACGGTCGAGTTCTGACCGAGAGCCGTTCCTCTCACGGCATCGCCCCCGGCTCCGGCAGGGGATGTGGCACCGGCACAGTCGCGCTGTCCGATCGGCGACGATCGGCCGCACTCGTCGTGCTCTGTTCGGGGCTGTTGATGGTCATCCTCGACGGCACGGTGGTGACGGTGGCGCTTCCCTCGATCCAGCGCGATCTCGGCTTCTCGGCCGCGGATCTGACCTGGGTCGTCGGGGCCTACCTCGCGCCCTTCGGTGGCCTGTTGCTGCTGGCCGGGCGCCTGGGCGACCTGTTCGGCCGGAGGCGGGCCTTCCTCGCCGGACTGCTCATTTTCACCGTCGCATCGGCTTTGTGCGGGCTGGCGACCAGTCCGACGACATTGATCCTCGCCCGGTTCGGCCAGGGCGTCGGCGGAGCGATCGCGTCGTCCGTGATCCTCGGGATGATCGTCTCGCTGTTCCCCGCGGAGCGCGAGCGCGCCAGGGCGATCGGGGTGTACATCTTCGTCGGGGCGGGCGGAGCCGCGATCGGGCTGCTGGCCGGCGGACTGGTCACCCAAACCCTCGGCTGGCACTGGGTTTTCCTGATCAATGTGCCGATCGGCGTAGCCACGGCCATTGCGACGGTCCTGCTGGTGCCGGCTGATTGCCTCGACCCAACCGGCCATGCCTCAATCGGCCGACGCACCGACGTCAGCGGTGCCGCGCTGATCACCAGTGGGCTGATGCTGGCCGTCTTCACCATCACCCGGACACCGACGCTTGGCTGGGGTTCGCTGTCCACCGTCGCCGGGGCTGTACTGAGCACGGCGCTGATCGGTGCTTTCGTCCTCCGTGAGTGTATGGCCAGGGATCCGTTGCTGCCCTTGGCTTTCCTGCGCGATCGTCGGGTGTGGGGCGCCAACCTGACGCAGTTCCTCATGGTGGGAGCGCTTTTCGGATTCCAGTTCCTGCTCGGGCTGTACCTGTAGCTCGTCGCCGGATTCGGCGCGGCCGCCACCGGTTTGGCCTTCCTGCCGATCACTGTGGCCATCGGTGCCTTCTCCCTGGCGATCGCTCCCCGGCTGTTGGTGCGCCACGGCGGGCGGTCCGTCGTGGTGGGCGGCCTGCTGTTGATCGTGATCGGGCTGGTGCTGCTCACCAAGGTTCCCGTGGCGCCGTCCTACCTGTCTGACATCCTCCCGGCGACGCTGGTGATGGGTGCCGGGGGTGGCCTGACCCTGCCGGGCCTCGCCACCGTGGGAATGTCGGCCGCGACCGCGCGGGATTCCGGGCTCGCGTCGGGGTTGCTGAACACCACCCAGCAGGTTGGCGGTGCCCTCGGTCTCGCGATGCTGACCTCCGTGGCCGCTGCCCGCACGGAATTGTCCTTGCAGGCGGGTTCACCCGCAGCCGGCGCGTTGACCGATGGCTACCGGCTGGCGTTCGGAATCGGCGCGGCCCTCGTGCTCGGTGCGGTGATCGTCGCTGTGTTTTCACTGCGCACGGCGGTGCCACGGCGTGGGATCGGTTCGCTCCCCAGGTCGAACGCTCACCGGACTGGTCATTGACGTGACCGGGCATTGACGTAGCCGGATAATCGGGCGATGACCCAACCGAGGAGCCGCACCGTGGATCGTGATCGCGGGCTGGCTGCACGGGACGAGGACGCCGGCGCCGAATCGGCGGTCGTTCCCCTCGCTCTCAACGTCGTTCCGGTGGCCGGGTTGGTGGATGCGGACCGACGCCCGCCCACGGTCCGACCGGGACGAGACCACCTGGACAGGTCGCGAATCCGCCGTCTTTTCGTCAAGGAGGTCGCCACCGTGACGGCCGTCGAAGCCGTCGACTACGTGACGAACAACAGCGCCACCATCATCGACCGATTCGCCGTCGTCGTCCAGGCGATCAAGGGCGAGCCCACCAAACCGGACGTCACGTCCACGCTCGCGATGGCGGTGCAGGGGTCCGGCATCGACGACGCCGCGGCGGTGGCTTTTCTCGACGACCCGGTCCTCAATGCCCCAGCGGCTGCCGCGCGGGTGACCGTCGGCCAGCCCGCCGTGCGGCTGCTGAACTGGATGGAGCACGAGACGGCAACCTTCGCGGTGCTGGGCCGATCAACGGAGGCGGTGAAGATCGGCACCGAGTTCACGTTCGCGGACAAGCCCGGCACCGTCGACTCGGTTCGCAAGCTCGACATCATCGACAGCGCCAAGCGGGACGCCACGCAGAAACGGGTGCACAAGAAGGCGTCCGACACGATCACCGCTTGGGTCGGCAAGGCCTTGACCGGGCGCAACCTCATTTCCGGTAATCCGAGCATCAATGTGGCCGCGGCCAAGGGCTCCGGGGTCAAGGCGGAGTACGCCCAATCCGTCACGTATACCTTCGAGGCCGGAACACCAGCGGAATGGACCTGGTACTGGGTGGCCGACGTCGACATGGCCTGCTACGAGACGCAGACCCAGCCCACCAGCGTCGAACAGATGCGCGGTGTCGCCATCCAGGACATCGTCGACAAACACATCTTCGGTCTCGCAAAGACGCTCGGCCTGACCCCGGACGTGAAGGCCACCGGCGGTGGTGGGCATATTTCCCTCGATCTGAGCACCAGCGTCGGGTACACCGGCGCGGACGGCACGATGATGATCAGCTTCGAGGTGTTCCTGCAGACCCTGGTCGACCTGCAGAAGGGATGCGCGTTGCTCCAGGCGGAGTTCAACAAATCAGAGGTGGCGGACCGAGGCGAATCCGACGTCCAGAACGCACCGTGGTTGTCGGTGCAGGAATTCAAACCGGAGTTCAAGAAGCTCGGCACCGTGCTCCCGGCATATGCCGAACTCGCCGGATCGTTGCTGAACGGCGTGATGGCCGGGAACGGTGGCAGCATTGCCGCCGCCGCAACCCAACTCAAGGACTTCAACGAGAAACTCACGAATCCGCTCGTCACCAACCCGAAGCGCAAGGCGCAATTGGAGGCGAAGGGTGATATCTCGCATTATCAAGCGGTGAATATCGAGCACATGGACGAGGCAGAAGCACCCAAGCGCCGGATCGAACTGCGGGACATCCCTGCACAGACCAGCCACGCCAAGTTGATGAAAGATCTGGCCACGATCCAGCGGGCCCTCGAAGCAACCAAGGACCGGGTGAAACAGGACCAGTCGCAGCGGCTCGGATATCTGGCCGGCTGATCAACGGCCCATCCACTTCAGCTGCCGGTCAGCGCTCGCCCTTCACCCCGGCCAGCAGCATCTGCGCCACGTCGAGCACCTCGACCTCGGCGCGCGCGGCGCCGGAGTCCTGCCGGGCAGTGAGCCCGTCGGTCAACATCACCCGGCAGAACGGGCAGCCGGTGACGATCTTGTCCGCGCCGGTGTCCAGCGCCTCGTCGGTGCGTTCGAGGTTGATCCGCTTACCGACCTTCTCCTCCATCCACATCCGCGCGCCGCCCGCGCCGCAGCAGAAGGACCTCGCGGAGTTCCGCGGCATCTCCTTCAGCGTCGCGCCGGACGCCTCGATCAATTCGCGCGGCGGGGAGTAGACCTTGTTGTGCCGGCCGAGGTAGCAGGGGTCGTGGTAGGTGACGTCCCGGCCGACCGGGGCGACGGTGACGAGGCGGCGGTCGCGGACCAGCCGGTTCAGCAATTGGGTGTGGTGGACCACCTCGTAGTGCCCGCCGAGGGTGGGGTACTCGTTGGTCAGCGTGTTGAAGCAGTGTGCACAGGTCACCACGATCTTGCGCTTCGTCCGCTCACCGAACGCATCGTTGATGGTGTCCACCGCGGCCTGCGCCATCATCTGGAACAGGAACTCGTTGCCGGCGCGGCGCGCCGGGTCGCCGGTGCACGTCTCGGCGGTGCCGAGCACGGCGAACCCGACGGCCGCCATGTACATCAGCTCGGCCACGGCCCGGGTGGTCCGCTTCGCCCGGTCGTCGAACGCTCCCGCGCAACCTACCCAGAACAGGTACTCGTGATCGGGGTCGATGACGTCGGTGATCACCGGGACCTCGAAGTCAAGGCCCTCCGCCCACGCCATTCGCTCCTTGTTGTTCTGACCCCACGGGTTGCCCTTGTTCTCCAGATTCCGGAACAGCCCGCCCAACTCCGACGGGAACTCCGACTCGATCATCACCTGGTAGCGGCGCATGTCCACGATGTGGTCGACATGCTCGATATCCACCGGGCACTGCTCCACGCAGGCGCCGCAGGTGGTGCAGTCCCACAGCACCTCGGGATCGATCACCCCGTTGAGCTCGGCGCCGCCGATCAGTGGGCGGTCCGCCTCGGCCAGCGCGGTCGGCGGGACACCGGCCAATTGCTCGGCCGACGCCTTCTCGTCACCGGCCATGTCCTTGCCGCCGCCGGCCGCCAGATACGGGGCCTTGGCGAAGGAATGATCCCGCAGCGCGAGCATCACCAGCTTCGGCGACAGCGGTTTTGCCGTGTTCCACGCGGGGCACTGCGACTGGCAGCGACCGCATTCGGTGCAGGTCGCGAAGTCCAGCCACCCCTTCCAGGTGAAGTCCTCCACCTTCCCGGCACCGAAGGTGTCCTTCTCCGGATCGGCATCCTCCAGGTTGAGCACCTCACCGGCGGACATCATCGGCGCCAGCGAGCCCAACGCCGTGCGACCGGTGTCCTCCCGCTTGAAGTAGATGTTGAAGAAGGCCAAGAAGCGGTGCCAGGCCACGCCCATCGACAGGTTCCGGGCGATCACGATCGCCCACACCATCGACACCACGATCTTGATCAGGGCGACGAAGGACACCGCCCACAACCAGGCCGGCAGCCAACTGCCCAGCCAGGTGGAGATCGGCGCGGCCCATGTCGGGTACGGCAGGATCCCGTTGGCCGATTGGAATCCGCGGATCAGGAAGATGCAGACACCGACCGCCAGGATCACCGACTCGACGAAATACGCCTGCCAGAAATTCGAACCGGCGAACCGGGATTTCCGTCCGGGCCGGCGCGGATGGTTCAGCTGCCGAACCGCGATGAGGGTGGTGATGCCCAGCACCGTGGTCGCCGCGATCAACTCGACGAACAGCCCGTACCAGTCCTGGTATCCCAGCCACGGGATCTCGAAGGTCGGCGAGAACGTCTCCCCGACCGCCCCGACCAGCGTCAGGAACAGTGCACCGAAGCCGATCATCACCAACCAGTGCGCGGCGCCGATGAATCCCCACTTGAGCATGCGGGTGTGCCCGAGGAACTCCTTGATCAGGATGCCGAGGCGGTGGAAGACCGGGCCGGCCCGATACGGGTCGGGCCGACCCAATCGCACATGACGGAAGATCTGCCACCCCGCGCGGAACAGCATGCCGAACCCGACCACGATGAAGATCACCGCGACGGTTCCCATGAGCCACAACCACCACGTCATCGGCGCTGTCCATCTCCAGTTCCTGCCGGTCCGGGCGGGACATTCAGCGCGGCCGATCCCGGCCGACGACTGCACGATACGGCAAAGCTACTCGCCAGTAACTTACGTCCGCCTCGGGACAGAACGCGGCCGAGTGCGCATACCGGTGCTCACATCCTGCCCGTCGCGCGAAGCCCAATTGGTGGCGGGCTACTCGACGTGGCGAAGACCTCGGACCATTCGATCGAGTCCGTTCGCTCAGGCGGCCGCGGCGGCCCGGCCGAACTCGGCGAGCAACAGCGTCTGCGCGTCTGCGTCACCAGGCACCGACGGCCGCGGCGCGACCGCGCCGCTGTCGCGATAGGCCGGCGCCAGCTCGGCGAACCACCCGGCGCAGGCCGCGACCAGTTCCGTGTCGAGGATCTCGTCCTGGCCGGTCGCCCTGGCCAGATCCCAGCCGTGTACCAGCAGGTCGGCGAACAGCTGCATGGCGTACTCACGCCCAGGGAAGTCGCCGAAGGACAGGTGCACGGTCCGCTCCGTCGCGCCCATCTCGTCGATCACCGCGAGGGCTTCGGCCGCGGATTCGTCCCATGCCGCCATCGGATCCGCACCCAACAGGTCACCGTCGAACCGATCGCCCACCTCGGCGATGCTGCCGCCACCGAACAGCGGCACCGCCCAGCGGTTCTCTCCCACCACATGGTTGACCAGGGTGCGGACGTCCCACTCCGTGCACGGAGTGGGCAGGTCCCACTGGTCCGGTCGCACTCGGTGCACGTTCGCACCGAACGTGTCAGAGGCCCTGCGGTACAGATCGCGGGTCTGAGTGGTCATCGGGATCCTCCTCGGGGCGTCCGACGCCCGGTCGGCATTGTCCTCGGTGTCCGATCGAGAGTCCAGCAGGTGTCGCTGCGTCGAGCGCGGTCAGCGCCTGGTGTCATCCTGCCGGAAGTTCAGGTAGGCCCGGGAAGGCGTCGGGCCGCGCTGTCCCTGGTAGCGCGAGCCGTACTCGGCTGATCCGTACGGGTGCAGGCTCGGCGAGGTCAGCCGGAACAGGCACAGCTGCCCGATCTTCATGCCGGGCCAGAGGGTGATCGGCAGGTTCGCCACGTTGGACAGCTCGAGGGTGATGTGGCCGCTGAACCCCGGATCGATGAACCCCGCGGTGGAGTGGGTCAGCAAGCCAAGCCGGCCGAGCGAGGACTTCCCCTCGAGCCGGCCAGCGAGGCTGTCCGACAGGCTGACCGCCTCGAACGTCGAACCCAGTACGAACTCCCCAGGGTGCAGCACGAAGGCGTCGTCGCCGTCGACCTCGACGAGGGTGGTCAGCTCGTCCTGCTGGATCTTCGGGTCGATGTGGGTGTACTTCGAGTTGTTGAACACACGGAAGTACCGGTCCAACCGCACGTCGATGCTCGACGGCTGGATCAGCGAGGCATCGAACGGATCGAGGCTCAGTGAGCCGCCGTCGATCTCGACGAGCAGATCGCGGTCGGAAAGCAGCATGGGCGGAAGCCTAAGGGGTGCGAGCTGGGAGGACGTGACGAACGTCGCGTTGTCCTGGGCGCGATGCTCGCTCACAGTGACGTAGAGGATCTGGATTCAAGGATCGCCGCGTGACCTGCGGCGGGGGCATCGCAGCAGAACGTCAGGCGATCCGGGCGGGTTCGCCGACGACCGGGGAGCCGTCGGCTGTCGTTCGCTTTCACGAGACGAACGCCCGGCATTAGAAACTTGCGAGATTCCGATCGATACGCTTATGGCGTTTCAGATGGCGGTGATCCTCAGCTATTTCGACCTGCTCTACCTCTGGGCTGGCCTTTCCGTGGGTGCCCGGTCAGGCGCTGGGAGCGAGTGGCTGGAGCAGGTGTTTCAGTTCGCAGCGCTGCTATAACAGCCGGCCTGAGGCCGGGGTTTGCTGCCCGCCGGCCGCGCTCCGAATGGGCACTTCACCCACAGCCAGGATTCCTACAGGCATTCTCATGAGACTTGTTTTCCACCAGCTGATTTCTCGCAGGTTCGATCCATTCGGGTCGCAATGAGCAGACAACGTCGGGCGTGGGACTTTGGGCAAACAGAACCTTTCGGCGGGTCAGCCGCGTAGGCCTGGTGGCCAGGGCCCCGGAATTGTCGCATTTGCTCATGTCAGCGCCAGTGCGAGAGCTCGGGCAGGGTCTGCGGCGTGGTGTCGTAGGCCGGCGGCGATGTTGTCCCACCCGGCGATGCGAAGCAGGCTGATGGCGACGTTGCGGCAG
>JBBQGJ010000311.1:0-8065 GCA_038322925.1 Mycobacteriales bacterium
CCTCCCGCGCTCTAGGGGGCGCCCACCCTCCCCCCCCCCACCGGGCGGTTTGGCCCCCGGGCCGGGGGGGGTTTATCTCGGCCCGGGCGCCGCGCCAGGGTCTGATTCCCCGTGGACATCGTCAGGCGGACGGCAGCGGACCGGACGCCAGCGGTGGATGGGCGAGCAACTGAGCACCCTCGGCCGTGCGCTGTCCATTCAGCGGACCCGCGTGGCGGGACGAGCCCGCTCGAAAATGTGAATGCCCGGCCGTCAACGCGTCGGCGACCCGATCCAGCAGGCCACGGGCAGTGGCGCAGGCGGCGTCCTGCAGCCGCTGCTGGTCGAGTACGAAGCCCAGCTGCCCCCACGGCGGTCGGTAACTGCCGCGGAAGGTCAGTCGACTGCGCCCGTCCGGGGTCTGGTCGAGTTCGAGATTGGCGTCGACCGCCGGGAAGATGTCACCGCCCGTTCCGGTGACCACCCAGCGCAGCGGGAGGATGGTCGTCGCACCCCGCAGGTACGCGGGAACACTGTGCACGGCAACCTGGTCCGTCCAGCCGGTGAATCCGTCCCCTTGCAACAGCGTGTGCCCTTCCCGGAAGGCGAACGTCGCCGCGTCCTGCACACCCCCGTCGACGTGGAAGGCCAGCAGCCGGACCTGCGCCGCGGCCACCGGCACGTCCAGCACCAGGACCTCGTCTACGAACATGACTCAGCAGACCACCGACGGCGGACCCCCAACCAGAGCCGTTGGTCCCCAGCGAATGCGTCAGATGGCCCGTCGGCCGAGGGCGGCGCGAGCGACCAGTAGTCGCGCCAAGCCGGCCCGCGCGACCCCGTCCGGGAGGTCGACGTCCTCGCCAGGCTGCCCAGGACTCGTTCCGGCAAGGTCCTGCACGGGACGATGACCGGCGTCGCCGACGGTGACTCAATCCCCGACCAACCACTGCATCCCCGACCAACCACTGCCCACGGCGCGGGCACGATCCCCGCACGACGGCCGATCACTTGGACGGCGACAAACAGCCCTTGTCACAAGACCAGGCGGCCAAACACCCGAGGTCACAAGACCAGGCGGCCAAACACCCGTTGTCACAAGACCCACCGCCGAGCGAACACTCCGGTGATAAGCGCCACCAGACGTCGCGCGGTCCCGCGGATCGGTGTAGGAAAAGTGGAGCGATGTACGCGCTCGCACGTGCGAGCCGTGACCAGCGGGGCCGACCGGCATGGTCCCCACCCCTTCCCTCATTGCGGCACGGTCACCGTGTACCACCGCCAGACCCCAATGCAAGGAGACCCACCATGAGCCCCGCCGACAAGCCGTCCGCCCAGAACGCCGACGTCGTGGAATCCGCCAACACCGCCGCCGCGCACGCCGCCGACGCGGTCAAGTCCGCCGCCGCCAAAGCCGAAGATGCGATCGAGGCCAGCGTGGAACAGATCCGCGAACTCAATGAGCAGGCCATCACGGCGGCCCGCGCCGCCGGCCAGCGCGCCCTCGACGCCTACCAGGCCGCGCTCGAGTCCGTCGTCGACGCCGAAAAGAAGCTCGCCGCCGGCAGCCAACTCGACTGGTTCACCACGCTGGTCAGCACCCAGGCCGAGTTCACCCAACGCCTGGGCGCAATCTTCCTGACAGCCGCCCGCGAACAACTGAAATAGCATCCGCCGCGCGGCGGGACGAGGTCCGCGGCGTTTTCCGACCCAGCTGCATGAACGGGCGGGAAGTATTCGCACAGCGGTGATCTCAGTCGCGAACGCGACAGGTCTACCTCAGCAATGTCGGGACTTGGTCACCGCCCAAGCGGTCCGCCACACCGCGGAGCAGCCCAGACGGTGATCGCCGGCCCGGCCGGGATGGCCAGCTGGGCCGGTTCTCGCTGGTGCAGCGGCTGTCCAATCCAACAATTCCTCAATATTCAACAATTTCCCAAAATATCGAGCGCGCAATCCAGCGGTTGCCGCCCGCACCGGGGCGAGTAGCGTCATCAGCGCGATTGACTGGGCACACCGACCTAATGAGGCGACATCGTGGAGGCTTTGGACCAGGAACTCGAGGCGGTCCGAGAGTGGATGGGCAGCGAGCGATTCGCCGGGATCACCCGCGTTTACTCGCCCCGACAGGTGGTTGAGCAGCGTGGAAACGTGGCGGCGGACTACACCGTCGCACGTGGTGCCGCCGAGGGGTTCTACGCGCGGCTGCGCGAGCTCTTCGCACACGGCCGCTCGATCACCACGTACGGGCCCTACTCCCCTGGCCAGGGGGTGGCGATGAAGCGGGCCGGGGTCGACGGGATCTACCTCGGCGGCTGGGCAACGTCGGCCAAGGGGTCCAAGGACGAGGACCCCGGGCCCGACCTGGCGAGTTACCCGCTCAGCCAGGTGCCCGACGAGGCCGCCGGGCTGGTGCGGGCCCTGCTCACAGCGGACCGCAACCAGCGCTTCGCCCGGCTCCGGATGACCGACGCGGAGCGCAAGGCCACGCCGGAGATCGACTTCCGCCCGTTCATCATCGCCGACGCGGACACCGGCCACGGCGGTGACGCCCACGTGCGCAACCTGATTCGCCGGTTCGTCGAGGCCGGCGTGCCGGGCTACCACATCGAGGACCAGAAGCCGGGCGCCAAGAAATGCGGGCACCAGGGCGGCAAGGTCCTGGTGCCCGAGGACGAGCAGGTCAAGCGGCTGAGCGCCGCCCGCTTCCAGCTCGACATCATGGGCGTGCCCGGCATCATCGTGGCCCGCACCGACGCCGAGGCGGCCAACCTGCTGGACGGTTGCGGGGACGAGCGGGACCAGCCTTTCGTCCTGGGCGTGACCAACCTCTCGATGCCCTCGTACAAAGCCGCCTACCTCGCGCTGATGCGGCGGCTGCACCGGGCGGGCGTGGACGACATCAACGGGCACCTGCTTTACGCCATGTCCGAGGACCAGTACGCCGAGGCCGACGGCTGGCTCGAGCGGGTGGGCCTCGCCGCATTCATTGACCAGACCGGGGCCGGGTTTTCGGCCGGCTGGGCGTCCCCCGAGGCGGCGCTGGACACCGTCGCCGACCGCTTCCTCGAGGCCTGGCAGGCCGAGGCGGGCCTGCAGACCCTGGGCGCGGCCGTCGCCGAGGTGATGGCCTTCCGAGCCGACGAGGACTCCCCGCTCGAGATGACCATCGACGAGTGGCGCTCGTTCGCGTCGACCGCTTCGTGGTACACAGCCCGCGCCAAGGCTGTCGACATGGGGCTCGAGGTCACCTGGGACCCGGAGCCGGCCAAGACACCCGAGGGCTACTACCAGATTCAGGGCGGCGTGCCCTACGCGATCGTCAAGTCCCTGGCCGCGGCGCCGTTCGCGGACCTGCTGTGGATGGAAACCAAAACGGCCGACCTTGCCGACGCCCGCGAGTTCGCCGACGCCATCCACGCCGCCTTCCCGGACAAGATGCTCGCTTACAACCTTTCGCCCTCGTTCAACTGGGACACCACCGGGATGAGCGAGGACGAGATGCGCCAGTTCCCGGCCGAGCTCGGGCGGATGGGTTTCGTGTTCAACTTCATCACCTACGGCGGTCACCAGATCGACGGTCTCGCGGCGGAGGAGTTCACCACGGCCCTGCGCGAAGACGGCATGTTGGCCCTGGCCAGGCTCCAGCGGAAATTCCGGCTCGTGGAGTCGCCCTACCGCACCCCACAGACCCTGGTCGGTGGGCCCCGGGCCGACGCCGCGCTGATGGCCACCTCGGGCCAGACGGCCACCACCAAGGCCATGGGCGAGGGCTCGACGCAGTCCCAGCACCTGGTTCAGATCGAGGTGCCGCCGAAGCTGCTCACCGGGTGGCTCGCGACCTGGGCCGAACAAAACGGCGTCGCCGGGCCGCTGCGCGCCTCGCTGCGGCCGCACACCGGCGGCTCGGAGCTGCTGGAGCTGAGCGTCCGCGGCCCGTCCGACGAGAAACTGGCCAATGTGGTCTTCGCGACCATCCATGACCGCCGCGGTCGGTCGATCCTGTCGGTGCGCGACCAGAACACCTTCGACCCCGCGCTGCGGCGCAAGCGCCTCATGGCGCTGATGCACCTGTTCCTGATCCACCGCTACAAGGCCGTGGCGATCCACTACGTCTCGCCGACTGACGACAACCACCGCCAGTGCGAGGGCCTGCAGCAGCTCGGTATCTTCGAGAGCGCCTACGACGAGGTGGGGCAGATCATCGTCGCCAACGTCAACGGCGCCGTCGTCGCGGACCTGGTGCAACCCACCAGCAACGCGCGGGAGAAACTCATCAATCAGGCCTGAACCGGCGCGGTCCTACAGGCATGATCGTGCGCCCGCATCCGGACGCTGGCGATCCGGATGCGGGCGATCCGGACGCTGGCGATCCGGACGCTGGCGATCCGGATGCGGGCGATCCGGATGCGGGCGATCCGGATGCGGGCGATCCGGACGCTGGCGGCCCACTGCGCACTTATCGCTGCACGTCGGGCGACCACGCCTCCAACATGGTCCGAGCTGTCTGAGCTTGGTCGATGACGCCGGGGCCCCACGCAAAGCACTCGTGTAGCGGACTGCCCGACGGCCGGGCGAACTCGACCACGAACTCGGGAGTGAGCGGGCCGAGGACGCGGTACAGCGTCTGGACAACGGCCCGCCAATTCGATATCCGTGCGGCGTCGTGGGCCTCCAGCACGGCACGGTCGTCATCGTCGGTCCAACGGTGGGATAGGTCGTCGTCGTTCATGGTGTCGCCGCCTTCGCCAGGTCTGACGAGTGCCTGCGCTCGACTGTGCCACGGTCGGGGTGATCTGTCACCTTTGTCCACTTTCTTGGTCGCCGCCGGCGAACCGGTTCGCGGTGCATGCCGGCAACGACCGGACACCGCTAGCAGAGTCTCACCCCGCGCAGACGGAGTTGGCGCGCAGACCGCTTCGTGAACTGACCCGGCCAAGTGACCAAGAGCGGCCGGCTCCGGACTCCGACGAATTCGACTCCGTCGGCGGCCACCTCACCATCTCCGCCTCACACCGGGCCCCGGTCGACGGCGCGACGTTTCCGCTCCCCGGGTTGCTCGTGCGCGGCGGCGCTCTCGCCCATGAGCTCGGGTCGGTGAACGATGTCCCATTGGGTGTCGTCCAGGTAGGCCAGCGCCGCAGGGAACAGTCCGTTCTCCTCGCGGTCGATGTGGTTGTTCAACAGGGTCAGCATCTTCGGGATCGACGCCAGGTCGCCCGCCTCGATGGCCTCGAGCTCGCTGTCGAGTTTCGCATGCTCGGCACACAGCGACGCGACGTGCTCGGTGAACAGTTCGTCCTTCTTCATCTCGGCGAACAGCCCGTTCTCCTCGCGTCGGGTGTGCGGGTGCATGAGCTCACCGAGTTCCTTGCAGGCCGTCCTGGCCGCCTCCACATCCTGGTCGCGGAAGGCGATTTCCAGTGCGTAGCTGCTGTTCACGATCGCGTCATGTTCGGCGTTGAGTTGGGCGATCATCGGGATGTTCCGGCACCCGCAATAGCTGCACATCGTTACCAGCCCCGGGGGCGTGGTCGGGACCCGATCGGCTCACCGGGCCGCGCGGCGTCCCTGGAGCGGTAGACGATGTACGGCCGGAACAGGTATCCGATGGGCGCGCTGAAGGCGTGCACGAGCCGGGTGAACGGCCACAACGCGAACAACGCCATGCCGATGATCGCGTGGATCTGGTACGACGCCGGAGCCTGTGCCATCGCCTCGCCGTCGGGTTGCAGGATCAGGATCGAGCGGAACCACACCGACACCGATTCCCGGTAGTTGTAGACGTCGCCGACCGCGCCGGACCCGATGAGCGTGGTGGCCAACCCGGCGATGATGGCCAGGATCAGCACGGCGTACATGAGTTTGTCGTTCCGGGTGGTGGCGATGAAGACCGGCCCTTTTGTCCGGCGCCGGTAGACGAGAATGGCGGCGCCGCCCAGGGTGGCGATCCCGGCGATGGAGCCGAGCAGGACCGCCTGCAGGTGATAGCCCTGCTCGCTCAACCCCACTGCGCCGGTCCACGATTCCGGGATCAACAACCCGATCACGTGCCCGACGATGACCACCAGAATGCCGAAATGGAACAGCGGGCTGCCGATCCGCAGCAATCGGCTTTCGTACAGCTGCGAGGAACGGGTGGTCCAACCGAATTTGTCGTAGCGGTACCGCCACCAGGTGCCGACCACCAGGATCGCGATGGTGACGTACGGCGTGATGTCCCAGAACAACGACGCCGCGGAATTCATCGGGTGCTCATTCGCGGACCCACCGGAGTGCTGCCCCGGACTGGGATCGTGAGCGCGAAGGGCTCGAGTCCGACCGACTCCGCGGGCGGGCCCTGCATGGCCAGTCTGCGGGCCTCCTGCAGGTCGGCGACGGTCGCCGGCGGCAGCGTCCGGGACACGGCGGAGATCACCCCGGCGTACGGCGATGCGGCCCTGGCCAGGCCGGAATGCAGCAGGTCGATCGGCGTGCGGTGCCGGCATAACAGCTGGTAGCCCGCCGATTCGTCAACGGTCGCGGCGAACTCCAGCAGCACCGCGAGGTGGTCGGGCAGTTCATCCGCCGGGGGTGTGACCCCGGCGGCGCGGTAGGTGTCGGCAAAGTCGAGCAAGGCCATCCCCCGGTTCCTGGTATCGCCAGCGGTGTAGTACGTCAGGAAGAGCGTGCGACGCCGGCGCCAGTCGAACGTCTCCGAGTATTCGGCGGCGGCGGTGATCAGCGGCGTGGCCCGCAGGTGCTCGGCGCAGGCCAGCAATGGGACGCGGCCGGTGTCGGGCAGCGAATCGAGGGCGGCCTGCACCAGGTCGAGCCGGTCGGGCTGGCCGTCGTCGGGGTAGGCCAGCAGCAATGACGCCGCCTGCCACACCACCCTGCGGTGCGCGGGGGGCTTCTCCCGTCTCAGCCTCATGATTCGCCGGCTTTCTCGGCTGAACCGTGCTCGACGGATCGGGGAGATCCGGGCCGGGGGGTGAACATCCCCGGCGGGGAACCTTTCCCGTCCCAGTTCAACAGGTTGACCCTCGAATCACGGGATCCGCTCACCCCGGCTCCCTCCCCGGTCTGCCGCTCCTTCAGTGCCTGGAATGTCTCCACCGCAACCGGAACGGGCTGGCCGCTGGCCTCGCCGAACGGCCCGGACCCGTACATCCCGGGGCCGCCGTCGAAGTCCAGCGAGCATTCGGTGACGGTTTCCTCGAGCCGGTGCCCGTCGGCGGCGTACGCGGTCGGGATGACGTACCGCGCTTCGTATTTCGCGATGGCCAGCAGCCGGTACATCTCGTACATCAGTTCCTGGCTCATCCCCACCGACGCCGGGATGTCCGGTCGCGGGTCGCGGCCCAGCGAGATGTCCCGCATGTACGAGCGCATCGCGGCCAGCTTCTTCAGCACGCCCTGCACGACGGTCGTGTCACCGGCGGTGAACAGCCCGGCCAGGTACTCGACGGGGATGCGGAGCGCTTCGATCGCGCCGAACAGATTGTCCGCGTCCTCCCCGTCGTGCCCGTCCCGGCTGATCGCGTCGACCACCGGTGAGAGCGGCGGGACGTACCAGACCATCGGCATGGTGCGGTACTCCGGATGCAGCGGCAGCGCGATGCGGTAGGTCTTGGCCAGCGCGTAGACCGGGGAAAGGCGCGCGGCGTCCAGCCATTCGTCGGAGATGCCCTGCTCGCGGGCGCCGGCGATCACCGCGGGATCGTTCGGGTCCAGCATCACGTCCAACTGCGCCTCGTACAGATCCGTCTCGTTCTCCACCGACGCCGCGGCGAGCACCCGGTCGGCGTCGTACAGCAGCAGGCCGATGTACCGCAGCCGCCCGACGCAGGTCTCCGAGCACACGGTCGGCAGGCCGACCTCGATCCGCGGGTAGCAGAAGGTGCATTTCTCGGCCTTGCCGGTGCGGTGGTTGAAGTACACCTTTTTGTACGGGCAGCCCGAGACGCACATCCGCCAGCCGCGGCACTTGTCCTGGTCGACCAGCACGATGCCGTCCTCGGCGCGTTTGTACATCGCCCCGGACGGGCAGGACGCCACGCAGGACGGGTTCAGGCAGTGCTCGCAGATCCGCGGCAGGTAGAAC
>JBBQGJ010000312.1:0-8063 GCA_038322925.1 Mycobacteriales bacterium
GCTCGGCGTCAACCTGAGCGTGGCGGCGGTCGGGCTTCCAGCAGGCATGTCGCTGGAACTCACGTCTACGACAGATGACGCCACCCTGCCCGGTGTTCGCACGTGGCGGGTGATCGGCGCGACCACGGCTGCGCCCGGTTCCTATCCGGTGACGGTTTCTGTGACCGATGAGTTGGGCGGCGTCGGAACGACGGCGTTCACCATTGTGGTGACGCCGGAGGACGCGGAAGCTACCCACAACGGTGACATGGTTGCGTTCACGCCGTATGGCGGGTCCGTGGCCAACGTGCTGCTGCGCGCAGTCGTGCGCGACAGCTCGGTCGTTCCGTCATATGGCGACGCGCTACCCGGTGACATTCGCAACGCGACCGTGACGTTCAAGGAAGGCGCGACGGTGCTCTGCGGGCCGCTGGCGGTTGAACTGATCAACGGCGAAACGACGACGGGCGCGGCGAACTGTATCGCGTCGCTGGCTGTTGGCGTGCATCAGGTGGATGTCTACGTCAACAACTACTACACCGGCATGGCGTCCGCTCTGATCGAGATCGCCCAGCCGGCGGGCAATTCAGCCACCGGCGACGGCTATCTGACCATCGGGACCTCGGGTGGGGCTTACAAGGCCAACCCCGGTTCGAAGATGGACTTCGGGTTCAGCACCGGCTACAAGAACAACAAGAGCCTCTGGGGCCAGGTATACTTGATCTTCAAGAAAGACGGGAAGACATACCAGGTCAAGGGCGCGGCGTTTGACTCGTTCGGCATCGCGACGGGGCCTGACGGCAAAGTCTCTGATTTCCGAGCGCGAGTCACTTTATCCGATGCGACGAATCCGAAAACGCCGATTGTTGTCGGCAGCAATCTCACCTTGCAGGCGACGATGACCGACAAGGGTGAGCCGGGCACGAGCGACATGATCGGTTTCACGATCTGGGACGGCAACAAGTTGGTGTTCTCGTCCGAATGGACCGGGGCGAAGACCCTTGAAATGCTGGTCAAGGGTGGCAACCTGGTTGTGAACTAACGACCGAAAGCGGGGTGCGGCTCACCTCACGGGGTGGGCCGCACCGCTGAAAAGCGGATACATATCGAGGCCAAATTCGACAGCCTTGACGCAGAATTTGGACTTGGTTCTGTCTCGTTGGGAAGCTGGAAGGACAGGGCCCACCCCCAAATGCGGTCAAGCGATCACCTCGCCGGCAATGGCTCGTCCTATATTCAACGTCCGGTGCATCGGCACTGATTCCCTCACAAGCTGACGCGTGAAAGGCCGTCCCGAGCACACGGTTCGGGACGGCCTTTCACGCGCCAGTCGATCGAAAGGCTCTCTGGCTCAAGCTGCGGGGCTGTCCCTACCAAAGCACTTCATGATTGGCGCATTGTGCCAGCAGATGCCATATTGCGCTTCCTGCCTCCTCCCCGACTCTGGCCTCTCGGCTTGGGTCGGGAAGGAGGCAGGGCTGCCCGGATGTCCGAGCTCATACTCGAGTATAAGGCCGGGAGAGAAAGGTAATCCCTCCCCCGGCGGTCCGAGGGAACTCAGTTCCCTGTAGTGATGGGGAATGGCGTGGCATTCACCCATGCCGACGGCGAGTGCAGGTTGAGCGCCTGAACTCTGAAGTACCACTGTCTGTTGGCTGTCAGGTTTGGTGTCTGGTAAGAAGTGACGCCCGCACCGAACTGTATGGTCGTCCGGTTCTGCGTGAAGGCCGCGTTCGTGGCTCGCTGCACGCGGAAGGCGGTCTCATTGGTGGAGACATCCGTCCATGTAACAAGCACCTGGCGAGGAGCACCCGTCACAAGCGCTGCCGTCACATTGGTCGGAGCGCTCGGTGCTCGGCGAATGCCCACGCCATAGGTGTTCGTATAGCCGGACGCACACGTGTCATTTACCGCGCTGACGCGATATCGGTACCCGGTGCCCGGAACGACGGTCTGATCGACGTAGGCGACGTAGGTGCGTGGGTTGCCTATTGTGCTGGTGCCATCATGCGCCGGGACGCTAGCAATCATTGCATAGGGCGTGACACACGTCAGTGGTAGTGCAGCGCTCGATCTGGAAACCGGTCTCGTTCGTGGAGTTATCGGCCCACTGCGCCAAGGTCTGCGCAATGTTCGCCTCGGAGTTGAACTGCGCACCTGCGATCAGGTTCGACGGTGCGAGCGGTGAGGCCGGAGGCGGATCAGTCTGAGCCACGAGGGACGTGCTCGACACTTCCATCGTGGAGTAGCCGGGCGTGCCCGTATAGCCGACTCTGTTGTGCGCGATCACCCGATAGTAGAGAACCTGGGTCGGGGTTCCGATGAGATCGGTGTAGGTCACGACGTCCTGGGGTAGTGTCGCCAGGTCCGTCCACGGACCAGACGCCGAGGTCGCTCGCTGTACCGTGAAGCCGGTCTCGTTCGCCGGGTTCGTCCAGATCAGGTAGGCGTTGACGTTGGCGCTGCCGCAGTTTCCCGTCCATTGCACCGCCAGTGCCGGCGTTTTCGGCGGAACGGCCACACTTACGGGCCGCATCATGTCCATCTCTTCGTAGCTCAGGATGTGGCAGTGCCAAACGTACTCCCAACCGAAGTTTACATATTGGTTGATGATCGGATCGGTCGG
This sequence comes from Mycobacteriales bacterium, assembly GCA_038322925.1. Lineage (GTDB taxonomy): Bacteria > Actinomycetota > Actinomycetes > Mycobacteriales > Nakamurellaceae > Nakamurella. The sequence continues at coordinate 2,606 of JBBQGJ010000312.1, forward strand.
GTTCCCGTTCGCATCCACGCTGTTGAACATCAGGGTGGAGCCGATGGGCATCATCGGGTTCAGCGGCCGGACGCTGTTCGGCAGCTCGAATGGCAGCGACGGGATGATCGGCCGCAGGGCCACGATCGTGTCCTCCAGCGGGCTGACCCGCAGGGTGTCCTTCCAGCCCAGCTCGCTCGGCTCGGTCGGGATGATGATGTTGTCCCACGTGACCCGGTTGAGTACCTGCACGTCGTACAGATGCCAGTGGATGGGGTGCGTGTCGACGCCGTTGTGCGTGATCTTCCAGATCTGGGTCCCATCGGTCGCGCTCGAGATGGGCGTGATCATGACATCGCTCGGCAGGCCAGTCCCCGGGTCGGTGGTCAAGGTTATCTTCGGCAGGTTGGTCGCGTCGATCAGTTCCGTCGACGGGTTCACGTACGGATAGAGGACGATGTTCTGCCCCGCGGGTGTAGCCGGCACGACTTCCAGGCCGAGGTTGGCCGTCATCCGCCCGAACTCGTCGAAGGCGGAGGCGTTCATCTCGTCGTGGATTGCTTTCGGCTGGAGGTCCATCGTGAGCTTCGCCCAACTTCCGGTCGTCGCGCCCAACAGCGTGTCGAACTTGAAGGACTGCGGGCCTTGCTGGTTGATGCGCACCATGCCGTCGCACTTGCTGATTGACGATGGCGGGTGCAGTTACCGCTGGCGGCGAAGCTGGTGCCGTAGGCCGTGTTGTAGGCCGCCTGCCCGACGATGATCGGGTGCTGACCCGACTCGAACACGCCACTGCCGTCCGCCTTGTGGCTGAAGGCGTTCCGGAGCCTGGTCAGATTGAATGCCGCGGCAGGAGTGCCCGCGATTTTAACCTGCATGATCGTGCGGGTATTCGGCCCGTAGCCGGGCAGGATGGTCGGCGCGCCGACCGGGCTCAGGTCCGGGGCGCCGGTGTAGTAGTCATAGCTCGCGACGCGGGCCGGGAAGGCGGTGGGCGCGTCGTTGTACAGGATCAGCGTCTTGCCCGCGAACTGCGAGAAGTCGACGATCACGTCCGCGCGCTCGGCGGGTGCCAGCAGCAGCGAGTGCAGGTCCACATTGCCGACGTCGAAGCGGGTCGGGTCGATGATCCAGGTCGTGTACTGCTGGCCGTCCACGACTGCCGGGGCCGGCAGGAAACCGCCCTCGGAGCCGATCTGGATCCAGTCAGGACCGTTCAGGTTGACCGTTAGTCCGCTCGTCGGATCGACGATGCTCCGGAGGGGGGTCGGGAAGATGTTCGGGTCGGTTTGGGCTGCCGCCAGTTCGACGGGGTTCAGCGCGACCTCGCTGTCGGTACCGGTCGTCGGGTCGGCCACGTACCACTGGAAGTTGAAGAAGCGGTCGTTCGCCGCATTCAGGAAGCGCAGGCGGTACGACTTCGGCTCCAGCGTGATGGTCGGGTACGCCGTCCTGTTCACGATCGGCGTGTCGTTGAACTGCTCCATGCCGACCGAGATGTTCGGCGTGCCGGGGATCTGCTGTGGCTCGCAGAACGGGTCGGTCTGGTGATCCCAAGTCGACGGGTCGTCCAGGTTGCAGCCAGTGTAGTACGGGTTGGCGATAGGCCCGTGCGGTGGGGTGGCGGGCGGCCAGAACCAGGGGCCGTACATCCAGCGCCCAAAGGCGCTCATGCCCGACGGGTCGCCGGGGTTCTGCGCCGGCATGTAAACGTGATGGTACCAGAAGTTGCCTTCGCCGCCCCAGCGGGTGTAGTCCCAGGTCGGGTCCTGCTGGGCGACTTGTACCGGGCTGGGTACGAAGGTCGGGTCCTGGACGATGAGCGGAAGGCCCTCGCCCATGTCGGCGTACGGGCCGGGCACTCCGTTGACCGTTCCGAACAGTTTCTGCTCGGTCGGATCGGTGATCACATAACCTGCGGCCTCGCCCGCGTACACGTTCAGGCGGGTGATGCCCCAGGCGTGGTTGTGATAGAACATAAAGCGGGCGCTCTGCTGGTTGGTGTAGTAGAAGTCCATGCAGCCGTCAACAGGGTCCGAGCAGTTGGGCACGCCGGGCACGTTGGCCATGTCAGGCACAGCCTCGACACTGACGCCCTGCGGCCAAGGGGTGTCCTCGGTAGCCGGAGTGATCCACTGGTGCGGCGTGCCGTCGCTGATCCAGGGTGTGATGCCGCCGTGCAGGTGCAGCGTGGCCCGGTTGTCCTTGAAGCAATCGGATGGCTTTCCGGTTATGAGGTCGTACTCGGTGCACATCGGGTTGCGGACCCCGTCCATGACTGTGCCTTCATCCATCGGATCCATCATGCCCGAGCCCATGATGGTGGAGTCCGTGGGCAGGAACAGGTCACCGCCCGAGCCATTCGGCAGGAGGTTGTAGAACACGATCCGGACCGGCTTGTCCTTGCTGGCGACGATGTCTGGCCCCAGGAAGTGGGGGTCGTCCACCGTAACCGCCTGGATGAACTGGCCGGGGTTGGCCGGGTCGGGCATCATGGCCGGGACAGAGGTGCCGTTGAGCAGGTCGTTCTGGAGGAGCACGCCCTTGCTCCAGGAGGCGTTCGCCGGGGTCTCGAGTTGCACGTACTCGCGCAGCAGCGTTCCCGTGGCGGGCAGGGAGGAGTTCATCTGTTCGCGGTGCTGGACGAGGGCGATCACGTAGTAGTCCGCGTCCAGGTCAAACCCACTCGCCGGCGAGAAGGTCGTGGTGTCCGGCACGGCAAGTGGCAAGTCTGACCGAGATTGTTCTTGGCAGCATCGCAACTGCCGGCGACCGACGGGTTGCATAGCAACGGCAGGCCGTCCTGGAACTTCTTGATGCCGCCACCGGTGATGTAGCCGGAGCCTGGGTTCGTGATATCGATCGACGTGACGCCGCCTACGTCTACCATGGCCGTGGCGTGCGCCTGGGTGGTGAATCCGATCGGGTCACCGATGACCACGGTAGGGGCAGAGGTGTAGCCCGCGCCGTAGGTGTTGACGGTAACGCTCTGAACTGCGAGCGTAGCCCTGGCCATTGCGCCGCAATCGACCGCGGTTGCCGCGGGCGCAACTTCCGCTGAGGGCGCGTCGGGTGCTGCGGACGCGTCAGGCGCAAACCTGCCCTTGTCCTTCGACTTCATCATCTCGACACGCGCGGCAGCAGCTGCTGCCGGATTGCAGGCGATCGGATCGTAGAGCGTGCCGTTATGGATTCTCACGTTGGGAGCCGCGGAGTACCCGGAGCCCGGGTCGTCTACAGAGACGCCGGTGATGGTGACCGTGGCTCCAGCGGTAGCTGGGGCGTAGTTGTCCTCGAGGCACACGGCGTGCGCTTTCGCAATAACGCCGTTGGGGCCGTCCGGCATGTCGAATTCGACCGTCGGGAACGTGTAGCCGCTGCCAGGGACGTCGAGCGTGATCACGTCGACGCCGCCGTAGGCAGTGGCCGTGGCGTCCGTAGTCGCCCCGCCACCGGAGATGTTTACGATCGGTGCGGTGTAGCCGGCGCTTGGCGCGTCCACGTTGATGCTGGTGACGATGCCGGACGTGGTGATGTGGGCCACGGCGGTCGCGCTCGTGTTCGTTCCGGCGGCACTGTTGATGGTCACGTTAGGGTCGGCTGTGTAGCCGCTACCGGGGTCGGTGATGGTGATGCCGGTGATGGCGCCGTTGGCCCCGACTGCGACCGTCGCGGTCGCGCCCGCGCCCGCTTCGGGCAACGCGGGTGGGGTGATGTTGACCGCGATGGAGTAAGTGCGGTCAACACAGACGGCGCTACAGAGCGGGAACGTGGCGTCGCCCGAGACGACGTCGATCGACGTGCTGGTCGTGGGCTGCGTGTCTGCGGGGTAGAAAACGGTATCCGGACTCCCCACCAACCCGGTGTCAAAGGGGATCCCTCGTCCGTAATGGGCGATGAGGTCACCAGCTTGAACAGCGAACGGCGTCGTTAGGGCGAATGTCTGCAGCCCGGTCGCCGTATCCGGGACGCTGAGCGGCCCGCTGTCGAAGACAACGGTGTAAAGGTTCGCAACCGACGGATCGGGGCGCAACACGTATGCGTTGAACGTGGACGGGCCTGACCCCGCCTGAGCCCAGGTCTCAAATGTGGTGAGGTCTCCGGTGGTCAGCGGGGCGTGGGTGTTCACCACGAATACGTTCGCAGCACTATCACTGGGAGAGGCGCGATCGATCAGCGGATTCCCAACGGAGACCGGCACCGACGGCACTGACGGTGGGGTGATCGTAACGATCGCATCCTGTAGCGTGAACGGGCTATTGGCCCAGTTTGGATAGGAGCCGAAGTAGTGCGGGATCTTCGTTTCGTCTGTGGGGCTTCCCGGCGCGGCCACGACGTTACTCTTAGCGGCTGCGAGTGGGCTCGGTGCATTCTGCGCGCTCGCTAAGCCGCTACCGCTAACAATCAGCGAGGCAAGCATTGATACCAGAACCAGAATATTCAAAATCTTGCGCTTCGACACGGGATCTCTCCTTGTTGTAATCTGTGCGCCGCGGCAGGGTTGGCACCCTGGGAATCGATGAAGCAGGAATGAGGGCCGCGATAGCGTTGCATCCGAAGGGGTAACACAAGCGCGCGACGAGATGGAGGACCGTGTGCGTGAACGCACCGCCGCGTTGGAGCAGGCCAATGAGGCGCGCAACGCGAGGTCTCAGAGCGCGAACGCGTCGAGAACGCGCTGCGCGCGAGCGAAGAGAAGTACCGCCTGCTCTTCCAAAACATGGCGGAAGGATTCGCGCTGTATGAGATGCTCTATGATGAGCACGACCGACCGGTAGATTGGCGCATACTTGAAGTGAATGATGCCTACAGGATCAATACCGGCATTACCCCCGATCGCGTTGTGGGCTTGCGCGTCAGCGAGGTCTTTCCCGAGACGATACCTGAGTACATTGGGCGATTCGCGTCCGTGATCGCTACCCAGACTTCTTCGGTATTCGAGACGTACGCTAAGGCGATGGGCAAGTATCAACGTGTCATCACATTCCCGGCGGGAGAGCGCCGCTTTGCGAGTACCGTGCTGGACATCACCGAGCGCAAGCGCATAGAGGACGCGCTGCGCGCCTCGGAAGAGAAATTTGCCCGGGTTTTCCAGTTCTTTCCCGATCCTCTGGTAATCACCCGAGCTGCTGATAACATCATCCTTGAGATCAATGACGCGGCCGAAAGACTGACGGGTATTTCGAGATCTGAGATCATCGGAAGGATGTGGTCGGAGTTGAGGCTGATTCCGGTTGCAGAGGAGCAACAAAAGCTCGCTGAGTTGTTTCGCGCAACGGGGCAGGTGACCGACTACGAACTAGAATTCACGGCAAACGGTGGTGAGGCATCTGCTCTCCTAGTGGGTCACTTGGCGCGGCTCTTGCCATTCGCTGTCACCCTGAACGGGGTAACGACACAGGTTACGGCACCGCGAGCCACCAGTGAAGGGTCTCTCTGCCGTGACGAGATGCTTCACTGAGGTCTCGTCGTCGTGTGA
>JBBQGJ010000313.1:0-8044 GCA_038322925.1 Mycobacteriales bacterium
AGATCGCATTTTACGAGCAGCTGGACCGCGCATTGCCCGAGGCGTACGAGCACGCCAGCGCGGTCATGGCGGCCAATGCGGTCGCCCCCGACTCCCGCGAGGGCATCGAAGCGTTCCTGAGCAGGCGCGAGCCGCACTGGCGGGGCCGCGCCTAGCGCGAGGGTGGCCCGCGCCCGGGCACCGAGGGCGCGGTCAGCGTCGCCGTACAGATCGCAGACCACACTGGCGTTCTCGCTCCGACAGCTGCGGCCCGTCGTTGTCGTCGGCATCGCCCCGGCCACCGACGACCTCGGCCGGTTCCCTGACTCAGCGACCGGGATCTGACGCCGGCTGCGGCCGTCTCGCCCCAAACCTCGTCGGCCAGACTCCCGACGGCAACCGGCAGCGCCCGGCCCATGGTCGACCTCATGGTTCGACGAAATCGCCCCGCACTTGGAAGCTCGCTACCCACTCGACCCGACCGACCGCGGGTCGGCGGCATTCCGCTCGGCGGCCGTTCGCATGCTTGGCCCTGCTGCCCCGCCCGGCAGCCGTCTGGCGTCCTCTCGGTGTCAGCCCCTCGTTGCGGTAGGACGATCACCTGCTCCCCGACGGACACCGCCTTCCGGCCGCCACCCCCGACAACACCGACGTCTACCTCGCCCCCCGGCCAGCGTGAGGAAGACCCTGTCAACCAATCGCGAGACACACCACTAGATGCCTTGCGCCGGGGGTCGGTTCCTCCTCAGTCCTTCCCGGGTTCGGGTTGTGCGTTGCCCCGCTGACCGCGCCGCGGCCCCACGATGCGCTCCTTGAGCACCCCGCCGTGCTCGCGGGCGGCCGCGGTGCCCGCGACGATCACCAGCGAGATGGCGATCGCCGCGATGAACAACGGATAGCCCATCAGCAACCGCACGGCCGCCAGCCAGCCGACCAGATCGTTGTCGTAGAGGTAGTTCTGCACCAGGTAGCGGGCGGCGAAAACCACCACCCAGACGAACGTCGCCCAGTCATAGCGGCGGACCAACCGCCTGTCGGACCGCCAGGCGGTGCCCCGTCCGTTGATGCCCTCCCAGATGACGCCGACCAGCGGCCACCTGACGATCATCGACAGCAACAGCGCCCCGCCGTACAGCAGGTAACTCCAGATCCCCAGCAGGAAATAGCCTTTCGCAGTTCCGGTGCGATAGGCGATGTAGGCCGCGATGCCGACACCGAACAGGCCGGCGATCGCCTGGGTGACCGGCCGCCGTCGGGCGATCCGCATCCCGGCGATGAGCACCCCCGCGGCCAGCGCCGCGCCGATTCCCCAGCCCAACCCCGCGATGGCGTTGACGACGACGAAGACGACCACCGGCAGGCCCGAGTCGACCATGCCCATGGGGCCGCCCATCTGCTCCCAGACAGTGGGTGTCGCGCCTTCATCCGCGGCCCCGGCGTCTGGGTCGGAGTCGTGGTCGACGTCGGCGCCGACCGCCTCGGCACTGTGGCCGGCGTGCTGTTCTCCTGGTCGATCCGCTTCGGCCGCACCGCGGGTGAATTCCGGCGACTCCCGTCGGGCCAGCTCCGCCAGGTCATCCGGGATGAACCCGGACAGATCGACCCGCTCGAGCTCCCGGTCGGGTGGCGTCACGGCGCCGCGATCCTGCGCTCCGGTCGCATCAGGGGTTCCTCGGTGGGACTCAGTCACGCGTGAACCGGCAGCAGGTCGTAGTCGGGGTTGTAGATGACCTTCTGACCGTCCCGCATCGCCACCCTGCCCCGCACGTTGAGGGTGCGTCCCGGCTCGATGCCGGGGATGGACCGTCGGCCCAGCCAGATCAGCTGGACACCCTCGGTGCCGTCGTACAGCTCTGCGACCAGCGTCGCCTGGGTGTCGGTCGGACGGAGATCGACGTACCTCAACCGACCGTGCAGCTTGACCTTGTCACCCTGGCAGCAGGTAAGGGCCCGCATCGAGCCGGTCGCGTCGACCTCTTCGGTGAGTACCTCGGCGTGGAGTTGATCGTCATCCCGCGTGAGCCGCTTGAACCAGCCGGAGACCGTTCCAGCCATGTCGTCCTACTTTCAGCACTGCGCGCCCGTCGTCGGGGCTCTCTCGGGCGGTTCCGTACCGCCGTTCCCTTCCAGGGTAGCCGCGTGCGTGGCCGGGGAAGCACGGCAACGAAGCCTTCCACCAGGCGGTGATGTCGGGCCACTGACCGGCTCACCGGCCCGTCGAGCGGTCAGCTGCCCGATGTCGGTGGCGCGTCCGGCCCGGTGCTGGCACGGCGCAGGATGGCCGCCACATCCGGCGGCCGGTACGCGGGGCCTTTGAGCACCTTGCCGTCCGCTCGCCGCAGCGGCCGGCCGTTCTCGTCGAGCTTGGTCATGTTCGAGGCATGAACCTCGTCCAGCACCGCATCCAGGTCGATGCCGTACACGTGCGCGGTGCCGTAGGCGACGTAGACGATGTCCGCCAGCGCATCGGCGATGCCGGTGAGATCACCCGCCGTCGCGGCCACGGCCAGTTCGGCGACCTCCTCTTCGATCAGCGCCTGCCGCAGGGAGACCTGGTCGGACCCGACCTCGACCGTCGGCTGCACGCTGATCGGCAGCCCGTATACCCGGTGGAATTCACCCACCTGGGACCAGGCCCTGCTGGCCGGCTGCCCTGATAGGGCCGTCGTGACGGCCACCGGAGCTCCCAGGTACCGGGCTCGGGCACTGTCGGACCCGGGATCAGGCACAGTCCACGCACACCAGCCGGCCGCCGGAATCCGACGCGAGTCGGCTGCGGTGCTGGACCAGGAAACACACCGAACAGGTGAATTCGTCGGCCTGTTTCGGGATGACCTTGACGGTCAGTTCCTCCCCGGACAGGTCAGCACCGGGTAGTTCGAAACTCTCTGCGGTGTCGCCCTCGTCGATGTCGACGACCGCCGACTGCGCCTCGTTGCGCCTTGCCTTCAGTTCTTCAAGTGAATCCTCGGACGCTTCGTCGGACTCATTCCTGCGCGGGGCGTCGTAATCAGTAGCCATGTTGTTCCTCACCTCGAGTTGTCACTCGTTCTCAATCACCGCTGCCGGGCACTGCTCTCGATCCAGGGGCGCGTCGCCGGGGCTGTGCTGCACCTACCCGCTCTGTCCTGACCGCCGCAGGTCCCACCGTCCTGCCACTGCCACGCCCGTCGTGCCTTGCCGCCGGTGCTCCGGAGGTAACGTCATCGCCCCGCCTTCTGTGCCCGGCGCGCGACGGGAATCACACCCGAGGAGAATCGCTGTCGAGTCCGAGCCTGGCGACGGTGGTTGTTGCTGTCGCCAGCGTCGAGCCCACGTGCCCGGCCCAACCGCACGCAGCAGGCGGCAGCAGGGTAGCGGACATCGGGCGGTCCGTGGTACCGGGGCTCGCCGAGCGGCCCTGCGACAGTTCGGCCCGGTTCGGTCCGGCGAGCCTTTACCCTGGTCGCACGGGGCCACGGCGATGATGGACGCGCAGTATCCGTGCCGGCCCCTGCCCGGACGCCGGCGGGCCGCGTCCTTGCCGGCCCGATGAACCAGCCCAGGAGGAATTCCGCGGTGAGCCCCGACTCAGCCCCTGACCGCTACCGACGGCGTCGCTACTGGCCGGCGCTGACGGTGATCGGGGTGCTGTTGATCGGCGCCGTCGTGGTGTGGTTCCCCACCCTGCGCCCGACGTCGGAGAGCAGTGGAGCCTGCAACGTGCCCGGCCCAGCCCCGGCGACGACCGCACCGACGACCCGCAGCGTGGCCGGTGACCCGTCCACTGCCGGTGCCGCCACCCCGCCGCCGCCGACGACCGCTGCGGTGTCGGCAACGACGGCCTCTACCGCGCCCATCGTCACCTCGCTGGGTGTGTACACCGAGCACGCGAGCCTGGAAGCGGTGCGCCCGGCGAATCCGTCGACCGTGATGCTGACGGTGTTCAACGCCAGTTCCGTTCGCGGTCAGGCCAAAGCGGTGACCGACGAACTGCGAGCGGCCGGCTTCGAATCGATCAGGGCCAGCTCGAACGACCCGCTGTACCCGGCCGCAGATCTCCTGTGCGTCGCGCAGATCCGGTACGGCGCGGCCGGCGCGGCGGCCGCCCGCACGGTGCTGCTCATCGCGCCGTGCGCGCAACTGGTGCTCGATTCCCGCATCGACGACTCGGTGGACCTCGCGTTGGGCGGCAGGTATCTGTACGGGTCCGTCAGCGACGACGTCAAGACCCAGCTCAAAGGCATCCAGGAGGCAGCCACACCGCCGGCAGTGATCGAAGGGCAGACCGCTGCGGCCAAGCCGTTGCCCCCGATCCCGCCGCTGCCACAGGCCGCCTGCTCGACCTGAATCAGCGCGACCGGAGACCGAGTCGTCACCGAGAGTCGCCGAGCGGACAGCATGACGCCCTATTGCCGCGCGGCACCGCCGCGCCGACCCGTCCCGGGCTCAGTACGATTTCCGCACCCCGGAACGCGAAAACCCGTGCGGGATGACACAGTCGGGAATCACCAACCCGGGATACCGGGATTCACCACTGCGATTCACTACGGCAAGGAGCGCGCGGCGTGACCAGTTACCAGGCCGAGACGGCCTTACAGCCCGAATTGGCATTCGGCATCGACATCGGCGGCACCGGAATGAAAGGCGGGATCGTCGACCTGCGCGGCGGCGTACTGGTCGGTGATCGGTTCCGGCTGGACACGCCGCAACCCTCGACGCCGCAAGCCGTCGCGGAGACGGCGGGCAAGGTGGCGGCGCACTTCGACTACGCGGGGCCGTTCGGCGTCGCGTTCCCCGGCGTGGTGCTGCACGGGGTGGTGAAGACCGCCGCGAACGTCGACAAGGGGTGGATCGACACGTCGCTGCAAAAGGCCATGGAACCGAAGCTCCCCGGCCCGGTGACGGTGCTCAACGACGCCGACGCCGCTGGGCTGGCCGAGGCGACCTACGGCGCCGGTCGGGGGCTCCGCGGGTTGATCATCGTGGTCACCTTCGGCACCGGCATCGGCATCGCGTTGATCAACGACGGCAAGCTCGTGCCCAACGCCGAGCTGGGCCACCTCGAACTGGACGGCTTCGACGCGGAGTCCAAGGCCGCCGCCTCGGCCAGGGAGCGGGATGGTCTGAGCTGGGAAGGGTGGGCCAAGCGAGCGTCGAAATACCTGCGCCACCTGGAGAATCTGCTCTGGCCCGAGCTGTTCGTCCTGGGCGGCGGTATCTCCAAGAAGCCGGAGAAGTGGGTGCCGCTGCTGAAGAACCGGACGCCGTTGGTGGTTGCCCAGCTGATCAACAACGCCGGCATCGTCGGCGCGGCGCTGGCCGCCAGCGAGGCGCAGAAGGGTCTGAAGCTCGGGGCACCGGAATCACCTGCGGAGAGCACCACGACGCTGACCTTCGACTGAGCCCCTACCGATTCCGCCGGAACGTCCGACCGCAGCAGTCGACCGCGGGGTACCGGAGATCGGCGCGGGCGATCCACCGCCTCTGCGGGTTTCGTGGCTATGGTGGTCTGTGGAACGCGGCCGTTCCCGTCCGGTAGGACCGGATCGCGGCCGGGCTCCGGTTTGGGGCAGACGGCCAGAAATCGACCAATCCGATCCGCCGTTCGGTCGTGACCGGACGTGGTCGCCGTTACACTGGAACGGTCGCTCTCCGGCAGGAACACGGTTCTCGAGTTCGGACCCAAGACGTTGGATGGCTACGGCTTCCATGATTCGCGCGGGCCTTGAACTGCCAGTCCAGGCGGCTTGTTGAGGCGAAAGGGCATCAGTGGCAGGCGTAGCAGCATCCAGCGGTTCCACGCGGACTCGTCGGGCATCCGCAGCCCATCCCGTTGACGACATCACGGGACCGGTTGACGAGGCGGCCGCCGACACTCCCCCCACCGCCCCCGACCTCGCCGATGACCTGGCAGAAGACGTGGCAGAAGACGTGGTCGTCGCGGATCTACCCGACGACGCCAGCGTCGAGGTGCTGTTGATCGACGAGACCGTCGAGGTCGATCTCATCGAGGTCGGCGACGAACCCGTGGTCGCAGCCGACGACGACGGTGAAACCCCGGCGGCGGCGACCGCCGAGAAGAAGGGCGGCGAAGCGACCGAATCCGAGGAGTTCTCCTGGGATGACGAGGAGGAGTCCGAGGCCCTCAAGCAGGCGCGCAAGGATGCCGAACTCACCGCGTCCGCCGACTCCGTTCGGGCGTATCTCAAGCAGATCGGCAAGGTTGCCCTGCTGAACGCCGAGGAGGAGGTGGACCTGGCCAAGCGGATCGAGGCCGGGCTCTACTCCGCCGAACGGATGCGTCAGTGCGAGGAGGTCGGCGAGAAGCTCCCCAACCAGCTCCGTCGTGACCTGCGGTGGATCAAGCGGGACGGCGAGCGGGCCAAGAATCACCTGCTGGAGGCAAACCTGCGACTGGTCGTGTCATTGGCCAAGCGCTACACCGGGCGCGGCATGGCGTTCCTCGATCTGATCCAGGAAGGCAACCTCGGCCTGATCCGTGCCGTCGAGAAATTCGACTACACGAAGGGCTACAAGTTCTCCACGTACGCGACCTGGTGGATCCGCCAGGCCATCACCAGGGCCATGGCCGACCAGGCCCGCACCATCCGCATCCCGGTACACATGGTCGAGGTCATCAACAAGCTCGGCCGGATCCAGCGCGAACTGCTGCAGGACCTCGGCCGCGAACCCACGCCAGAAGAGCTCGCCAAGGAAATGGACATCACCCCGGACAAGGTGCTGGAGATCCAGCAGTACGCTCGGGAGCCCATCTCGCTGGATCAGACCATCGGTGACGAGGGTGACTCTCAGCTCGGCGACTTCATCGAGGACTCCGAGGCGGTCGTCGCGGTCGATGCGGTGTCGTTCACACTGCTGCAAGATCAGCTGCAGGCCGTGTTGCAGACGCTGTCCGAGCGTGAGGCGGGCGTCGTGCGGCTTCGCTTCGGCCTGACCGACGGTCAGCCACGCACCCTGGACGAGATCGGCCAGGTCTACGGGGTCACCCGCGAGCGGATCCGGCAGATCGAGTCGAAGACGATGTCCAAGCTGCGCCACCCGTCGCGTTCGCAGGTGCTGCGCGACTACCTGGAGTAGGGCGCAACCGGCCGCCGGCACCGACCTGACCGGTGGCGACTGGACCGGCGTGGATCGCTCGCCCGGGACGGCAGGCGCTGAGACGCTCGGGCGTTGCCTCGGGAGCGGGGCGGGCCAGCGTGTTGTCCTGGTCCGGCGGTGTCTGCCCGGCGCGATTACAGTCGGCTCACCTCGGCGTGTCCGCCGGGCCATCACGACAGCAGAAGGGCAGGTCCTCGATGGCCGACAACGAGCCTGATTCCACCACCGAGATCGGCGAAGTCGATCGGCAATGGGAGCGGACCTCGCTGACGCACCCGGAAGACGCGGAGGCGCGCAATGTCTCGGGCGCCATCGAGGAGACGGATGACGAGTTGGCGGCCGACCTGGCCGACGGCTCGGACATCGCGGCGAAGCTCCGCGGCGACGCCTGATCGACCTACCATTGCGACGCGGACACCTGGCCGCCGATCGCCGCACATCCGGGCGGCCACCGTCCCTCCACGGATCGTCACGGCAGGCAATTCCGTCCGCCGGTGCGACGCGAGGACGGGTGACCACGCCGCGGAATCACCCCCCATTTGTCGGACATCGAGATCACCGCTGGCCGGGCCCCATCTCCGCTTGCACCATTGGCGTGAAGAATGGTCGGGCCAGGTGGCCATCCACCGTGCGCATTCTGTTGCCGTCCGGCCATGATCGAGCGTCGTCTGCAGCCGGGCCACCCGAGAAACGTTCTGCCGACTGATGATTGGCTGCCCCTCCCACCGAACACGCCGACAATCGGTGATCGCCGGAACGGTCATGGTGACCATTCATCACAATCGGGTCCATCGATCGCCTCTCGGTCGGTATCCATTGATCAGAGCTCGGTTCAGCGCCCGACCCCCGGGCACTACCGCATCCGGAACATCCCGCTGCTCGGCTCGAAGGTCACCGCCGTCGTGTCGAAGGACGCCCCGATCGCACCTGACGAGGCCAGCGTGGCCACCGTGCCGGTCGTGCA
>JBBQGJ010000314.1:0-8012 GCA_038322925.1 Mycobacteriales bacterium
CAGCTGGCCAACCGCGGAACAACGGCCTCTGACGAACCCCGGCCGGCACCATCTCCCCAACGGTCCTTCCGGAACCGTGCACCCCCCGTGACCTGCACAAACACCAGCGCTGGTATGGATCTAGCCCTGTGGTACTAGGGCTGCACGACGGGCGCCGGCGCGACGTGATCCTTCTCGAGCGGCGGAGCACCTCGGTCGGCGTGGCCGGGTGAACCGGTTACGGCGGCGGCGCCGGCGTGCGGGTGCGCAGCGCCCGGTGACCGGTGGTTACTTCGCGCGGCGATACCGGGCGAGCACGACACCGGTGCTGGTGCCGACAGAATCGACGAGGTCCAAGGCGGTCTCGGAACCCTCGGCGAACAACCGTCGGCCGGCGCCCAGCACGAGCGGGTGGATCAGCAGGGTGAACTCATCGATCAGCCCGTGCGGCAACAGCGACCGGATCAACTCCCCGCTACCCAGGATCACCAAGTCCTGCTCGGGTTGCTCGTCCTTCAGCGCTGCAACGGCTTTCGCGGTGTCTCCGGCCAGCACCGTGGAGTTCACCCACGGCAGAGGGTCGGCCAGCGTCGCGGAGGCCACGTATTTCTGCGTCCGGTTGAGCGCCTCCGTGAACGGGTTGTCCGGTTGATTCGGCCAAAAGCCGGCGAAGTCCTCGAAGGTCCGGCGGCCCAGCAACATCGCCCCGCTCCGCCCGGCTTGTTGGCCCATCCCCTCGAACACGCGGCCCATCGCGTCCGAGCTGTACGGCACCGCCCAGCCGCCGCGGGTGAAGCCGCCGCGGCGGTCCTCGTCGGGACGTCCCGGTGCCTGCATGACTCCGTCAAGGGTCAGGTTGCACACCACTGTGATCGTGCTCATGAGCTTCTCCTCGCTGTACAGATCTGCACCGTCCCGCCATGACCTACACGAACGGGTAGCCCGCAGATCGACATCGAGCGATCTCGACCCGGACCGGGCCGGTGATCACCATGGCGGGACCGGTGATGGCGCCCAGAACCTGTCCCGGTCCCCAAACGGGGATCACCCAAGGGTTCCCGTCAGGCAGGCCGCGAATAGACCACGTTGCTGACCGCGGTTTCAAACCCGAAGCGCCGGTACAGCTTCAGGGCAGAGGCGTTGTCGGCCTCCACGTACAGCATCACGGTGGAAAGCCCCCGATCGGCCAGGTGGTTCAATCCGGCGGCGGTCAGCGGTGTGCCCAGGCCGCGCACCGGCGACTCGGGATCCACGCCGAGCACATAGATCTCGCCGACGGGACCCGGCGATTGCGTACCGTCCGGGACGATCGTCGGACCGTCCTCGGGCCGCGGGTCTATGCCCGGGGTCGGGTCCACCGGATGCACCTTCGTCCAATGAAAACCCAGCACCCGTTCGGCGTCCGGCGGGCCACTGACCGCCAGCAACAAACCCGCCGGGTCGAACCAGTCCTGCAACATCTCCGCCTGCAGGCCGGCCTCGTCGAGCCTGCCCTGCTCGGGATGCCAGGCGAAGGCCCGCGCGTTCACCGCAAGGAATTCCCCGTCGTCGCGGCCGGGCACGAAGGCACGGATCCGGACTCCCTCCGGCAACTCCACGAGATCTCGTGCGGTCGACGTCCGCCGCAGCTGGAGCAATTCCCGGGAGCGGATCAGCCCCAGCCGACCGGCCAGCGCCACCGCCGCCGGGAGGTTTCCGTACGCCCAGACCGCGCCCAGCAGGTCCACCGCCGCCCGCACGAGCGCCTCGCCCAGGCCGCGCCGGCGGAACTCCGGTGCCACGACGACCTCGGCGGGATCATCGCCGGACCCGACGGCAACCCCGGCCAGCTCGGCGTCATCGCCGACGACATGTTCCGCCCGCGCTCCTGGCAGGTCCCACGCGCCGACGAGGAGGGTCTGCGCGGATCCGTCGGCGACGGCCTGCAGCACGTGCCCGGAGATCGGCTCGACCCCGTCCACCAGGGCAGCCCGGGAGTTCACTGCGCTGACAGCGTCAGCGACGGACGCCTCTGAGTCCCATCCTGATTCAGGTCCTGGTTCCCGCGCCGAACCCCACTGCGGCAGCACCCAATCGGTGCCGGCCGCATCTTTCACGCCTGGGCGCCGGTCGGCGTCGATTCGTCCCGCAGCACCGTCCGGGACGGCGGCACCATCTTGTAGCCCACGTTGCGGACGGTTCCGATCAGCGATTCGTGCTCGGATCCGAGTTTGGCGCGCAGCCGGCGGACGTGCACGTCCACCGTCCGGGTACCGCCGAAGAAGTCGTAGCCCCAGACCTCGGTGACCAACTGCTCCCTGGTGAAGACCCGGCCGGGGTGCTGAGCCAGGAACTTCAGCAGCTCGAACTCCTTGTAGGTCAGCTCCAACGGCCGGCCGCGCAAGCGCGCGGTGTAGGTGTCTTCCTCGATGGTCAGCTCACCGAGGCTGATCATCCCCGAGTTCGCCGAACTGTTGGTCCTGGCCGACAGCAGGCGCAGCCGGGCGTGCACCTCGGCGGGCCCGGCGGTGGCCAGCACGACGTCGGCCACTCCCCATTCCGGTCCGATCGCCACCATCCCGCCTTCAGTCACGACAGCAAGGATGGATACCGCGAGACCGTCGGCACCCAGCAACCGGCACAGTGTCCTGGCCGCGGCCAAATCATGGCGGGCGTCCAGCAGCAGCAGGTCGTAGGGCCCCGACGTGACCAGGGACGCCGCCTCGGGCGGTGCGGATCGGATCCGCACGGGCAGCAGGTCCACCGCGGGCAACACCGACGCCGGGGTGGGATCGGTGGTCAGCAGCAGGAGTTCCATGTGCCTCCTCCTCGTCTGCAGGTCACCGACATGCAAGTCTAACGTCGTTCTTGACGGCTTCCGGCTCGGCAGCGTCCGCGGCGCGGTGCCGCGACTGATCACCAGATGACGATTCACCGCGCGAACCATCAGGGCCATGTTTCGTCGGTGTCACGACGGCATGTCGTGCCGCGGGGCGTGGGTGGCAGGTCACTACTGGAGGCCAGAATAGGTGACAACGTTGGCGACGGCTCCATCGTCATGACGCCCGGGCCAGGGGTCCGGTTCCGGTGCGCCACCGACGACGGCGAGATGCTGGCCGGTCTGCACTACCGCGGGCCCACCGGCGGTCCGGGATGGGTGGTGGCGCATGGGTTCACCCACGGGATCGACAAGCCGGCCACCCAGCAGGTGATGGCCACATTCGCCACCCATGGCGGCGTTGTCGCCGTGGATTTCCGGGGACACGGTCGTTCGACCGGACGATCATCGGTCGGCCGTGACGAAATCCTCGACCTGGACGCCGCGGTCCGCTGGGCCAGGGAGCTCGGGTACTCCTCGGTCGCCGTAGTCGGATTCTCCCTGGGAGCGGCAGTCGCCCTGCGACACGCTAGCCATGGAGTGGATCGCGGCGACGCGGTTGTCGCTGTTTCGGCGCCGTCACGGTGGTACATCCGCGAAACGACCCCGATGCGCCGGGTTCACTGGTTGCTGGAAAGCCCCGCCGGGCCGGTGGTCGGGCGTGTGTTGGGTGTCCGGTTGACCCGGCCCTGGGAACACCTGCCACCGAGCCCGGTCGAATCGATGGCGAACATCACCGTGCCCTGCCTGCTCGTGCACGGCACGAAGGACGACTACTTCGGCCCCGCGCACGCGGAGATTCTCCGGCGGGCTTCCGGCGGCGCCGCGGAGCTGTGGATCGAGCAGGACATGGGTCACGGCGAAACGGGGACGTCCGCCGCGCTGATTCATCGCATTGCGCTCTGGACCACCACAGTGATCACACAGGCCGCCGACGAGCGGGCCATCGCGGTCCACCGCGCTGCTGGTGCGGCGGAGCCGGGGCCGGAGCGCTGAGACACTGGGCGGGTGCGCAAGCTCGTCATCACTGTGATCGTCCTTCTGGTGCTGCTGGTGGCCGCGGACTTCGGAGCCCGCGCCTACGCGGAGTCCCGGACCGCTGACGCCATCTCGTCCGAGGTGGGTACCGACATCACCCCCGACGTCTCGATCGAGGGATTTCCCTTTCTGTGGCACGCCATCCAGGGCAGCTACCCGCAGGTGGTGATCAGTGCGAGCACCACGTCGGCGGACGCGATCCCGGGTGTGCGGGCCGTCGCAGAACTTCAGACCGTTGACCTGCCGCTCCGCGATGCGTTCGCCGGAAACACGTCCAACCTCACCGCGCAATCGGCGAACGTTCGCGCGCTGATCCCGCTGGATTCCCTGGCCGCTGCCGTCGGTCGGCCCGACCTGACGCTGAGCGCCGGTCCGGACGGCGGAATCGTTGCCGCCGCAACGCTGACCATCGCCGGGCAGTCGATCCCGCTCACCGGCGCGGCGACCATCAGCATCACCAACGGCACATTGATGCTGACGGTGGCACACCTGTCCGCCGCCGGGATCGATCTGACGCCGGTCGCCGCGGCGGCAGCGGATGTGTTGGCCGGGCAGCTGAGCACTTCGCTGTCGCTGGCCGGTCTGCCGTTCGCGATCACCGACGCGGTCGCGGCCGTGCGCGGCAACGACCTTGTGCTGACGGTGAGCACCGGCGCTTTCCGGCTGTCCCAGCTCAGGTAGCGCGGCTCCGGTGGTGGCCCGCTCCGGGCTGTCCGCTCGCGGCGCTCGCCCGGTATGCCTGACCGTGACAGCATCAGGCAGCGGCATCGCACACGCCACCGGCCACCAGTAAGCGCCAGCGAGAGCCCTCGGGTGGGTGCTCGGGTGGGTACTCGGGTGGGTACTCGGATGGGTGCTCGGGTGGGTGCTCGAGCGATCTGGAGAACGGAGGTGAGCGCCGTGACCGGCGTCATCGCGGTAGGTGTCGACGGCAGTGACCCGAGCCTGCTCGCCCTGCGCTGGGCCCGCGTCGAGGCCGGATTGCGACAGGCCCGACTGATCGCGGTGATCGCCAGGCCGTCGGCACTGGAATGGCCGCACGATTCACCGCAGCACGTGGACGAGATCAACCGTCACATCAGCGATCGGATGACCCAGATCCGAGCCGCGATTGCGCGCACCCTGCCCCTCTCGGGCGAGGGCACCGGAGGCCAACCGCAGAGCGTTGTGCACCCGGAAGCGGACAGCAAGACGGACGCCGCGGACGAGCGGACGGCCGGGCATTCGCCGGGGCCTGCGGTCGAACCGGAGATCGAGATCATCGAAGGCCACCCCACCAGCGTGCTGGTCACGGTGTCCACACGGGTCGACCTGCTGGTCGTCGGCGGTCGGGGCTTCGGCGGCTGGAAGGGTGTGTTTGCCGGGTCGCTGACCGGTCACCTGGCCGGCCATACCAGCGCCCCGCTCGCCGTCATCCGCTCGTCCGGCGGACAGCCGCGCGGCCGCATCGTGGTCGGCGTGGACGGCCTGAGCAGCTCGGAGGCGGTCCGCTTCGGGGTGGACGAGGCAGCGCTGCGGGGAGCGTCCGTGCTGGTCGTGAGTACCTGGCAGTACCCGGTCCTTGGCACCCGCCCCACCTCGCCGGAGGCGGCGGAGCTCCTGGAATCCGGGGCGACGGCGCTGCTGGAGGAAGCGATCGCGGCCTGCCGGATTCGGCATCCGAACGTCCCTCTCGACACCCTGGTGCGAATGGGTCATCCGGCGGAGGTGCTGGCCGAGGAGGCGCGATCGGCGGACCTGGTCGTGGTCGGCTCCCGCGGCCGCGGCGGCTTCGCCACCCTGATGCTGGGCTCGGTGGCTGTAAGCGTGCTGCATCGAGTTGCCGGACCGGTGGTGGTCGTCCCACGGGCCGCGTGACGATCCCCGGTTTGTCCTTCTGCGGTGCGCTCGCGGATCACCACCGGTGAGGCCTGAGTTTCCGACCGCAGGACCGCTTCAGCGGGCTGTCGTCCCTGGTCGGACGGCTGGCAGCGGGCTGCTACCGTTAGCGACATGGGGCCGCTGCTGACCAGCCGACGCGCCGTCGACCTCGTGCGCGTCGGGAGCGCACTCTGTTGCGTTCCCCGGGTGCGTCTCTCCTCGACCTGACGGTCAGCGCCGCCGCACCCCGCCGTCGATCCGTACCCTCACGGGGTGCCGATCGGCGCCCCGAGGCGCTGACCTCTCTGGCGCCCTCATCTCGTCCGCCCGCACATTTCCCGTCCGTCATTCGCCATCCGGCGTGGCACCTCATCCCCCGCAAGGAGTGCAGTATGAGTCGCGAGGCCTCCCTCGTCACCACCGAATGGGCAGAGCAGAACCTGTCCACTCCAGGTGTGGTTTTCGTCGAGGTCGACGAAGACACCACGGCTTACGACGGCGGTCATCTCGCCGGCGCCGTCAAGGTCAACTGGAAGTCCGAGCTGCAGGACCCCGTCCGCCGCGACTTCATCGATCGCGTCGGATTCGAAAAGCTGTTGTCCGCCAAGGGCATTTCCCATGAGGACACCGTTGTGCTGTACGGCGGCAACAACAACTGGTTCGCCGCCTACGCCTATTGGTACTTCACGCTGTACGGCCACCAGGACGTCAAGTTGATCGACGGCGGTCGCAAGAAGTGGGAGCTCGACGGACGCGCGCTCGTCACCGACACCCCCGATCGAGTCGAGACCACGTACACGGCAAAGGAGCAGGACACCTCGATCCGCGCCCTGCGTGACGAGGTCGTCGCGGCGATCGGCAACCAGAACCTGGTCGATGTCCGCTCCCCCGACGAGTTCTCCGGCAAGTTGTTCGCGCCGGCGCATCTGCCTCAGGAGGCCGCGCAGCGCGCCGGACACATCCCGACCGCGGTGAACGTCCCGTGGTCCAAGGCCGCGAACGAGGACGGCACCTTCCGGTCCGACGCGGAGCTGACCGACTTGTACGCCGACGTCGACGATTCCAGGAACACCATCGCGTATTGCCGGATCGGCGAGCGTTCCAGCCACACCTGGTTCGTGCTGACCGAGATCCTCGGCAAGAAGAACGTCAAGAACTACGACGGATCCTGGACCGAGTACGGCTCGCTGGTCGGCGTCCCGGTGGAGACCGGCGCCTGATCGTCCATCCTTCGGCCGACGGCCCGGAGATTCACCTCCCGAAAGGAATACCCGTGAGCGACTGCGGCGCGCCGGAACAGAGCCTCGACCTGCCTGTCGGCACCAGCATCACCGACCAGGCCATCCTGCAGGGAAAGGTGCTCAACGGGCCGGACCCGGTGGCCGGGGCCTTTGTCCGGCTGCTGGACGGCACCGGCGAGTTCACCGCCGAGGTGGTGAGCTCCTCCGCCGGCGACTTCCGGTTCTACGCGGCACCAGGCAGCTGGACGGTGCGCGCACTGTCCAGGGTCGGCAACGGCCAGGCCAGCGTGCAGGCGGTACTGGGCGTCTCGCCGGTGGACGTCCTCGTCGGCTGACAGCAGGACACCACCGGTGCGCACGGGCCGGGCGCTTCCCCGGTGGACGCCCGGATGGCGTGGTGCGCGTTCACCCGTGGGGCCGCGTCTGGTCAGGCACCTGTTCGGAGACGTCACGGTTGTCGCGTCACGGTCGTCACACCGCAGGCCCGGTTGATGCCGGGGGGCTCAGGCTAGGCTGACCCCGTGGAGATCTTCTATACCGGATTGCTGGTGGCGGTCGCGCTGCTGGTCACGTGGTTCGCCATCTACGTCGTCTATCGGCTGCTGCACGAAGACCGGTGAGCGACAGCACTGACCCCGGTAACGACCCGGGTACCACCGCGGAGGAGATCGCCGGACTGGTCGCCGCCGAGCGCACTGCCGGCGAGTACGTCGATGTCGCGCACGAAGTTCCGTCCATACCCGGCCCGGTTCTCCCCGATCTCGAGGGCATCCCGGACGCCGAACAGATCCCCGGCGCCGAATGGGGTAGCGGCGACGCGGCCGTCGCGGCCGCGGCGCAGCGGGCCGCGCTGACCGCCGGCCGCAACATCGGCGACACCGCGCCGCTGCCGGTGCCCGACGACACCGCCAATCTCCGTTTCGGTCCGACCCTGCATCCCGCGTGCCAACCACTCCTGCCGCTGGTCGGCATCTGGCGCGGTACAGGGCTTTTCGGGAACGATCCGGGCGTCAAGGACCCCCAGTTCGGTCAGCAGA
>JBBQGJ010000315.1:0-8007 GCA_038322925.1 Mycobacteriales bacterium
ATTTCAGGTTCTTCACCGCGTCCATAGGCCTTCACCGTGGTTTCAGCGGCTCGGCTCCCTCTACTCCCACCCTCACGGGTAGGACCTCTAACGACGCTGCAGGCTTCGCTTCATGCTGCGGACCGTCCAGTTGCTCCCCCAAAAGGGCCTTCGACACTGGGCTTCGACCCGGACCGTTTCCAACCCGAGTCGCCAGTCTGCTACCGGGCCTCCTGACAGCTACCCGGACCGGACTCACACCGGCAAGCGACGACGAGCACGAACCAACAGATCACCCCGGACCGGACTCACACCGGCAAGCGACGACGAGCACGAACCAACAGATCACCCCATCACGAGGCACCTCCAGTTCCACTGGGCGCACGAACGATCCAGGTCAGGTCTGTAGACGTGTAACTGTGTTAAACACCGGCATGTGCCGGGTTCAGATACTCGTTGCTGCGCAACGAATAACATCAACACTGCTCACCGCTGGGTTGAGAAAAACTCTCCCCCGGAGAGGGGCGGCGCGTCAGAGTCCGCTCGGAGGATCTCCCCACAGCTCATATACATCTAATCAATTAGAGGGTTGCGTTTTGCCGGCGCGCACGCCGGCCCCGGTGCCCGGGGTGGTCGGAGTTTCTGGACGAGATCGCCGGCAGCATTGACCGGGCAGTTATCGCCCGGCATGGTAAGCCGGGCAGTTCCGGCCGCTGGGTATACCCAACGTGCGGGACCGGGTGGTGATGGCGAACAGGTCGGCGTTGATGGCCTGCGATGGCCATCCGCGTTGAGGCCAACCGTGGCCGGGAATGGGTGGCGAAGGGCCGATTCCTTGGCGGCCAGGATGTCTGGACGCGGGGATGGGATCGTTGGGTCGGGGCCCGGTTGGCGGGGCTTCACCACTCGATCAGCGGGGAGGGCGACATGGCATCGGCAACCGGTTCTGGGGTTCCGCTGGACCCGATCGCCGCAGCGGCCGCCCAGGACGCCGGCGGCATCGACGCGGAGTTGCTCGTCGACTTCCTGTCGGCGCTTGTCGCCGCGGTCGCCACCGGCAACCGCTTGGGACGCCGGGACCTGGCGCTCTACCGCGATGCCGGGCGGAAGGCCGCGGCTCGCGGTGTCGCGATGCGGGCGTTGCTCGACCTGTATCTGTCCGCAGCGTGGCGACTGTGGCGGCATCTGCCGGAGGTCAGCTCCGCACAGGACCCGAACACGGTGGTGCGGGCCGGGGAGGTCATGCTGCGCGCGGTCGACGATGTGGTCGCGGTGCTGACCGAGGGCTACCAGTTGGCCCGCCGGGACCTCGTTGCGGCGCAGGCCGCGGCTCGGCGGGAGTTCGTCGATGACCTGTTGCTCGGAGGGGCGCAGGCGCTGGCCGGGCTGGTCGAGCGGGCCGGCTCGTTCGGCCTGAGCCTCGCGGGTCCGCATTCCGCCGTCGTCGTGCAGGCGGAGCGGGCGTTCACCGACTCGTCACCGCTGACCGCGATGTTGGAACGCTCGATATTGGGGACGAAGGCCGATGCAGATGCCCTGGTGACCACCAAGAAGGGCTCACTGGTGGTGATCTTCGCGGCACCGGATCGCGGCGCTATCGACCAGGTGGTCACCGGGCTGGCCCGAAGCCTGCCGACCGCGGCGACGACTGCCGGTGTGCAGCTACGACGCACCGCGGACGTAGGGGCCTGGCGGATGGGGGTCGGGAGAGCCCATCAGGGGCCGAGCGGTGTCCGGCTGTCGTATGAGCAGGCACTGGAAGCGCTCGAGTTGGGCGCCCGACTCGGCGGCAACGAGCAGGTCTGGGACGCGGCCGACCTGCTGGTGCAACGGGTGCTGGTCCGCGACGAGACCGCGATGCGGGAGTTGGTCGATGCGGTGCTGACGCCATTGACCGGGGCCAGGGGCGGGGCCGAGTCGCTGCTGCGGACACTCGAGGCCTATTTCGCGACCGGTGGGAACGCCTCGCTCGCCGCCCGTTCGCTGCACCTGTCCGTCCGCGCGCTGACCTACCGGCTGGAAAAGGTCGCCGACCTCACTGGGCGTGACCCCACCGACCCGGCGCAGCGTTTCGAGCTGCAGACCGCGGTGACCGGTGCGCGGTTGTTGGGCTGGCCGGATTACGAATGACCCACCCCATCTAACTGCCGGGTTCCGGCAACAAAACGGCCAGTCAACAGCCGAAAACTGCCGTGGATGAACCCGAAAAGCGTCGGCACAGTGGAGAGATCGGTGCCCAAGGCTCCGATCCTCAGCTTCCCTCTTTCACCAAGGACACTCATGACCGTTCCCTTCTGGGCCTGGGCCGCATTCGGTGCCGTGGTCGTCATCATGTTGGCCATCGATCTGCTCGCCCACCGCGGCGCGCACATCATCAAATTCAAGGAAGCAGCGATCTGGAGCGCGGTCTGGGTCGGCCTTTCGCTCGGGTTCGCCGTCGTCGTCTTCTTCACCCTGGGCGCTGACCCGGCCATCGACTTCACCACCGCGTGGTTGCTCGAGAAATCGCTCAGCGTCGACAATCTCTTCGTTTTCGCGTTGATCTTCGCGTATTTCAAGGTGCCCCGTGAGTATCAGCACCGGGTCCTCTTCTACGGCGTCATCGGCGCCCTCGTCTTCCGTGGCATCTTCCTGGCCCTCGGCGTCGCGATCGTCTCCACGTTCACCGCAGTGCTGTTCGTATTCGGCGCCATCCTGATCTACAGCGCCTACAAGCTGCTCAAGGATGACGACGACACCATCGACCCGGGCAAGAGCTTCGCGGTCCGCCTGCTGCGCAAGCTTGTCCCGGTGTCGGACGAGTACCGCGGCACCAAGTTCTTCTACAAGGAGGCCGGCAAGCGCATCGCCACCCCGTTGCTCGCCGTGGTGGTCGCCATCGAGGCGGCTGACCTGATTTTCGCGGTCGACAGCGTGCCTGCGGTGTTGGCGGTCAGCGACAACACGTTCATCATCTACTCCAGCAACGCCTTCGCCATCCTTGGCCTACGGGCCCTGTACTTCCTGCTGGCGGGCATGCTGAAGAAGTTCCACTACCTGGGCAGAGGGCTGGCCTTCATCCTCGCCTTCATCGGCGTCAAGCTCTTCCTGCAGGCCGGGCACAAGGTCATCTCCACCTCGATCCCGGAGATCCCGTCACTGGTGTCGTTGGGCGTCATCATCCTGGCGCTGACCATCTCGATCATCGCGTCACTGCGAAACCCGTTGCCGGCCGACGACAACGACGACCAGATCGACGCCGCGATCGACGGTGACCAGGACCGAAGGGTCCTCGAACCCGCCTCGAGGCCGTGGACAGTTCCCACGGCCCTGGAGGCTGAGCGTCCGGGACCCGGCGGCACACCCCCGCCCGAACACCCCGCGGTCGCTCCGGTCGGCGGTCTCCCGGACGCCTGATCGATGGAATCACCGACTTGTCGGATGCACTGAAGCATCGCGGTTTCGCGCTCCTGGATTGATCTCTTCACCGACCATCAGCCACCCATCCACCCGTAGTGAGGAAACCCCATGTCCGTGATGTCCCGCACCCGAGTCGCCACGACCCCCTTGCCCGGCCCGACCGTCGATGAGGTACTCCTGCTCCAAGTATCCCGGTCGTATCCTTCGGTGTCCCTGTTGCTCTGCACGACATCGGCATCCCGGATGACGTCGGCCGACGCCGCGACGCTCAGATCACTGGCCGCTGAGGCAGTCACCCGGTTGCAGCGGTTGCCGGAGAAAACGGTGTCGGCGGCCGTGGAATCCGCGTTGGCCCGCGTCGTGGGTGAGGCGGCCGAATCGCCGACCGCGGCGGCGGTTGCTGTCTTCGCCAGTGTGGACAGCGCCCAGTTCATGACCCTGCCGGTGTCGGTTCAGGATCGAGCCGTTGTCGACAACACCTTCGCGACCAGGGACCTCGTCCGGGCCCTGCACCGCACCCCACGGCACGTGGTGTTGGTGTTCAACTCCGGCCAGGCGCGGCTGTTCGACGGCGGCGCGGGTGTCCTCCAGCCGGCGACGACGGAGGCCTTTCCGATGTTCTCGGTGGACAGCGTGAAGAAGGTGACCAACCCGACCAACTCGGCGTTCCTGCGCCGCGTCGACACCGCGCTGGGCGTCTACCTGCGGTTGCGTCCCGCACCGTTGATCCTGATCGGGCCGGACCGGGTCCTGACCCAGTTCCGGTCCCTGTCGCGCAACGTGGGCCGGCTCGCCGGCAGTATCAGCGGGAACCTGGCGAAGGCGCCGCTGCCGGTCCTCGCCCAGCGTCTGCAACCCGTTCTGGACAGTTACCTGCGCTCTCGCCAGGCCGAGGCCCTGCAGCAGTTGGCCAGTCGCGACCGGGCCGGTCGGGTGGTCACCGGAGTGCCGGCCGCCTGGCTCGCGGCCCGTCACGAGCGACCCGAGATGCTCGTCGTCGAGGAGAGCCTGTTCTACCCGGCCACGATCAGTGACGACGGTGACTTCCTGTCGCCCGCGGACGCGATCGGCGGCCCCGGTGTGATCGACGACGCCGTGGACGAGTTGATCGAGCTCGCGTTGCAGCGGGGAGCCTGGGTCGCGCTGGCCGAGGACGGCGCCCTGGCCGGGTACGACCGGGTGGCTCTCACCGTTCGGCCCCGTCGATGAGCCCCGCCGCCACCATCGCCCAGCCGCACCCGGATGCGGCCTGGCAGGACCTGATCAACGGCACCGCACGGTTCGTCGCCGGACGGCTCTGCATCTCGGTCAGGACGCCGCCCGCCGGGCCGAACTCCGCGACGCACAACGACAACACGCCCTCGTTTTCGGGTGCAGCGACTACCATGCCGATCACCCGACGCATCTGCTGTCCGCCGAGGCAGAAACAGTTGCTGGCGATCGCCGCGGTGTTGATCACCGGCCCGGACGTGATCGCCGACGACGAACCGACCACCCTGCTGGACCTGCGCAACTCACGGATGGTCAACGACCTGCTGGCCGGGATGCCCGAAAACAGATCGTGCTCGTCACCCACCACCTGCACCTGCTCTCGAGGGATTCGACCGTGTCGTCGTACTGGATTCCGGCCGGGTCATCGCCGACGGTTTCGCCAGCAGCCGCGGTCGACTCCTACACCAGGTTTGCTGACATGAACCCGCCGGACACGGGTCAGGCGCCATAGCGGTCATCGGGCTCTACCACGCCGGATCCTCTGTGCTGCAAAAGATTCCGGCCGGGCAGAAGCGGCTGGGCATGCTGATTGCCATCATCGCGGTGGTCGCGGCCACCCGGCCGTGGCAGCTGGGGGTGGCCGTCCCTACTGGTCGCCGGCGGCTTCGCGCTAGCCCGCATCCCCCGCCCGGTTTGCCTGGGAACAACTCGGGCCGCTCCGGTGGGTCATCCTGTTCGTCGGCATCTTCCAACTGATCTTCAGCGGACCGGACCGGGCCGTGATGGTCTGCGGCAGCCGGTTGATCACCGTCGCGATCGCCGCTCTGGTCACCCTCACCACGCGGGTCACCGCGATGCTCGATGTCTGCCAGCGACTGCTCCCCCCGCGGCACCGGTTCGGCGTCGATCCGGACCGGTGGGCCTGGTGCTGGCTCTGACGATCCGCTGCATTCCGTTGCTGGTCAATATCGTGCGCGAGGCGTCGGAGGCGAGAAAGAGCGCGCGGGCCAGGGTTCTCGCTCCGGTCGATGGCAGGACCGGCGGTGGTGCGGGCGTTGCGGGCCGGCCGACGCGATGGGGCAACGCGCTCATCGCGCGAGGCGTGGACGTCTGACCGTGCCGCACCGCGGCCATGGCCACCGCGTTCACCTCCACCGCCGCCGGCCGCGTGCCAACGAGGGTCTTCCAGCGGGACTTATCCCGGCCGCGCCGAAAACCCACGAAACGAATGAAGACCCGATCTGTGCATCCGAACCCCACGGTGGGGGCCATACTCAGCCACGTCAGCACTCCCCACTCCACAAGGAGGATCTATGAGGCGTCTCATCGCCGCCACCGCCGCCGGCACGCTTGCCGTCGCGGCCGGCCTGCTGGGCGCGACGGCCGCGTCCGCCGCGGGCACCGCACAGGTGTATGTCGTGCACGGCATTCCGAACCTGCCGGTGGACGTTTACGTGAACGGCGCACTGACCCTCAACGACTTCCAGCCCGAAACCGTTGCCGGGCCACTTGCTCTTCCGGCAGGCAGCTACAAGGTTGACATCACCGCGGCGGACGCCACGGATGATTCCAAGCCGTTGCTGACCGCGAACGCCGACCTGGTCGGCGGGACCAGCGTGACGCTGGTCGCCCACCTGACCGCGGCCGGCGATCCGACCATCACCCCCTACGCCAACGACATCTCCACCATCTCCGCTGGTCAGACCCGGCTGGTCGTCCGGCACGACGCGGCCGCGCCCGCCGTCGACGTACGCGCCGGCGGCACGGTAGTGCTCGCGGGCCTCACCAACCCGAAGGAGGGTGTGCTGAACATCCCGGCCGGATCCGTGTCCGCCGACGTGGTCCTCGCGGGAACCGACACGGTCGTGATCGGCCCGGCTACGCTGGATCTGGCCGAGGGATCTGCGACCTTCGTGCACGCCGTCGGCAGTGCGAAAGACGGTACCTTGACGGTGGTTTCGTTCACCATCCCGGGCCTGCATTCGGCCCCCGGCGGCGTCCCGGCCGGCACCGGTCCGGCCGATAGCTCGGTGCCGACCATCCTGCTGGTCGTGCTGCTGACCATCGGCGCCGCCGCCGTGGTGGTCGGTGGCCGCAGGCTGTACTCGGAGAGCTCCCGCTGACCGAGCCCGGCCGCCACCAGCAGGCGCGCAAGCGCCGTTGGTTGTCCCACCACCAGGCCGCCACCAGCCTGGTGGTGGGGCTGGCCATCCTCGCCGCCGCGCCGATCGTCTGGTGGGCCACCGAACCGGCACCGGCCGGCCAGACGGTGACCACTGTCAACGCGGCGGAAGCGATGGCACTGACGAATGACGCCGGATCGTCCTCCCCGATGGCCTCGGGGGTGCCGGGGGGGACGAGCGGAACAGCCGCCCAGGGGCCGCCGACCACATCGGCAGCGCCGGAAGTGCGGAGCACGCCGGCGGCCCCCGAGCCGGCACCGGCAAGCACGCCCATCCGGGTGCAGATTCCCGCGCTCGGTGTCGACTCCGCGATCATTCCCGTCGGGGTCGACGACAACGGCCAGCTGGAGATCCCGGAGGATGTCCAGTCCGTCGGCTGGTACCGCTTCGGGCGGGCACCCGGCGCGACCCGGGGATCAGCGGTACTCACCGGCCACGTGGACGACCACCTGCAGGGCGCGGGAGCACTGGCAGATCTGGGCTCGCTGCAACCGGGCGACACGCTGACGGTGACCGACGCCACCGGGACGGCGCGGACGTTCTCGGTGTTGTCCCGGGAGGGATGGCACAAGGGTGGGGTTCCGCTCGATCGGCTCTTCGACCGTGGCGGCGACCCGCGGTTGGTGTTGATCACCTGCGGCGGCTCGTTCAACACCTCCACGCTCGGATACGACGACAACATCGCCGTCACGGCGGTGCCCACCGGTGGATGACCCCTAGGCTCAGGAGCGTGTCCGGCGTCTCACGCCCCCTGTCGGGGGCAACTCCTGAGCCGCTCTTGGACGGCGAGTGGATGGAGAGGTTCCGGGCCGGCGACGAGGCCGCTCTCCGCCAGGCCTTCGATCGTTACGGCGGGATGGTGCACCGCGTCGGGTTGCTCCGGCTCGGAAATCACCACGACGCCGAAGATCTCGTCCAGCAGGTCTTCGTCCGGGCGTGGAAGGGCCGGGAGGGATTCAACCCCGACCGGGGTTCGCTGGGCTCGTGGTTGCTGGGCATCACCCGCCGGCAGATCGCGGACCGGTACGCCGCGTTGGACAGGGACCGCAAGGCGCTGACCGCGGCGCAGAGCACGGCAAAGCCCGAGGCCGACGTCAAGTCGTCCGACCGGGTGGTGGATCGGGTGGTGATCGGCGACGAGCTCAACCGGCTGCCGGACGAGCAACGGATGGTGCTCCGGCTCGCGTTCTACGGGGATCTGAGCCACTCGGAGATCGCCGCGACCACCGGCATA
>JBBQGJ010000316.1:0-7974 GCA_038322925.1 Mycobacteriales bacterium
AGTCGCAGGGGACCGCGGCCAGTGCTGGGGAATGCCGGCCCGGTGAACAAGGGGACGAACGCCGACGCGATGCCGAAGGCTCGAACCGGCTGCTCATGTTTGCCCAGCACCTCGCCGCGCTCGGAGGCGGGGCTCAACGCCGCGATCAGGATCAGCAGGGAAAGAACGACACTGCGGCCTTTTTCGCCGCGGCGGTCGACCGGTCGACGAACTCGGCCTCGTGCATCGGTGAGCAGGCCCGGCTGTCGGCGGGCGGCGTGTCGGTCACGGGACCGGCGGAGACGCGGCGGGTGTGGCGTGGGAACCCGGGGACACGGGCCGAACCCTCCCGGGGTGGCCGGTTCCATCGCGGCGCGGCAGATGTCCACGTTTGGACCGGTCGGGGTCCTTCTTCTTGATCAGGGGTTCGTCGCCGAGGAATAGTTGGAGCCATTTGGCGTCGGGGTCAACGTCGACCAGCAGGGCCTTGAACAGCAGGCTGGCCGGGACGGCCAGGATCGCACCGATCGGGCCGAGGATGAATCCCCAGACGATCAGTGACAGGAAGCTCATGGTGCTGGTCAGGCCGACGGCGTCGCCGACGAACTTGGGTTGCAACACCGACTGGATGATGAAGTTCAGGACGCAGTACACGGCGATGACGATGATCATTTTGCTGACCCCGCCGTCCAGCAGCGCGATCAAGGCGGGCGGCACCAGACCGATCAGGAACCCGATGTTGGGTACGTAGTTGGTGACGAACGCCAGCAGCGCCCAGAGTCCGGCGCCGGGGATGCCCAGGATGAGCAGCGCCGCGCCGTCGAGCACTGCCACTATGGCGCCGAAGATGGTGGCCACGCCGAAGTAGTTGCGGGTGCCGGCGGCGAAGGTGCCCAGCGCGGTGAGGACCGGTTCCCGGCCGGGCCGGTGGCGGTTCATCCGGTGACCGAAGACCGAGCCGTCGACGGCCAGGAAGATCAACAGGGTGATGATGAAGAACAGCGAGGTCAGCACACCGAGCAGGCTGGTCAGGATCGCGGTCGCGAGGCCGATGATGCTGGACTTGTCGATGCTGCTGAACATTTTCTCGATGTCGGCCTGGGAGACGCCGAGCCCAGCCAGCCACGATTTCAGCCCCGCCAACTGGTTCTGAATCTCGTCGGCGTATTGCGGCAGGATGCTGGCGAACCGGGCGATCCCGATGATCGCCGAGACAACCAGCCCAATGATGATCGCGAACACCCCGATGACCACCACCAGGGTGGCCAGCCAACGGGGTGCCCCACGGCGGATCATCATGCCGCGCAACGGATCCACTGTGATGGTCAGAACGAGGGCGAGGAAGATGGGCGCGATGATCTGCGGGACGGCGTGCAGGCCGGCGACCACGATGACCGCGGCGGCCAGGCCGAGCCCGATGATCAATCCGCGCGGCAGGCTGTAGCCGGCGCGCGTCGGCGACGGTTCTTCGATCAGCGACTCGTCATGGTCGCTGATGGCGATGCCGTCCGGGCGAGTCTCGCTGGGTCCGTCGATCATGTCCCGTCCGTTCTGACTTGATGGGGCGTCGCGGACCGGGGCCGCCGCCAAGGATGTGGTCGTTGTCGGACGATCGCTCCGCGGAACTGTCCGCCGTCCAATTCGTCGCGCTGCTGCTGGTCAAGGTGCTGGGCAGGTCCATGTCGATCCGGTGGATGGTGCCGGTGAAAGGGAACAGCTGCTGAAAGAGCCACACGCGCGAGCAGGGGTCAATCCGACGTCATGAGCGGCGAGACCATGGATCCCCTCGATCCGGCCGTCGGCAACCTCGAGCTGTTGACGTACAGCCGGACTGTTCCGCACTTGCCGAGGCCCTCGCCGTCGTACTCGAATGACACCGACAGCCGGGATCACTTGAGGGCATCGCGCGGGGTTAGGCCTGGGTTACCGCATTCGGCGCCCGGCCGGAGGTGTAGCGATCCGCGGTCGTGCCGCAGTGGAATCGGTGGCGAGATGGGAGATGCGCCCCCCGAAAGGCGCATCTTCCGTCGGGATGGCTGTACTGGTCACGGTTGCTCCTCGCCGGAGACGGAGCACCCACCGCATGCCCGACCCACTCCACAACGACAATGGTTGCCCTACCGGTGGGTTGCCACGGGGGACCGATGTCCGGTGACCCGCGGACCCGCCTGGAATCGCGGCCATCCCACCGACCGAATGGCCAGGTCCGGCCGCTCAGGCCAGCGCTTCGGCCTTCAATTGGTCGAACTCCGCCGGGGTGATGGTGCCGGGGTCGAGCAGGGTCTTCGCCTCGGCGATGTTCTCGGCCGGCGACGCGCCGCCCGCGGTGACCTGCTGGATGTAGGCGTCGGTCGCGCTGCGGGCCTGCCGGGCCTGCGCCGCCTGGCGGTCGGCCATCCCGCGGCCGCGGGCGATCAGGTACACCAGTGCCGTGAGGAACGGCGCGAAGATCAGAAAGACGATCCACAACGCCTTCCACCAGCCACTCAGGTCGTGATCGCGGAACAGGTCCATCAGGATGTAGAAGAACACGAACAGGTACGCGACGAACAGGAAGCTCCAGATCACGACCCAGATGACGCTCCAGAAGTCCACGACATTCCCTTCGAAATTGGTACGGCCATGAACACCGGGCCGTGACGAGGTGGTGCACAGCACATTCAGTGCCGCGGTGAGGTGAGAGCCATTGCCGCACTGCGGGGAATCCCGCGCCGAGCGGCGCGGCGGTTGACATCGGCCAGGTTCTACTCGTCCCAGCGGCGGGCCAGCCGCGGACGACCACCTTCCAGACTAGAGGGCTGATTCTAGTACCGCCGAATCGCGGCGCACAAGACTCTTGTGCGCCCAAGAAAACTAGAATACTGTTTCTAGCGGGTCGCCCTGGTTTCCACCGAGCGCCGTCGCTCGGTCCCGCCGACCCGAAGACGGAGGTGCCCGATGGCGCTTGGCCCCATCGAGGTCGTAGTCGTGGCCTTTCCCGGCAACAGGTTCAACGGCCGGCTCGTCCCGGAGCTGCGCCGGTTGATCGACGCCGACACCATCAGCGTGATCGACGGGCTGTTCGCCCGGAAACACGCCGACGGCAGCACCACCTTCATCGAGCTCGACGAGCTCGATGCCAACGATGACGCCGCTGGCCTGGTCGGGCTGTTGGATCGCTGCGACGGGCTGCTCGCCGACGAGGACGTCACCGTATTGACCGAGGAACTCGGGCCGAACAGTTCCGCGGCGATCCTGGTGTTCGAACACACCTGGATGAAGCCGATCCGCGACGCGGTCGTAGATTCCGGCGGACTTCTGGCGGCGAATTTCCGGGTCCCCGGCGCCGTGGTGCAAGACGTGCTGGCCTCCGTGGCCGAGCTGAACTGAACCAGGAAAGGACGAACCATGCCACGTCGAAACGGACGCCCCGGACTGGTCGGTGCGATGGCCCGCACCGCGGTCATCGCCGGGACCGCCACCGCGGTCTCGGGCAGCATGCGCAACAAACAGCAGGCGAGCGCGCAGGCCGCCGCCCAACAACAAGCCAGCCAACAACAAGCCCAGCAGACGGCCGTGCAATCCCAGGCCCAGCTGGCGGAAATGCAGGCCCAGCTCGACGCGGTGAAGGCCCAGCAGGCCCCGCCGGTGTCCGCAGCGGCACCGGCCGATGACGTCATGGCCAAGCTGCAACGCCTCGCCGACCTCAAGGCCGCCGGCGTGCTCGACGACGCCGAATTCTCCGCCGCCAAGGCCCAACTGCTCGGCATCTGAGCATCGAGCATGTCCCCCTCGGTGCAGGCCCGCGCGCTCGAGACCCGGGCACGGCTGATCGAGGCGGGCAGGACCGCCTTCTCGCTCCACGGGCACGACGCGGTGAATCCGACCTCCGACATCCTGGAGCCCGCCGGTGTCAGCGTCGGGAGTTTGTACCATCAATTCGCCGACAAGACCGAGTTGCTGGTCGCGGTCCTGGACGAGGCGGCCCAGGAACGTGAGAACCTCACGTTCCTGCTCAAGCCGGGCGATTGCTCGCGATCCTCGCTCGAGGAGGACCTGTCGCGGGCCGTGGAGCGGTTCTTCGTCAGCCTGGACGACGCGGGTTCGCTCTGGCGTATCCAGGCGCGTGAACGGAATAACACCGACCGCAGAATCCGGCAGAGAATCCTCGAAGGTCGCCGAGCATGGCAGCAGGAGATCACGCGGATCATCGGGCCGTTCAACCGGCGCGACCAACCAGCACTGGATGTGGCCGTCCAACTGATATTCCTGGTCTGCGTCGGCCTGATCGCCGTCTACCTCGACCTGCCCCCCGAAACCCGCGCCACCAGCCGGCGCACCCTTCCCGCACGGGTCAGCGAGTTCCTCTGCCGCGGCGTCCGACCACTGCTCGTCGCACCCCCAGCACGGGTCACCGAAAACCGGCAGCTGATGACCGGAAACGCCTCATCCCGCAACGGCTCCGGACGTCGCACCCCACCCTGACAGTCGCCACCGATCCACGGACCAGGCGGACATGTCCGAGCCTTCATGAACCCAAAGAATTGCCAAGGGCCGGGAGCCGTTCTCGGCATCCAGCACAACGCAAGGAGGACAAGCATGACCCAGCAACCCGAACAGACCAAGAAGAAGGGTCTCAGCGGCAGAGCCATCGGCGGCATCGTCATCGCCGTCGTGCTGATCGTTTTCATCGCCGTCAACCGTGATCAGACCCCGGTGTCGTTCATCTTCTTCACCACCGAGGTGGCACTCTGGGTTGCGCTGGCCATCGCCGCGGTGGGCGGATTCGTCGCCGGCTACCTGATCAGCCGCAAGCGGTACAAGTCCTGACCAACCACCCCTACCACACCGCCCGCCGATGCGGCCGACTGCCCGGCGCGCAGCACCGCCGATGTCCGGCAGCGGGTGGGCCAAAGGCACAGGGACGGAGTTATCGTGGTCGATGCTGCTGCCACCGTCTGCGACCAGTGCGGCGCGATGATCGACCCGGAGCCCGACCCCCAGCAGTCGGCGCGGTTCGGCAGCGTCATCGCTGCCGCCCGCGACCGGGCGACACCCGAACAGGCCTGCTCGCTGGCCGCCGCGCTACGCCACCATCTGAACTCGCCGATCGCCCGCGGCAGCGCGGACGATCTGACCGCCGAATGGACAGGCCCGTGGCGTCCAATCGCCCATGAACTGCACCGCACTCCCGCCGCTCAGTGGAACCAGCGACTCACCGTGCTGCTCCGGATGCTGGACACCACACCCATGGACTGGCCCAGAGCAGCCACCGCTGGTCGGCTCGCTGACTCGACCAGCCCGCCCTGCTAGGCACAGGCCCAGTGCAGCGGGCGGACCACCATCCCCTCAGGCACGATGACCGCCATGTCCTCCCACGTCCAATCTCGTGCACTGGAAACCAGAGCCCGGCTGCTCGACGCCGGGCGTGTCGCCTTCTCCCAACGCGGGTACGACGCGGTGAACCTCACCACCGACATCTTGGAACCGGCCGGCGTCAGCGTCGGAAGCTTCTACCACCAATTCACCGACAAGACCGACCTGCTCATCGCGATCCTCGACGACGCCGCAACCAACCGGAAGGCATCGGTCTTCCTGCACGGCTCCGGCAACGGCCGCAAACGCTCACTGGACACCGAGATCGCCCAGGCCATCGAACGGTTCTTCGTCAGCCTGGACGACGGCGGCCACCTGTGGCGGATCCAGGTCCGGGAACGCAACAACACCGAACCCCGTATCCGCGAGCGAATCCTGCAGGGCCGCCAAGCCTGGCGGGGCGAGGTCACCCAACTCCTCGCCCCGCACAACCGCCGAGACCCCGACGCCCTCGCCCAAGCCGTCGAACTGATCCTCATCTTCTGCATCGGCCTCATCGCCGCCTACCTCGACCTCCCGGCCGAGATGCGAGCCGCACGACGACACACCCTGCCCCAACAGGTCAGCGAATTCCTCAGCCGCGGCGTACGGCCACTCCTGGGCGCACCAGCCCCGCGCAACCGCACCCGATAAATCCTCGGACGATCGACAAACCCGGCGAGACGTCACCACAGACCCCATATGTCATTCGCATGATGGCAAATGAAAGAAGAGAACCTAAGACCTGCGCCGTGGTGATCCCGCGCCCGGCCCCGCCGCCATGGGCCGAGGGCCAGCTATTGCTGGTGAAGCGGTGGTCTGGTGATGCCCCCGCACAGTCGCCCGGGGCTGGCCTCTAGGTCTTTTGACCCTGGGAACCACCCATCGGTGAAACTAGCGTCACCTATTGCGGACCGACCAGCGAACGGCCGTGAGGAATCGAACGAACCGGCCTGGCCAGCGGGACGACTCGGTCCACCCCAGGCGGTCTCGAATGACGAACCACACAGGAGGCGGACCATGACCCAGCAGTCGGCACCGGCCAAAAGGGGACTCAGCGGAAGGGCGATCGGCGGCATCATCATCGCCGTGCTGGTCCTGGTCTTTATCGTCACCAATTGGCAGAGCACCCCCGTGCAGTTCCTCTTCTGGTCCATCACCATGCCGCTCACCATCGCCTTGGCTATCGCGGCCGCCGGCGGTTTCATCGCCGGCTTACTCATCGGCCGTAACCGCTACAAGAAATAGAGACCCATCAACAACCCAACCCGATCAGACACATCGGGATTGACGACCAAATGATCGGCACCGCGAGCCGTCAAACCCCGACGGAGCCGAAAAAGGGAGCGTCGCCAACATGCGCATGCTGATCGACATGTGGATATCGGGATTACGCCTCGCCATCCGCATCCGGATGTCCGGCGCCACCGCCGGACTGGTCAGCCTGCTGCGCCTGCTGTTCCCCGTGGTTCCGCAGTCCAGCATTCCCGGTCCCGCGGTCGGCGGTCGGCGGGTCGCCGGGCTATGGGTGATATCGCCCGAAGCGGCCAGCGCGGTCTTCCTGGTGAGCACCACCATCGCGGTGTCCCGCCGACAGCACCCCCTACGGCGCGCGGGCGCCTACCTGTCACAGTAGGAATGCCAATCGCTTCGCCCATGCCTGGGTGACGATCATCGATCACCGCCACCTAGGTCTGCACGCTCGTCTGCGGCCACGCCGCGGCGACCCCGTCGGGCAGCCCGGTCAGGCCGTCGCAGACCACGATCAGGCAGTCCCTGGTGCCGCGGTCTTGATCTCGGTCAATACCCGCAGCCAGTACGTCGCGCCCTCGCCGGGTCGGATCGGGCGCGGTCGGGGTGGACGACCTGTGATCGCGTTGTCCGCCAAGGGATTTGACCCACTGCCGCAGCAGCTGCTCATCCACCGCATCAAACGCAGACCCGGCTGCTGCCGAAGCCATATCCACCACATCAGTCACAGGTGTCTCCTCCACCTCAGGAGTTGCACCGATAGACGTACAGTCCCGCGACCAGTAGCTTTGGCTCCAATGTCCGACACCGTGCCGATAATGCCGCACAGCGTCGTGCGCGCCGGCCGAGACGCCGAAACCCGGCCAACCGAAGTCGGCCGGGTTTCCGGTGTCAAAAAAGTGCCGGCCTCAGACTCAGCCTGACGATCACTTTCCGATCAGGCGGCGATCAGGCGGCGTCCTTGACGAACTCCAGCTCGAGGGCGATCTCGACCTTGTCGGCGACAACGGCATTGCCGGCACCGAACGCGGCCTCGAAGCTCACGCCGTAGGCCTTGCGGCTGATCGAGGTGGTGGCGGAGAACCCGGCGCGCGTGCTGCCGTAGGCGTCCACGGTCTCGCCCAGGTACTCGACGGCGAGCTCGACCTGCTGGCTGGTGCCACGGATCGTCAGGTCACCGACCAGAACGAACTCCTCGCCGTCGACGCTCTTCACGCCGGTGGACACGAAGGTCAGGGACGGGTGGTTCTCGACGTCCAGGAAGTCGGCGGAGCGGACGTGCGCGTCGCGCTGCTCCTGCTTGGTGTCGACGCTGGCGGCATCGATCTCGGCGGTGACGGACTGCCCGCCGTTCTCGTCGACGACCAGGGTGGCGGACTTGAGGGCGAAGGTGCCCTTGGCTCTGCCGAC
>JBBQGJ010000317.1:0-7941 GCA_038322925.1 Mycobacteriales bacterium
CTGGCCATCCCGGCGCTGCAGCGGAACAGGCAGGAAGCCACCATCCGTGGCTGGCTCGACGTCATCCCCGACGAGATCGTTCGGATGCGGCCGGTGCTCGCGGTTGGCCTCATCGGGGCGTTGATGGCCGGCAACGAGTTCGAGGGAGTCGAAGCGCGTCTGCGCGATGCGGAGCGGTGGCTGGAGCGGGCCACCCACGACCGCGAGGGGCCGGAAGCGCGATCGGCAGGAATGGTCGTCGTCGACAAGGCAGAGCTCTCGCGCCTGCCCGGGACGATCGAGATGTACCGAGCTGCGCTGGCGTTGGTCGGAGGTGACGCACCCGCCACCCTCCGGCACGCCCAACTGGCGATCGACCGCGCGGCCGATGATGACCACCTCACCCTGGCCGGGGCCTCGGCCCTGTCCGGGCTGGCGTTCTGGGGCCGCGGAGATCTCGACGCCGCGCATCGCGCGTACTCCACCTGTGTCGAGCGGCTGCTACGAGCCGGGCACATCTCCGACGTCCTGGGATGTTCGATCACGCTGGCAGACATCCGAATCACGCAGGGTCGCCTGGGCGATGCGCTCCGCACCTATGACCAGGCATTGCAGCTCATCTCCCAGGAAACAGGGACAGTTCTCCGGGGAACGGCGGACATGTACGTCGGCATGAGTCAGATCGCCTGCGAGCGTGGCGATCTGGAGGCCGCCGCCCAACACCTCTTACGCAGCCAGGAGCTTGGCGAACACACCGGGCTGCCGCAGAACCCATACCGGTGGCGGGTTGCGATGGCCCGCATCCGGGAATCCCAGGGCGATCTGGCCGGCGCACTGACCCTCCTCGACGAGGCGCAGCGCGTGTACCTGGGCGACTTCCTGCCGAATGTTCGGCCTGTCCCGGCGCTGCGGGCACGCCTGCTGGCCGCGCAGGGCAACGTTGGCGAAGCACTCGGCTGGGCCCGGGAGCAGGACCTGTCCGTGGACGACAACCTCACCTACATCCGCGAATTCGAGCACATCACCCTCGCCAAGGTGCTCCTGGCGCGGTACACGACCGACGGTGACAAGAGCCCGCTGAACGAAGCCACCCGCCTGCTGCAGCGCCTGGTGTCGGCCGCCGACGCCGGCGGCAGAACGGGCAACGGTATCGAGATCTTGGTGCTGCAGGCGCTCACCCACCACGCCGGCGGCGACACCCCGGGTGCGCTGTCGCCGCTGGAACGAGCGCTGACCCTGGCCGAACCGGAAGGCTATGTCCAGGTGTTTGTCGGTGAGGGACCACCGATGGCGTCCTTGCTGACAGCGGTCGCCCGACGGCGCGCCGGGTGGGAGTACGTTCGTCGGCTCCTGGCCGCCTGTACCCATGACGGCGCGACAGTCCCCGTGGAGACCCCCGTCGGACAGGCCAGCCGCGTCAGCGTGGGCCTCGTCGAGCCCCTGAGCGAACGCGAACTCGATGTGCTGCGGCTGTTGGCCACCGATCTGGACGGACCCGACATCGCACGTCAGCTCTTCGTGTCAGTGAACACGATGCGCACCCACACCAAGAGCATCTACGCCAAGCTCGGAGTGAACAGCCGACGGGCAGCGGTCCGTCGAGCCGAGGAGCGGGGCCTCCTCTCGCGCACCCGCGACCGCTGACCCCTGATCGCTGCCGCAGGCGCCCATCGGCCGGCGCCCGTCCATGGTTACTCCGGCCACCCATCCGGTGATCACCCGTACGTCAAGAAGCGGCCGAGTGGCGGCCCCTGGCGACGCACGGCCCGGCATCGCGGCCTCACTTACCACATCCCGATCGCCGGGTCACCACATCAATCACCACATGTGGTGATGTCGGCTCACCACATCTGCTTCTACCTTTCGATCAATACCAAGGAACGTCCGAGATCCGGCCGGGAGATTCATCCGGGTAGGTAACAGCGAGGGGAGTGCGATGAGTGAAATATCGACCGCCAGCGAGGCCGGGCGGTACGAAATCCGCCTCAAGGGGCACCTCGACAACCGCTGGGCCACCTGGTTCGACGGGTTGACCCTCACCACCTGCAGCGACGGCACCACCACCATCCACGGCCTCGTCGTCGACCAGTCCGCGCTGCACGGCCTACTCCAGAGAGTGCGGGACGTAGGCCTGCCGCTGATCTCAGTCACCCGGGTCGAACCCAACCAGCCCGACCTTTCCACCAGCGAGCACCGCTAACTCAGCAACCCAGAACAGGAGAACGACATGTCGACCACCGCTCACACCACGAAAACCGCAGCACCGAAAGGAGCTCCGATGACCTCACTGAGGAAGACCTCGCTGACTGCGGGCGTCCTCTACCTGATCACCTTCGTCTCGATCCCGACCCTGTTCCTTTACAGCCCGGTGAAGGAAGCGAACTACATCGTCGGCTCCGGCCCGGACACTCAGGTCCTCATCGGCGGCCTGCTGGAAATCATCGTGGCCCTGGCCGGCATCGGCACCGCCGTCACGCTGTACCCGGTGGTCAAGAGGCAGAACCAAGGAGTCGCGCTGGGATTCGTCTCCATGCGGACCCTGGAAGCCGCCACCATCTTCGCCGGGGTCGTGAGCCTGCTCTCGGTCGTGACCGTGCGACAGGCCGGCGCCGGAACAGATGCACTGGTCACCGGTCAGGTGCTGACCGCCCAATACCACTGGACGTTCCTCCTCGGACAAGCACTCCTGCCGGGGATTAACGCCCTGCTGTTGGGCTCCCTGATGTACAAATCCCGCCTCGTCCCCCGGTGGCTTCCCGTGCTCGGCCTCATCGGTGCGCCCATCATCTTCGCCTCCGTCATCGCAAAGTACTTCGGGGTCTACGACGAGCTTTCCGTGTGGTCCGGGCTCGCGGCACTCCCGATCGCCGTGTGGGAGTTCTCCCTCGGCGTCTACCTGACCGTCAAAGGCTTCAAGCCCTGCGCCATCACAGCCGAAATGACCGCAGCCGCCACCCCGCCCACCAACCGCGACGTCACCGCCTAACCACCAAACGGTCATGTCGGTTCACTCCCAAGACAAACCAAAACCCTTCACTGCAATCCCTTTCTCGCTCGTCGCCATCCCATCAGCACCGCGGCGGCCGATGCCCGGCCACCGCGGTGACGACGACAAGCTCCCGCAATTCCACCATCATCACGACAGCCGATGCCCGGTTTGCCGATGGCGGCCCAGGGAGCACATCGAATCGAAATGTAACCCCGAGCTCCGAGCGGAAGCTTCCCGCTGCACCAGATGAGCGCAGCCGCGGCACCTCGAAGCGGTGCATTTTCACCAATTTCCGAAAGGCAAAACCGTGATCGAAGTAGAGAATCTCAGCAAGCGCTATGGCGACAAACTCGCCGTGGACGGCCTGAATTTCGTGGTGCAACCCGGAATCGTCACCGGGTTCCTCGGCCCGAACGGTTCCGGGAAATCCACCACGATGCGGATGATCGCCGGACTCGACCGGCCGACCGGCGGTCGGGTCACCGTGAACGGCGGTGACTACCGGTCCGCCGCCGCCCCGATGGCCGAACTCGGAGTACTCCTCGAGGCCAAGGCCGTGCACACCGGTCGATCAGCCCGGAACCACCTGCTCGCCCTGGCGCAGACCAACGGCATCACAGCCCGCCGGGTGGACGAGGTCATCGACATCGTCGGCCTGCGCGACGTCGCCGGCAAACGGGTCGGCGGGTTCTCCCTCGGCATGGGTCAACGGCTGGGCGTCGCATCGGCGCTGCTGGGCAACCCGCAGACCGTGGTGCTGGACGAACCCGTCAACGGCCTGGACCCCGAAGGGGTCCGGTGGATGCGCACCATGCTCAAAGACCTGGCCGCGGACGGGCACACGGTGTTCGTGTCATCGCACCTGATGAGCGAAATGGCCCAAACCGCAACACGTC
Organism: Mycobacteriales bacterium; assembly: GCA_038322925.1. Taxonomy (GTDB): domain Bacteria; phylum Actinomycetota; class Actinomycetes; order Mycobacteriales; family Nakamurellaceae; genus Nakamurella. Next base: position 3,865 of record JBBQGJ010000317.1, read on the forward strand.
TGGTCGTCATCGGCCGTGGCCGGCTGATCGCCGACACCACCGTCGACGAGTTCGTCGCGCGCGCCTCGAATCATTCCGTGACCGTCCGCACACCGGAAGCGGCCCGGCTGCGGGACCTTCTCCTCGGCCCGGACATCACCGTCACCACCGACATCGGCCAACCCGATGCGCTGGGGGTCGACGGCCTGACCGCCGAACACATCGGCACGATCGCCTGGCAGAACCAGATACCCATCTTCGAACTCACCGTCCAACAGGCCTCCCTGGAAGAAGCATTCATGACACTGACCAACGACTCCGTCGAATACCGCTCCACCGAGATCGCGGCCACCCAGATCATCGAAACCGCGACGGTGACGTCATGACCGACACACTGGCCCCCGTATCGGCAACCAGCTCCGCTCGCACCCGGTTGCGGGTGACGGGGCCGCGGGTCGTGCTGTCCGAGTGGACGAAGTTCCGTTCGCTACGCTCCACCGTCTACACATTGCTGATGGCCGTCGTGTTCATGATCGGCCTCGGCGCCCTGATCACGGCCATCGCCGCGAATCAGCCCGGCGGCCTGGAACCCGGCCAATCCCCGATCTCGACGTCGCTGTCCGGCATCTTCTTCGCGCAGTTGGCCATCGGTGTCCTGGGAGTGCTGCTGATCAGCGGTGAGTACAGCACCGGCATGATCCGCTCCTCCCTGACGGTGGTGCCCCGCCGGCTGCCGATGCTCTGGGGGAAACTGGCCGTGTTCGCCGGCGTGGTGCTCCTGACCATGCTGGTCGCCAGCTTCACGGCGTTCTTCGTGGGCCAGGCGCTGCTGATCGGGCAGCACCTGGACGCGTCGCTGTCCGACCCGGGTGCGCTGCGGGCGGTCGTCGGCGCGGCGTTGTACGTGACCGTGGCCGGCATGACAGCCCTTGCTTTGGGTGCGTTGCTGCGGAACACCGCGGCCGCGATCACCACGTTCGTTGCGGTCTTCTTCGTGGTCCCGACACTGACGCTCCTGCTCCCCGCCTCGCTGACGGACCACTTCGTGCAGTACCTGCCATCCAACCTCGGTGGAGTGTTGACCGGCGGCAGTTCCGGTTTGGCCCACGCGTTGGCGCCCTGGACCGGATTCGGCGTGCTGTGCGGCTACGCGGCCGTGCTGATCGGGATCGCCGCCTGGCGGCTCCGCCGCGTCGACGCCTGAACCAAGCCGAGTTTCAGACCGGGGATCAACCCCCGGGATCAATGCCGATCCCGCAGCGGAGCGGCTGAAGGCGATCATGTCGGCCGGAATTGCCTGGCGCCCGGCGGCATTCTGCTGGTCATCGCCCGCCACACCGACAACCTGGCCGACGCGTCGGCGGCCGCAGGACCCGGACGTGCTCTACAGCGACCGGGATGTGATCGCCGATCTGGGCGCGATCGATTGCTCGGCCAGAGTGGAACGCACCGAGCGCGCGGCCCGTGCGGTGGCCGGGAATGACCTCCCGCGCTGGACACGGTGGTCCGCGCCCGCAAACTCGGGCCCGACTCCTGATCCGCCGGCGCCCAGTGCAGCTGCCGTGAGCGCGTGGTGCCAATCGCGGCCTCGGGTGCTCCACGCGCCAAGGGTCGGGTGGTTCTGAGGAGCCCTTGTCAACAGGTTCGGGACCTAGGTCCGTAGCGCGGCCGAGCACCCGATCAATACCGTAGGGGGTATCGATCTGAGCTGCCTCACGCTTCTTCGTGGAATGCCTCCAGGGCGGTTCGCGGGTCGACCGAAAGATGCTTGAGAAGGGACGGCGTGATGACAGACGAGGTGAGAGTCCGGTACCTGGACGGCGACCGGTTCGCCATTGATGTGCGGGGCCACACGATGCTGGTCGACCAGCCGGCAGAGGCCGGCGGCACCGATACCGCACCGACGCCGACCGAGGTGTTCATTGCGGGCCTGGCCAGCTGCGTTGCCTTCTACGCCCGCCGCTACGCCGCCCGGCACAAGTTCTCGCCGGACGGGCTGGCCGTCGCGGTGAGCTACGAGCTCGGTGGCAGGCCCGCCCGGGTGAGCCGGATCGCCATCGTCGTCACGCCACCCACCGAACTGCCGTCGGAACGCAGGGACGCGTTCCTGGCGGTGGCCTCGCACTGCACGGTGCACAACACCCTGACCGAGCCGCCGACCATCCAGATCGCGCTGGCCGCGGACGTGCTCGCGGCGTCCTGAGTGACCTGATCGATCAGCCAGATCCGGCGGCCGCGGACGACGTGCGCGCCAGGTGCCGGTGGGCGAGCCAGACGACGACGAGCATGACGACCAGCACGTCGGCGAAGCCGGCGATGGACGCCCACGGCAACGGGATGTCACCGTCTTGGACGTTGGCGTAGAACGACCCGAGCGGGGTCAGCAGCGGCCACAACACGAACACCGATCGGGCCAACGCGAACGCGACCGCGTACACCACACCAAGACCGGTCAGGAAGGCAATCTGGTCCAGGCCCATGCCGTAGCCGACGTGGTAGGCGCCGTAGGCGACGGCAGCGATCAGGATGCCGGCCAGGTCACCGAACTGGCGTTGCAGTCTGCGCTGCAGGAACCCGCGGAAGAAGATCGACTCGAAACCCCCCACCACCAGCGCCATCACCAGCAGCGGCACCCAGTCCTCGGGCGCGGGCAGCGCGTATCCCCACAGCGTCAGGGCGAACTGGGTGCCACCGAACAGCACCGCCAGACCCAGGACCCGCGGCCAATCACCCACCGTCAGGCCCAAGTCGGCCAGCGGGCGGCGCTCGACCCACACCGTGAAATACACCGGTCCGGCCACGCCGGCAACCAGGGCGAGCGCGAAGAACGCGAAAAGCCCTGCGGTGTGGTCGGTGCCGAACCCGCGGAAGGCCACCGCCAGCAAGGCGACCACCAGCAGATAGGTGGCGGCCATGAACACCAGGGACCGTCGGTCGGCGTCCAACGGGGCTGGCAGGGCACCGCCCATCGCAAGGTGCAGCAGCACCCCACTGGCGACCACCGCCATCAGGTAGCCGGCCCCGGACAGGTACTCCAGGCCGAGCAGCGCGATCACCACCCACGCCGTCCAGGCCAGGAATTGCGTCCGTCCGCTGGCTGGCCCGCGATGCGGACGCGGGTGAACAGCCTGCAGTCCTCCCGGGCTCTCTTGGCCGTTCACCGGCCGCTGGTCCCGGTGCCCGATCATCGCGGCGCCTCCTCGCAGACAACTATTCAAGCCCAAACAACTATCCAAGCCCGGAACTGGCCGCTGGCGGCAGCATCCAACGTCACGGTCGACCGGGACGAACGTCCTGTCCACCAGCCGGTCTCGACGGGGCCAGTGTTTGCTGCGTGGGCAGTGTCAGCCGAGCAGGGCAGGGATGCTGCGTGCCGCGGTGTACAGCCCGACCGCGATGATCAGCACGGCGAACGCGATCCGCAGCGTTTCCGGGCGTGCCCGGGTGGCGATCCTCGCGCCCAGCAGGCTGCCGATCACGGCGGCCGCGGTGAACACCCCGATGACGGTCCAGTCGATGTCGATGCCACCTCCCGCGCGGGCGACCAGCGACGTACCGCTGTTGATGGCGATGACCAGCAGGGAGGTGCCGACCGCGACCGGCATCGGGAAATCCAGTACCAGCACCAGCGCAGGGACCACCAGGAACCCGCCGCCGACGCCGAAGAACCCGGTCATCATCCCGACCACCACCGCGGCGACCAGCACCTTCGCAGCGCGGGGGCAGGCGCAGACGAACCGGGGGGTGAAGGTGATGATCGGCACGTCCAACGGCACCGCATCGGCAACGCCCGGGCCGCCGCCCGCCGATACCCGGCTGCGGCTACGGGCGAGCATCAACGCCGCGACAGTGAGCATCAGCACGGAGAACCCGGCGAGCAGCACGTCAGGTCGCACGACCAGCGACAACCGTGTCCCGGCAACGGCTCCCACGGCGCCGAGCGCCCCGAAGACCACACCCTGCAGCACCCGGACATGACCGTCGCGGCGGTGCGCGAGCATCCCGAACACCGCGGTCACCCCGACGATGATCAGCGACCCGGTCGTCGCCGCGCGGGTGTCCATCCCCAGCAGGTACACCAGCGCAGGGACGGTGAGA
>JBBQGJ010000318.1:0-7937 GCA_038322925.1 Mycobacteriales bacterium
GACTGTCGGCGAAATACTGGCAGGGGCCCTCCCCTGTTCCGTGCCAGCGGGCCGCCGGCTGGGCGGCGGTTTCCCAGAGGAACGGGAAGCGTGAGTCGGCGTGGCGGAACCCGATCAAGCGGCACCAGCGCCGGTCAGCGCCGCGGCAAGGCGCGCGACGGCCGCGGCGGATTCGCCATCGACATCGAACTCCCCCGCGAGGAGGGTTGCAGGACTCTGACCGCCCAGCGCCGATCGCGGCCGCGAGAACCACCGCCGAATGCCGAACTCGTTGTAGCTGCCTGCGAGGTCGGCGAGCAGCATGGCGATGAAATGTAAGCGTTCGGCGACGTCCTGGGGGGTACTCCGCGTCTGGTTCGCGTAGCGGCGGACAGATGACGGCGAGGCGCCCACGAGTTGAGCAAGGAAATCGTCACCCAGCGTTTCGATCGCGGGTCCCCACTCTCCCGCGGGCTGCGGGGACATCTCGATCTGATCGTTCATCTCGTCGACGGCAGTACCCAACGGCCCAGCGATCTCACCCAACGATTCCCTCCAACTCTCCGGGTCCGGCCCCCCGCCCCCGATTGCCCGCCCTGACTGCAAGCAGTGCTGCCATGCCGGCAGCGCCGTCAGCCGGTGATACGACGCCTTCGCAGGTAGCCCGACGCGCTCCATGTTCTCGGAGATGGTGACGACCTGGTCACAGAGATGCGAAAAACTGAACGCCAGAAACGTGTCCGGTGCCGGCGCCGGTAGCAGTCCGGTATAGCACGATCGTCGTAGCAGCATCGAGACGCCATCCAGGTGACCGGCCAGTAGCTCAGCTGGACTATCATTGGCTGCAGTTCGGATCGCTGGCATAGTCCAAAGCGTAGCTCTTCGCACTCCAATCAGGGTCCATTAGGAGTCCTGCATGCCGCGATAGGACTGACTGACCGGTCCGCCCAACCGACTCCAACACCGAGGGACTCGACGACCTCGCCGCGACCCTGGCCCACGGGAAGACCCGCCGCACCCACGAGGAACTCACCACCGGGATCGACAAGATCACCCACCACGGGGTGCGGCCAGTCAACCAGGGTGATCAACCTCCCGGTGACGCTGACCACCCGAACCCGACTGCGGTGACCGTGCATTTCGCCACCGCTGACGGCACCGCCAAGGCCGCTCCCGACTGCACCGCCACCAGTGGCGATCTCACTGCGCCGCCGGCCAGACCAGCACGTCAGTTACGGTGACGGTCAAGAACGACGCCACCAAGGAGTCGGCCGAGTCGTTCTCGCTCAGGCTGTCGAGCGCCTCGAGTGGCTACACATTGAAGGACGCCGGTCGGCACCGGCACCAACAGCAACGACGACTGACCACGTCGGGCATGGCGAGCGGACTACATTCAGGCGCTGATCATCGCGGTGATCGGCGCCTGCATGTAGTCCGGCACCGGAACACCCAGCGTGGCAAGGATTGTCGGTGCTACGTGCAGCACCGACAACTCCTCGCGCTCGGACGGCCCGGAGGCCGGGTGCTGCGGGTCGTACATGGCCAGCACGCCCTGCGGCACGTGATACGCCGTGGTGTCGGAGCGATCCTCGATCTCCACCACCCGAAGGCCAAGGCTCTCGGCGTCACGGACCTGCCCGGCGACCCGCACCGCGTCCGGCACGTCGTGCAGGTTCGGGTGTCCCCAGTCCATCGAGAAGAACCCGTCGTCGGCGCGCCGGAACACCAGCGGCGCGCCGGCGACGGTGACACTGCGTAGTGCGGCTTCGAATCCGTCGGCGTACTCGGGGTCGACCCGAACGTTGCGCTGCGGCAACATCGCGGGCCGCTCGTTCCAGCGATCGGCCGGGACGGCGGGCGAACCTGAACCCAGGGCGGCCATGAACGCCGGAAGATCCTCCAGGTACAGCTGGGTCTCCAACGGCTGGGCGAAGGTGGGGCCCTGGCCCATGCTGGAGGCGATCCACAGCTCCGAACCGGGGTTGTGCTCGACGAAGTCCGCCAGCCGGGCGATCATCTCGTCGGCCCGGCGCATCGCCCAGGGCACCTCGCCGCGGTAGCGCTCCAGCCAGTCCTCGCCCAGGGCGAGCTGTTCGTAATCGGCGGGGTGACCCGCCGCCCAGTACCGGTGCATCGCCGACGCGACGTGGTTGGAGAAGAACGAGCTGAACGCGGGGCGATGACGCCGCAACTGGGTGTCGAACCCGTCGAACGCCAATAGCGACTGGAATGACCGGCGGCGGGTGGTCAGCCACGGCTTGCGGCGCTCGGCGACCAGCTGCTGCGCCAGCGCGGCGAAGGTGCCCGGCCCGATGCCGAGACGGTGGGCGGAACGCAGCAGGGTCAGCGCCGCACCGCGCGGGATCGCGGTGTCGACGTTGCGCGAGGAAGCCCGGGCCATGGTCAGGTTGAACGCCTGGAAGGTCTCCAGCTCCGCCGGGTACGCGGTCGGCTCGGAGGCAAAGGTGTCCGGCAGGTAGAAGGTGTAGGCCTGGACATCGGGCGGGACCGGGTAAGTGTGCAGCGTTCCGCAGATCCCGACCGGAAGACCAGCGCGGTGCAGCAGTTCCCACACCGGCGGGAACTGCTCGTCCGCGACGCTGCGGTTCTGGCCGAAGTTGGCGATCATGTGCTGTTCGTCGTTCACCCCGCGGTGCAGAGTGGGCCAGGTCGTCCAGGGCGACAGGTGGCCGCGGTCGGCGGTCAGCGAGGTGAAACACCTGCTGGTGGAAAGGATCCGGGCCAGCGCAGAATGCGGCGCGGCGGCGACGAACTCGTCGACGATTCGCCACGGGACCTCGTTGAGCTCGAAAAGGACAATTCGTCGCGACATGGCGGGAATTTACCGCCACAGTTCGACGAATCCGGGTTCTTCGGCCCGAAGTGCGCGAGGTGTCGCGGGCCGGCGAGCCGCTCACGGTGTCCGCCGGCGGCGAACGCTCTCCCCCATTGCCCGGCCTGGCCGTAGGCTGTCTCCGGTGAGCGAGTCGAACGCCCCGGCAGGCCTGCAATGACGGCAAGTACGGCAGGCGCTGCTCCGCGGCCAGCGATCCTGACCGTGGACGACGACCCGGGCGTATCCAGGGCCGTCGCGCGCGACCTGCGGCGCAAGTACGGCGAGGCCTACCGCATCGTCCGCGCCGAGTCCGGCCAGCAGGCGCTGGATGCCGTGCGGGAGATGAAGAAGCGCGGCGACGAGGTGGCGGTGCTGCTCGCGGACTACCGGATGCCACAGATGTCGGGCATCGAATTCCTCGAGCAGGCGATGGACTCCTACCCCACCGCCCGCCGGGTGCTGCTGACCGCGTACGCAGACACCGAGGCCGCCATCGACGCCATCAACGTGGTGGACCTGGACTACTACCTGCTCAAGCCCTGGGACCCACCCGAGGAGAAGCTCTACCCGGTGCTGGACGACCAGCTGTCCGCCTGGAAGGCCACCGACCACCGGGCCGTGCTGGAAACCAAGGTGGTCGGTCACCGCTGGTCGGCCCGCACGTCGGACGTCCGAGAGTTCTTGGCACGCAACGGGGTTCCGTATCGCCCGTACCTTTGTGACGAGCCCGACGGGCAGCGCCTGCTGAAGGCGGCCGGCGCCGACGACCTGCACCTGCCGGTGGTGATCACGCCGTCCGGCGACGTGCTGGTGGAACCCACCGACGCCGAGCTGGCCGCGAAGGTCGGGCTCGGTACGGAGCCGGCCGAGGAGTTCTACGACCTCGTGGTCATCGGCGCCGGACCGGCCGGGCTCGGTGCGGCCGTGTACGGCGCGTCCGAGGGCCTGCGGACCATTCTGATCGAGCGCACCGCCGCTGGCGGTCAGGCCGGGCAGAGTTCGCGGATCGAGAACTACCTCGGTTTCCCGGACGGGGTGTCCGGCAATCAGCTGACCGATCGGGCCCGCCGGCAGGCGGCCAAGTTCGGCGCCGAATTCGTCACCGCCCGAGAGGTGGTCGGCATCGAGCTCAACGGGTCGGCCCGGTCGATCCGTTTCTCCGACGGCGCGACGCTCAGCGCGCACGCCATCATCCTGGCGACCGGGGTGACCTACCGGCAGCTCACCGGGACGGGACTGGGCAACCTCACCGGCCGCGGCGTGTACTACGGCTCGGCGATGAGCGAGGCGGCTGCGTGCGCCGATCAGAACATCTTCATCGTCGGCGGGGCGAACTCCGCCGGACAGGCCGCGGTGTACCTGTCCCGGCGCGCGAAGTCGGTGACGATCCTGGTGCGGGGCCCGTCGCTCGAAGCCGGGATGTCCTACTACCTGGTGCAGCAGATCGCGGCGATCGACAACATCACCGTGCGCACCAACACCGAAGTCATCGCGGGCAGCGGGGACGACCACCTGGAACAGCTCACCTTGCGCGACAACGCTTCCGGGACAACGGAAGTCGTCGATACCGAGCGGCTGTTCGTGTTCATCGGGGCGGCGCCGCGCACCGACTGGCTGGACGGCGTGGTGCTGCGCGACGGCCGTGGGTTCGTCATCGCCGGTCCCGACCTGCCGCTGGAGGGCAGCCAACCCCGCGGCTGGACTGCCGACCGTGCGCCCTATCACCTGGAAACCAGCGTGCCCGGCATCTTCGTCGCCGGCGACGCCCGTGCCGAGTCGGCCAAGCGAGTGGCCTCCGCCGTCGGCGAGGGCGCGATGGCCGTCATGCTGGTGCATCGATACCTGGAGAAGCGTTGACATGAATCCCATCTCGGACGTCCCCTTGAAATGCGATACGGCCGAGCGTCGCACCCTGTTCCTTTTCGAGAAGCTCACCGATGCCCAACTCGAGAGTCTCTGCGAGCTCGGCCATGTCGAGCTCATCGAACCGGGCTGGGTATACCGCGAGGGTGAAGCGGCGACCTGCTTCTACGTGATGCTCAGCGGATCGTTGGTGCTGTACCGCCGGGTCGGCGAGGACGACGTGGAAACCACTCGCAGCGATCAGCGGGGCGTGTACGCCGGCGCGATGCAGGCGTACCTGCGCGATCGGGTGCCACAGGTCTACAACAACTCGATGCGGGCCACTGTCCCTTCCCGCTTCTTCGTCATGGCCGCGGACACCTTCTCGGATCTGATGGCGGACTGGTTCCCGATGGCCATCCACCTGCTCGAGGGTTTGTTCTTCGGCATGAGGAGCAGCCAGCAGGCGACCGGTCAACGAGAGCGACTGCTGGCATTGGGGTCTCTGTCGGCGGGGCTGACCCACGAGCTGAACAACCCGGCTGCGGCGGCGGTGCGGGCGACGTCGTTGCTGCGGGACCGGGTGGCCGGAATGCGGCACAAGCTCGGCATGATCGCCGCGGGGAAGTTCGACCGCGCTGCCCTCGCGACCCTGGTCACCATCCAGGAGGACGCCGTCGAGCGCGTGGCGAAGGCCCCGACCCTGACGGCCATGGAAGCCTCGGACCGCGAGGACCAGCTCGGCGATTGGTTCGATGCGCACGGCATCACCGGCGGGTGGGATCTCGCCCCGACGTTCGTGCAGGCCGGTCTGGACGAGGAATTCCTGAACAAGGTAGCCGCCACCGTGGAGAGCGACACGCTCGAGGGTGCGGTCCGCTGGCTGAACTACACCGTCGAGACCGAGATGCTGATGGACGAGATCCAGGACTCGACCACCAGGGTTTCCACGCTGGTCGGTGCGGCGAAACAGTATTCGCAGATGGACCGCGCGCCGTACCAGGTCGTCGACGTGCATGAACTCCTGGACAGCACGCTGTTGATGCTGAGCCGCAAGATCGGCGACGGCATCCAGGTCGTCAAGAACTACGACCGCACACTGCCGACGGTCCCGGTCTATGCGGGCGAGCTCAACCAGGTCTGGACCAACCTGATCGACAACGCCATCGCCGCGATGGAGGGCGTCGGCTCGCTCACCGTGCGCACGTCGCGGGACAAGGACTGCGTGCTTGTCGAGATCTGCGACACCGGACCCGGTGTGCCGCAGGAGATCCGCGACAGGATCTTCGAACCGTTCTTCACCACCAAGCCGTTCGGCGAGGGCACCGGGCTGGGTCTGGACATCTCCTGGCGCATCGTGGTCAACAAGCACCACGGCGACATCGGGGTCACGTCCGAGCCCGGCAACACCCGTTTCCGGGTCTGGCTCCCGCTCACCGGACCCGAGCGACCCGACGCGTCCGGATCCACCGACGTGCCCATCGACCAGGACTCCGCGGAGGCTGAATCGTGACCGAGATCGCCGGTGTCGACCCGTCCGTGCCGCCGAGCGGCGTCGGTTGTGCAGAGTGCCTGGCCACCGACGGCTGGTGGTTCCACCTGCGCCGCTGTGCGCAGTGCGGCCACATCGGGTGCTGCGACACGTCGCCGTCGCAGCACGCCACCGCGCATGCGAAATCCAGCGGCCATACCTTGATCACCAGTTTCGAACCCGGCGAGGACTGGTTCTGGAATTTCCAGGACGAGCAATTCTACGAGGGCCCCGAGCTGGCGCCGCCGTTGAGCCACCCGCTCGATCAGCCGACGCCGGGGCCGCGCGGCAAGGTGCCCGCCGATTGGCGGCGTCACCTGCACTGATGTCGGGTCGTCCGGGTCATCGGATGGCCACCACCTCGACATCAAACGCCCGGTAAGTGCGGAGGGCGCGAAGGTCTCGGGTCGCGAGCGGGACCTGGTGATGGGCCGCTGCCGCCGCCACCAGTGCGTCGTAGACCGCCCCGCCTGCGGTTCCGGTCCCGGCCAATCGGCCCAGCACCTCGGCCGCGGCTTCCTCGTCGAGGAACCGGCTGTACGGGAAATTGGCGGCGAGGAGCTGACCGACAGCCGTTGAGTCCTACGCGCAAGTCCGGGCAGGCGGGTCAGCACCGAAAACGTCTCGAAGGCCCGGCGTGGCCGGCCAGAGGAATCCGCATGCCGTCGACGGTGGACAGTGACCCCGCCCGCCCTTCGTGATCGACGACGCTGAGCGCGACCGCCACGCTGGTGTCGAGGAGCGTTTCAGGGTCCCGACTGTCGGTCACCGCTGATCGGCATCCCGCAACGCACGCGCATCGTCATCGGAGAGAGGCTGGCCCGTGGCACCGATGACCAGCCATCCGTCCTGCTCGTCGAGGATGTCCGCGGCGTGCGGCCGCACGCGAAGATCGGCCCCGTCCACCTCAACATCTACCGTTCCCTGACGGAGGCCAAGCTGGTCGCGCAGGACTTTAGGGATAGCCAATCTTCCGGCACTGTCAATGGTTGCCTTCATGCCAAGACACTACTAACGCACTGACAGCGACCGTTCGGGCTGGCCCCGCTGCAACAGATCCGGTAGTCGCGGGCGCGTGAGGTCGGCCCGCGCTCAGTGACGTCGCAGTCAGGACAGCCGCCGTCACGAAACGAATCTCCTGCTTCGTTTCGGGATCAGGGCGGGTCGACCGGAAATTCTTCGACGGGTAGTGGGTCGTCGTGGCTGGTGTACGTGTGCCCGGTCGGTGTCGTCCAGGTTGTGGTGTCCGGTCCGGTGCGTTCGGTCCGGTGCCCCGCATGGGTTTTCGCTCGATGATCCTTTCTGCAGCGCGCCTTGAGATTGCCGGCGGTGGTGGGGCCTTCGGGGACAGGCACGACGTGGTCCAGGTCGCCGCGGGTCGCGGACACATGACAGGTGTCGGCGTTGCACACCCCGTCGCGGTAGGTCACGGCCAGCGCCAGCTTCTTCGACGGGAACCGGCCGAGTTCGGTCACTTCCAGCAGGTTTCCGCCGGTGTCGGTGACCAGCCGGGGGAACAGGGTGCCGGGTCTGCCGGCGAGGTCGCGGATCGTGTCGGCGGGGATGAGCGCGGAGCGGTCGGCGAGTTGTCCTGGGGTGTTGGTGAACCCGAACAGCGACGCGGCGGAGATGATGATGCCGATGTTGACCTGCACCGGGCGGATCTGCACACCCGCCGGGCGTGCGACTGCGTTGCGGCCGCCGCAGGTGCACGGGTGCCCGCCGGTGGGTGCTCCGGACCCGCCGCCG
>JBBQGJ010000319.1:0-7922 GCA_038322925.1 Mycobacteriales bacterium
ACACCGACGAGCTGGTTGCCGATCCATGCCGTCAACGTCCGATGCGAGGGGCTCGCCGGCTGCATCAGCAGCGTCACGTACTTCTCGCCGGCGGATCGGCCGAGGCCGAAGAAGCGCAGGTACATGGAACGGTCGGACACCCGCGCGTGCAGTGCGCGCAACGCATTCGCGTCCGAGGCGGCAAAGGGGCGGATGTGTACCAGGCCCCCGTCCGCCCGCACCGCGTCGACGCCTTCGAACTCAGCGTTCCCCGCTTCGGGACGACCTTCTGACAACCTGCTCATGCCGTTCCTCTCTTCTGGGCCCGCAGCCGACGGTTCAGCTGCGGCAACAGTTCCTTGAGCGCTGTTCCCGCAACCCCGGCGGTCGACAGCCGGATCGCATCGGGCCACGGATCGGCGTCGAGGGCCATCCGTTCGGCAACCTGCGAGTGCGCGTCGGAGGCGTCCTCGGTCCGGGCGATCAGCCGGTCAAGTCGAACCGTTGACGGTGCCCAACACTGGACGCCGGCGAGCTCAGCGTGAGCCCGAGTTGCGCCGTCGGCGGCGAGCGCCCGGAGATCCGCTCGCGTCCAGGACGCATCCAGCACGACCGTCTCACCGAAGTCGAGCAGCTCGTTGGCACGATGGATCAGTTCGCCATAGGTGCGAGCGGTGTGCTCGTCGTCGCAGATGCCGCGGCGGTACGCACCGGTTGCCGAGATCACCGGTGAGATCCCGGCCATTTCCTTCCGGATGTGGTCGCTGGACAGCAATACCGCGCCGAGCCGGTCGGCCAGCAGACCTGCCACGGTCGACTTGCCGGCGGCCGGCAGGCCACCGATCAGGATCAGCCGCACCCGTCCGGCTCGCAGATGCTTCAGGGCCAGCCCGGCATACGAACGGGCGGCGGCGCAAGCGGCGACATCGCCCTGGGCGTAGCTCAGGCAGTTGATCTTGGCGCGGACGAACGCGCGGTAGGCGAGGAAGTGGTGCAGCAGCGCCGGCGGAACCGGGTCTGACACGTACTCGGCATAGCGATCGACCAGCAACCCGGCAAGCTCTGCAGCGCCCAGATGCTCCAGATCCATTGCCAGGAAGGCGATGTCATCCAGCCCGTCGAGGTAGCGAAGGTTGTCGTCGAACTCCAGGCAATCGAGCACTCTGGGCCCGTCCGGCAGGCAGAAGATGTCATCGCAGATCAGATCGCCGTGGCCATCGACGATGCGGCCATCGGACACGCGTCGTTCGAAAAGCCGATCCCGGCCGGCGAGGAAAACCTCGACAAGGCGCTCGATCTCGTTCACCTCGTCCGAGTCCAGCACGGCGCCGTGGAAGGGTCTGACCTGGCGTAGGCTGGCCCGCCACCTCAAGCGCACAGCATCCCGCCGACCTTGGACGGAGATTTCCGGTGCCCGGCGAGAAGCCGCGTGCAGGACTGAAATCATCCGGGCAAGTTGCACGACCACGCCTTCCAGTGGTTCGCCCGATTCGACCAAAGTGGTCAGCCGCCGCTCGTCCGGCATTCTGCGCATCACCACCACAGGCTCGCCGTCTGCGCCATCGACACCGGAAAGCGTTGCCACGCCGCGGTACACATCCGGGGCAAGCCGACGGTTGAGATCGACCTCCCGACGGCAGGCGACCTCCCGCTGCACACTGCTCCGGAAGTCCAGGAATCCCAGGTCGACCGGCTTCTTCACCTTCAGGGCGCAGTCACCGAGGAGAACCACCACCCCGGAATGGGTTTCACGCATGGCCGCGTAGCGGCTGCCCGGTGCCATCAAGTCCTCCTCCCCGACCCATCGGCGGACCACACCGTTACCGGGAAGGGCAGCGCCGTCAGGACGACCCACACCGGCACGTTCTCTGTACCGAACACCGACTGCACTGCTGGCGGGTAGATCACCGCGGCGCCAAGCGCGCCCGCGGCGACCATGCTGCGAAGGAGCAACCGGTGAGGGAGGATTCCACCGATTCGACCATGCGCCTCGACCGTGCCCCCCGACTGTCGCCGCTGAATCCTCGCCACGGCCGCGTTGAGCAGCACCACCGTGAGCACGGCGATCGCCGGGTTGGTCGCCACGACCATCCAGGACAGTCCGGCGGCCACCCACACCAGCGGAGCCAACGGATGCGTCACCTGTCGCGCCCGGTCCGCCGCCCAACGGCGCCGATGGACGGGCGACTCGTTCGGCCCGACGACCTGAAACCGCCGTGCTGCGTCCCGGCTCGACAAACAGGGTGCGCCGGCACTGACCTCCTGCTGCAACATCCGGACAGGCTCTCCGGCATCAACCACAGGTTCGGCGTCGGAAACCCCAGCCAGTTCCTGCGTTGGTGACGCCGACACGTTCCCAGCGTGTCCGCCCCCGCGGCATCCGCACAGGGCCATCGGACCCGTTTTCTGCTGTCTTCTTCGCCGCCGCTGTCACCACGTCCGGTCTCACGCGGCGCGGCGGGGCGGCAGAGCCGGTCACAACGCGTGGTGATCCGGCAGGTCAGCACCTTTGACCTATGCGTCGCCGACGCCGGGTGACCCACACCGTGCACTGCCCGAAACTGCCTGCACCGTCGGGTTTCACGCATCGCCGATCGCTCTGCTGCGACTGCGGCGGTGCGGGACCTTTGGCCCTAGCCGAGTTCGGTGACACGCGGGTTCAGTCGAAGGTGCTACCCATCCTGACATCAGAGGCTGGAGGCCCCCAAAATGACGACTCCCGCGCTTCAAAGGACGCGCGTCCCCGACCTGATCGACTGGGTCGAATCGGCCTGGCCGTCCCTGTTCGCGGCCCGCTCGGTGTTCGGAACACACCTGATCCGGGTCGAGGACAAAATGGAAGGCGACCGTTACGTGATCCGCGCCGAACTCCCCGGGATCGACCCGGAGAAGAACGTGAAAATCACGGTGGACGACCACACCCTGATCATCGACGCCGAACGCAGCGAGGAAACGACCGACAAGACCCACTCGGAGTTCCAGTACGGATCGTTCCACCGTGCCATGTCGCTGCCGGCTGGAGTCAAGCCCGACGACGTCAAGGCCACCTACACCGACGGGATCCTGACCGTCACCGTCGGCATCGCCCAGGAGGCGCCGCCGACCGCCCGCCGGATCCCCATCGAACGTAGCTGACCGAAAAGGATTGACCTCAGGCCCGACGTGATTGCTGACCAGGTCGGGCCACGATCCTGGATCTCCGCCGGAAAGGCGCAGCTGCCGAGTATCAATCGACAGAGAGATCTTCAGGTTTCGTAGCGACATGCGCCGGTCGGAGCCGAGGATCTCGCCGACGGCAGTGTCTGCGGCAACGCCGGTGCGAGGGGCGGCGCTGTTCTCCGAATCGGTGTGACCGGTCCAGATGAATTCCAGATGACTACCCGAAGGGTGGCGCCCTGGCTGAATCACGAGGCCGGCGGGTACCAGGGTAACGACCGCGAATATCTCCCCGTCCACGTGGAGCCGTTGTTGGTGTGGCGGCCCCCTCGTTGCCGCTGCGGGGTCCGTGACCCGCACCCGGGAGCGTTGGGCCGCCGATCTGAGGTTGTCCCGACGGCCCGGGACCAGGTGATCGGGGCGTCCCGAAATGATTGCAGCACAACACAAGCCGTACGCACACCAGGGCAGAGCCGATGGTACGCGCGGCCCCGTGGCTGGTGACCGGCCCTTCGCTACCCGGGCCGGCCATGATGCCTGAGTTGCCGGAGGGCAAGGGCCGCCGCTCCGGCGGACACCGCCACGGTGACCCACAGGCTGGGATTTCGCGCGTCGGGTCGTTTCAGGAACGACATCCCGTTCATCAACAGCCGCGGGGTCGTCGCGCCGGGATCGAACCCACTGAATACGACTCGTAGGGTGCCCTTGCCAAGAGCAGAGAAGTCGACGCGGAACACGTACGGATCGTGCTGATCGTCGGGGTAGAGACGCATTCCCTGTCGGATCGCGGGCACCGGTGTCAGCGGCCGTAACATCAGGTGGCCGCCGCGGACGGTGACCTCGGCACCGGCGCCCACGACCGCCCGGGTGAACAGGTTGGTGACCGGACCTGGGTCCGGGCCGTACCACCCGCAGATCTCGCGCCAGGTCTCGGGACGCACCGGGATATCGGTGCGGATCGACCCGTCCGGGAGGCCGAGCAGTCGGCGAAGGAGCGCTGCCCCCAACGGTTCCGGTGCGCCGCGACCGTCGAGGCCGCCGGTGTTGCCGAGCACGATGACGCCGATGTCGTCGTCGGGGGCCATGGTCATCTGCGACAGGAAACCGGACACGATGCCGTCATGGCCGACGGTGCGATGCCCGTCTTCGTCGCCCAGGAGGAACCCCAGTCCCATGCCCGGAACCCGGGGGTCCGGCTGGAAATGTGGGTCGAACATGGACGCCAAGGTTGCGGGTTTGAGCAGCGAACCGTGCGAATCGGCGCCCGGGTTGAGGAGGGCGGCGACGAAACGGGCCATGTCGGCCGTGGTGGAGTAGGCAGCGCCCCCGCCCACGGCCAGCACGTCGCGGTCGGCGACCGGGCGGAGCCCTCGGGAACGCAGCACGTACCCGGTGGCGAGTTGTGCACGCGCTCACTCGGATCGGATCAGGTCGGTGTGCACCATGCCCACAGCTCCGAAGACGAATTCGCGCAGGTAGCGATCGAGTGGTTGCCCAGTGACGTCCTGGACTATCTGGCCGAGCGCGGCGAACCCGTGATTGCTGTACACCCATTTCGTTCCCGGTTCGACCTCCACCGGGAGGCCGCGGCGGTAGTAGTCGGCGAGGGACGGCACGGACCGTCCTGCCCGTACGCCCGAGCCGACCCCCGGCCGGAGGAGGTCCGAGAACCGCAGCCAGTAGCCGATTCCCGCGGTGTGCGTGAGCAGGTGCCGCACGGTGGCCGGCCGGAAACCGGTGTCGGCCGGGATCAGTGTGAAGGAGCGGAGGTAGTCGTTCGCGGGCGCGTCCAGCTCCACCAGTCCCTGCTCGTAGAGTTGCATGACGGCGATCGCGGTGAAGGTCTTGGTGATGGAGCCGATCCGGAAAACGGTGTCCTTCGTGATCCGGTTCTTCGATGCGATATCCGTGACACCGTGCCCGTGGAACCAAGCCAGGCCGCCGGCGCGGATCACGCCGACGGCCAGACCGGCCGACGGCCAGCGATTCAGCACCCGGGCGACGATCGCCCGCAGGCCAACCTCATCGATGCCGGCGGCCGCCTGCGCCGGGTGCCCACTCGTGGGCAGGATGAATGAACCGCTCATGGTCGCGCGCTCCTTTCACGACGCAGGCGTTTCTCGGCGGCCAGGGGAAGCCCGTCGACGTGCACACCGGTCGTCGGGCCCGCGGGGTCTCGGCTGAACACGATCCTGGTCGGGGGAATTCCGTAGCGGGACAAGTCGATCCGGAAGACGTACGGGTCGGTCTCGTCGTCCGGGTGCAAGACGAGACCCCTGTAAAGGGCAGGGATGGGGGTCACGGTGCGAATGTGCAGCCGCCCGCGCCGGACGAGGACCTGCACTCCCGCACCGAGCACGGACCACGCCTGCAGGTCGGTCCGCTGGGCCCGAGGGCGGTACCAGCCGCACAGGTCACCCCAGATATCCGGGTGAGGCGGAATGTCCCGCCGGATCACCGCTGTCGAAGGGCCGATCCGGTCGGCCAACAGCCGCTCAGTCTCCGCCGTCAGCCAGGCGGCGGCGTTTCTGGAGCCGTTCGTGAACGCGATGACCCCGACGCCGTCGTCGGGTGCCAGGAAAATCTGCGAGTTGAACCCTGGAAGCACGCCCTGATGCTCGACCACGGCGTGCCCACCCAAGTGCAGGCGGAAGAAGGCGAGCCCCATGCCAGGTATCCTCGGATCGGGCTGGTAATGCGCCTGGAACATCATCGCCAAGGTCTCCGGTTTGAGGATCGAACCGAATTCACCGGCGCCGTCACCGACCAGCGCGGCGACGTACCGGGCCATGTCCCGCGGAGTGGAATAGATCGAAGACGCCGCGGACGTTACCCACTGGCGATCGGTCAGCGCCTTCGCGCCGTTGGCGCCCAGCCGGTATCCCGTCGCCAGGCGGGCCCGGATCCGTTCCGATCGCAGCAGGTCGGTGTCCGCCATCCCCAGCGGGCGGAAAATATGCTCCCGGAGGTAGCGATCCAGGGGCTGCCCGCTGACGTCCTGGACGATCTGGCCGAGGGTGGCGAACCCGTGGTCGCTGTAGGTGCAGATCGTGCCCGGTTCAACGGCCAGGCGCAGACCGCCGCGGTAGTACTCCGCGAGCGTGGGCAATCGCTCGCCGAGCGCGTAGCTCTCCCCGAACCAGCCGCTGTTCACCATGCGCGAGGGATGAACCCACTCGGGCACGCCGGCGGTGTGGGTCAGCAGATGCCGCACCGTCGCCGGTCGCCAGTCCGGGTTCGCGGGTATCAGCCGGTAGGCCCGCAGGTACTCGTTGGCGGGGCCGTCCAGGTCGATCAGGCCCCGCTCCCACAACTGCATCACGGCGATCGCCGTGAAGGTCTTCGAGACCGAGGCGATCCGGAAAACCGTGTCGACCGTGACGGGCGTTCTCGACGCGATGTCCGCGAACCCGTCGGTGCAGAAGGATGGGGTAACTCCGCGGCGGATCACTCCTGCCGCCAGACCGATGGCCGGCCAACGGCTGCGGATCTCGTCGACGCTGGCTTGCAGCTGTTGTTGATCGGTCTGCGGCATCACTGCCCCCTTTCGGGGAAACGGGCAGGTTCGGCACACCCACTGCTGAGAAACAGGTCCTCGATTCAACAGTGCTGCGATCGGCGCGGGCGGGCAGGAGGAAACAGACCCGCTCGGCAGTGTCGAACGTCCCTTGCCAGCATCCCCGGGCGGCGGCGACGCTGGTCGGGAAGGTGATGGCGGTGGACAGGCTGACCGCGGAAGACCGGCTGATGCTGTGGTCGGATGGGAGCTGGCCGCAGGACATCGGAGCGCTGGCTGTCCTGGACGGTCGTACCCTGCTCGAGTCCGACGGTCGCTTCCGGATCGACGCCGCACGGGAGGCGATCGAACGTCGGCTGCACCTGCTGCCGAGGTTCCGGCAAATCCTCTACCAGCCGCGGCGAGGATTGGGCTGGCCGCTGTGGGTGGACGCCCCCGGATTCGACCTGCGCAACCACGTGCGGGTCGCCCAGGTTCCCGAGCCCGGTGACGAGCCACAACTCCTGCTCGCGACCGAACAGCTGCGGGCCCATCGCCTGGACCGATCGCGGCCACTGTGGGAGATCTGGTTCCTGCCAGGCCTTCCCGATGCACGCATCGGCATGTTCATCAGGCTGCACCACGTCATCGCCGACGGCATCGCCGGCGTGGCCAGCCTCGGGTCACTGCTGGATACCGACCCCGACACCACGCTGACCACAGCGTCGCCATGGACACCCACACCGCGGCCGACGGACCGTGAGCTGCTCGGCGACAACCTCCGACAACGTGGGGACGAACTGGCTCGCGCGGTGAGGGTCATCGCGCATCCGGCGGCGACCCTCCGGCACGCTCGCGCAGAGTGGCCCGCGATGCGCGAACTCCTCGCCAGGCAACCAGGTCCCCGGACCAGCCTGAACCGGCTGGTCGGCCCGCACCGCACGCTCGCCCTCATCCGCAGCAACCTCGACCTGGTCACACAGGTCGCGCACGCCCACGCCGCAACGGTCAACGACGTGCTCCTGGCCATGACCGCCGCCGGTCTACGCGGGCTGCTGCGCAGCCGCGGTGAAGCCGTCGAGGACCTCACGCTGCCGATCTACGTCCCCGTTTCGTTGCGCCGGGACCGCACCCGACCCGGCGCGGGAAACCTGATCAGCCAGATGCGCGTCCCTCTCCCCCTTGGGACCTCCGACCCCGGACAGAGGCTTGGGCAGATCGCCACGGAGACCGCCACGCGCAAGGCCAACGCCCGACCGTCCCTGGGAGCGGTGTTCCGCAACAAGATCTT
>JBBQGJ010000320.1:0-7918 GCA_038322925.1 Mycobacteriales bacterium
GCCCGATAACGCCTGCCCCAGGGCCGGTAGAGGCTCCCGGGTCAAGGGCGCCCGCAGGCCGTCGCGCAGCGATGCGCAGCACCCTTGACGCGGGAGGGACCCGGCCCGTACAACGCGCAGCCCGAGCCCGCGGGGACCCCCTTGACAACCCAACCCCCATAGGGAATCAGCTCAGGATCTGCAACTCGTGATCGGGGTCAGTGGAACGAGTCGCCACACGCACATGAGTTCTGCGCATTGGGGTTGTCGATCGTGAAGCCCTGCTTTTCGATGGTGTCGACGAAGTCGATGACGGCGCCGTCCAGGTAGGGCTTGGACATCCGGTCGACGGCAAGCCCGATGCCGCCGAAGTCGACGAGCGCGTCGCCATCCAGCGTCCGGTCGTCGAAGAACAGTTCGTAGCGCAGGCCGGAGCAACCGCCGGGCTGCACCGCGATCCGGAGCACCATGTCGGCGCTGCCGTCGCGCTCGAGCAGGCCCTTGGCCTTCGCGGCGGCCGCATCCGAGAGGGTGACGCCGTGCGCCGGCGCAACGACCTCGGCGCTCGTGGTGTCAACAGCGGTCATGTCTCAACTCCTCGATGGGTGGTCGCTCATCGCGACGTGGCGGTGGTAGCTGTCCAGCCTGGTCAGCCGGCGTGCTGAGCCAGCTCAGTGCAGACTCGGTGCAAAGCGGTGGTGACACTGTCGATGATGCCATGCCGATGGCTGTCCGCGGCACTACTCAACGTGCCGATATCAGGATCAACCAGCGTGTCGCCCATCTCATTCCCGCACGGCGGTCGGCTGCGTACAAGTGCCGCTCCGGGTTCGCCACGAGCGACGGCCGGACCGACCCGGTTCTACAGCCTCTGCTGGTTCGCTGCGCCGCGAAGGGGATTGGCTTGCTGGCCGCGTCATCTAGGCTTCCGGTGTGAGTTTCCTGCGCCGCAAGCCCACCGATCAGACCGCCGCCACGCCGACGCCCGCCTCAGCCGAGGAATCCACCCCGCCCGTCGGTAAGGGACGGCCGACGCCAAAGCGTCGCGAAGCGGAAGGACGGCGCGGACCGGTGGCGCCCCCGCCCATGACCCAGCGCGAGGCCATCAAGCGTTCCAAGGAACAGGGCAAGAGCCTCACCAAGGAAGAAAAGCGCGCGTTGTCGGCCGAGCGCCGCGAACGAATGATGAGCGGCGACGAGAAGTATGTGCTGCCGAGGGATCGCGGATCTGTCCGGGCCTATGTCCGGGACCTGGTGGATGCCCGCCGCAACATCGCCGGGATCCTGCTGCCGATCGCCGTGCTGTCGTTCGTCATCCTGCTGATCCCCATTCCCACCGTCCAGTCCTACGGCCCGCTCGTACTGCTGATCGCGATCGTCGCCGCCATCCTGGACACGGTCATCTTCGCGCGGACGATCGGCCAGAAGGTGCGCGCCAAGTTCCCCAAGGGTGACGGTTCCGATCTGTCCACCAAGGGATCGGCGCTCGGCTTCTACGCGTTCAACCGGGCCTGCCTGTTCCGCCGCTGGCGGGTGCCGAGGCCGCGGGTTGCGGTCGGCGCCAAGATCGACTGAGCGGCGGACCACCGAACAACTGAACGATCGTCTGAGCGGGGATCGACCGAGCCGGGGATGGCGAAGTGAGCAGACGTGACTGACGAACTCCAGCGCGCGGCGGCCGCGCAGTCGGATTCGGTGCTGCGCCGCTTCTTCGGGCCCGACGGACGGCTGATCACGATGCCGGCCAAACAGTCCCGCAAGCTCGCGGTCTTCGACCTGATCGCGCAACGGTTCGTCCCCGGGGTCCGCTACACCGAGCTCGAGGTCAACAGGGAACTGATGCAGCTCTACGACGACTACGTCAGCCTGCGCCGGGGTCTGGTCGACTTCGGCATGCTGGATCGCGCCGACGGCTGGTATTGGCGCAGCGGAGGATTCGTCGACACCGGCGGTTCCGGTGATATCGGCACCCGGGCGGTCGAGCGGACCGAACGCCTCGCCGCCGTCGACCATGAACCCAAGGCAAGCAATCCGACGGGACCGACGCTGTCGGCAAGGGGCGCCGCCCGACGCGAGGCCATCGTCGCGGCTGCGGCCGAGCTGTTCGCCGAAAACGGTTACGCCGCAGTCGGAATGGACGACATCGGCGCGGCGGCGGGGGTGACGGGGCCGGCCATCTACCGACATTTCGAAGCCAAGGCCGCGGTGCTGACGGAGGTGTTCGACCGCATCATCGGCACGGTCGACACCGAATCCGATCCGAACGACGACCCGCTCCCCGGATCTGACGGACTCGCCGACGCCGACGCCGACGCCGACGCCGACGCCGACGCCGACGCCGATCCGGCTCGGCGGCTGCGGCGCCAGGTCGAGCGCTATGCAGCCGCGGTCTCGCGCCAGCGTCAGCTGATGGCGGTATTCGTCCGGGAGGTGCATCACCTGCCGCCGGACCACCGGGACCGGCTCCGTGACCGTCAGCGGGCCCTGGTCGGCCGCTGGCGCAGGCTGCTCGCCGGCGCCCACCCGGACTGGTCGACCGAAGAGATCCGCATTGCCGTGCACGGAGCCTTCGGCATGCTGAACACGGTTGGCACTTTCGAATCACCGCTGGCGAACGACGAATTGGCCGACGTGCTGGCGGACCTGGCGATGGCGGCCTTGCAGCTGCCGCCGGTGCGTGCGGATCAGAGCGACAGGTAGCGCTTGAGCTCCTGCGGGGTGACCTGACGGCGGTAGGCCTCCCATTCCGCCCGCTTGTTCCGGAGGAAGAAGTCGAAAACATGCTCCCCCAACGCTTCCGCGACGAGCTCGGAGCCTTCCATCACGGCCAGCGCCGACTCGAGGGACGTCGGCAGCTTCTGGTATCCCATGGCACGGCGCTCGACCTCGGACAGCGACCACACGTTGTCCTCGGCCGGGGCGGCCAGCTCGTACTCCTCGCGGACGCCCTTCAACCCCGCCGCGATCACCACCGTGTACATCAGGTACGGGTTGCAGGCGGAGTCGGGCAGCCGGAACTCCAGCCGCTGGCTGGACGACTTGCCGGGTGAGTAGTTGGGCACCCGGACCAACGCCGACCGGTTCGCTGTCCCCCACGACGCGGTGGTCGGCGCTTCGTCACCGACGACGAGCCGCTTGTAGGAGTTGACCCACTGGCAGGACACCGCGGTGATCTCCGGCGCGTGGGTGAGCACGCCCGCCAGGAAGTGCTTCCCGGTCGCGGACAGCTGGTACTCGTCGTCGGGGTTGTGGAACGCGTTCGTCTCGCCGTCGAACAGCGAGAAGTGCGTGTGCATCGCCGATCCGGGATATTCCACGAACGGCTTGGGCATGAAGGACGCCCGCACGCCCTGGGTCAGCGCGACCTCCTTCACCACGTACCGGAACGACATGATGTTGTCCGCCATGGTGAGCGCGTCGGCGTACCGCAGGTCGATCTCCTGCTGGCCAGGGGCCCCCTCGTGGTGCGAGAACTCCACCGAAATACCCATCGCCTCAAGGGTTTCGATCGCCCGGCGGCGGAAGTGCGGCGCCGCGTCATGGGAGGCCTGGTCGAAGAACCCGCCGGTATCGGCCGGCTCGGGTACGGACCCGTCGTCCGGCAGGTCCTTGAGCAGGAAGAACTCGATCTCCGGGTGCACGTAGCAGGTGAAACCCATCGCGGCGGCCTCGCCCATCGCCCGACGTAGCACGTGCCGCGGATCGGCCCACGACGGCGAACCGTCGGGCATGGTGATGTCGCAGAACATCCGCGCGGAGTAGACGCGCCCGGCGTCCGCCTCCCACGGCAGGACCTGGAAGGTGGCCGGATCGGGACGGGCCACCATGTCCGATTCGAAAACCCGGGCGAAACCCTCGATGGCCGAACCGTCGAACCCGATGCCCTCACTGAATGCTCCCTCGAGTTCGGCCGGGGCAACCGCCACCGACTTGAGGAACCCGAGCACATCGGTGAACCACAATCGGACGAAACGGATGTCCCGCTCCTCGAGGGTGCGCAGGACGAACTGCTGCTGACGGTCCATGAGCACACCTTATGTAGGTCCTGTTTCGCCGGCATTGCCGCACCCATCACACGGATCCTGCGGCGGCGATGACGTACCGTGACCGAATGCCCAGACCCGATGCCGCCGAGCCGGTCGCGACCGGGCCCGACGGCGCCGCGGTGCTGCGCGCACCGTCCCCGGCGGCCCGACCGGTTGCCCCCGCCGGCAGTGCCGAGGCGAGCGGGCCGGAGATCACCGAGGACGAGGTCGTCTTCCGTCTGACCGATGCCGGCCACGACTACGACGGCGTTCGCCTCGAGGTCGACTGGGTGCTGGGCGGGGTCGATCCCGAGTTTGTCTGGGCAACTGGCACCTGGTCGTTGCGGTTGCCCCGCCCGGATGCCTGGCGGCTGGAATATCAGCTGACGATTCGCCGTGGCGGCGCCTACCAGTGGACGACCGATCCCGGCAACCCGCGGCGGGTGCCCAACCCGTTCGGGGAGAAGTCCGAGGTCCGTCTTCCCGACTACCGCGAGCCGGCCTGGCTGATGACGCCGGTGGCCGGGCCGGTCAGGAAGGTCGAGACGTCAGCCGGCCGGCTCACCGAACAGGTGCCGGTTCACCTCTGGTCGCCGGCCGGCCTGTCAGCGGATCGCGCCGCACCGCTGCTGCTGGTGCACGACGGGTCGGACATGGCACAGCGCGGTTCGCTGCTGTCCTGGGCGTCGGCCATGTCGTCGACCAGTCCGGTCAGGGTGGCGTTGCTGGATCCCGCGGTCGGCCTGCGCAACGAGTGGTACGCAGCGGATCCGGACTACGCCGACCACCTCGCCGACGTGGTGCTGCCGGCGCTGACCGCGCGGGTGCTCACCGGACCGGTGATCGGGCTCGGCGCCAGCCTGGGCGCGGTCAGCATGCTGACCCTGCAACGCAGGCACCCAGGGTCGATCTCCGCGCTGGCGCTGCAGTCAGGGTCCTTCTTCACCCCGACGCTGGACGCGCAGGAGAGCAGCTTCGCGCAGTTCGAGCAGATCTGCGCGGCCGTCAGGCGGATGAATTCCGGCCCCGACCTGACCGCCGCCAGCGCGCCGCGACCGGTGCCCGTGCTGATGACATGTGGGGCCATCGAGGAGAACCTGGCCAACAATCAGCTGATGGCGGCCGCGCTGCGTCGTCAGGGTCACTCCGTGACGATGCGGGTCGTCCCCGACGCGCACACCATGATCGGCTGGCGGGACGCCTGGTCCCCGGAGCTGGACGACCTCATCTGCGCGCTGCGCTGAACCCTCACCGGCGCGCACCCTGCCGGCGCATCCTGCTCGCAGACCCCTCCCCCCCAGCGCGGATCAACATCGCCGGCGCGGCTCAAGTCGGCGACTCCTGTCACTTCCGTCCCCTAACCGCAACGTTCGTGCGCGCCGACGTTCTTGATCCGCGCCAGTGACGGGCGCCGCGGGCGAGGGTGAGCCGGGGGTCCGCTGCCGGGCGGGCAAGCGGGCTTGCGAGGATGTGCGATCGCCGAGGTAAGGGGTCGATCAGATGACGCGCACCGAGTACCACCGCATCGACGCCCCGTCGCTGGGTGGCTCCGGGGAGATCGCCGTGCACGGGCACTGGGGGCGGCCGGTGATCTGGTTCCCCTCCGAGGCCGGCGCGCCCTGGGACTTCGAGGCCAACGGGATGCTGAACGCTGTCCGGCCGGCGATCGACGAGGGCAAGATCACCGTGTTCTGCGTCCCCTCGTTCGACTCCTCGTCGTGGTCGGCGTCCTGGATGCCGCTGACCGACCGGGCCCGCAACCACCGTCGCTACGAGGACTGGATCATCTGGCAGCTGGTGCCGTTCATCCTGGATCGCTGCGGCGGCCGCGACGACATCGCCACCGCCGGACCTTCGCTCGGCGCCTTCCACGCGATCCTGTTCGCGCTGCGGCATCCGCACGTGTTCGGCCGCGCGGTGGCGTTCTCGGGCAACTACGACCCGTGGTCCTGGCGCGGCTGGGGCCCCTCCGACGAGGAGACCTACCTCACCTGTCCGCTGCAATTCGTACCGGGCCTGCACGGCGGTCACCTCGACTACCTGCGGTCGCGGTTGTTCCTCACCCTCGTCGTGGGCAGCGGCATGTGGGAGGACACCACCGGAGCCAACTACTCGACCCACCTGCTGGCCGGTGCGCTGGCCGACAAGCAGATCCCGCACGAATTCTTCGTCTGGGGTCACGAGTGGCCGCACGACTGGTCGAGCTGGCGGGCGCAGGCCGCCGTCTACCTCCCGGCGCTGGGTTGAGCGGCCGACGAAACCGGCCGACGCCAGGTAGCGTGGCCCGACGAAGGTTTTCGGACCGACCGGCACCGCCTGGTCGACTGACACCGACTGACGCCGACTGACGCCGACTGACGTTGCCGTGCAACCGCTCTGCAGACAGGATCCGCCCATGACCGCATCGTCCTCGCTGTCCCGCCGGGACTCCACCACCCATCTGATCGGCTTGCTGCTCGGTACCGAGAACGACTGGCCGAGGGCCTTCGAGACACTGACCAAGCGGTTGGACCCGATCAACCACCGCGGCCGGCAGCACCATGTGGACACCGAGCGGATCACCATCGAGCCGTTCGACCTGCGCGACCCGGTGCGCTACGACGTGGTCATCGATCGGCTGGCCTGGTGGTACTACCACCCCCGGGAGTGGCTGAAGAAGGCGGCGCTGGTCAACGACACCTACTTGATCAACAACCCGTTCACGTTCCAGGCCATGGAGAAACACTCCGCGTACTGCGCGATGATCCGGCTCGGATTCGACATCCCCGCGACCGTGCTGGTGCCCTACAAGAACCCGGTCGACCACGAGAAGTGGGCTTACACCGCAGAGTCCTACAACCTGGTGTTCGACCTGGACGAGGTCGCTTCCCGGGTCGGCTACCCGATGTACATGAAGCCGTTCGACGGTGGGGCCTGGCGGGGTGTCTCGCGGATCGAGGACAACGCCGCGCTGCACCGCGCCTACGACGAATCCGGCCAGATGCTGATGCACCTGCAAGCGGCTGCGCAGTACGACTCGTTCGCCCGGTCGCTCACCATCGGGCCGGAGACCAAGATCATGCGGTTCCGGCCGGAATTGCCGATGCACGACCGGTACGAGGTGTCCCACGACTTCCTGCCGCCCGAGGCCGGCATGGAGATCCTCACCCTGTCCCGCACGATCAATGCGTTCTTCCGGTGGGAGTTCAACTCCTGCGAATCGCTGGTGACGGGCACCAGCGTGCGGCCCATCGATTACGCCAATGCCTGCCCCGACATCGCGATCACCTCACTGCATTACTACTTCCCGTGGGCGATCACCCAGCTGGTGTCGTGGTCGGTGTTCTGCGCCGTCACCGGCCGGCGCCCGATGGTGGACACCAACAGTCGCGAATGGTACGACGTGGCCGACGATCCGGACCTGAACTGGGCGGACAAACTCGGCCGGTACGCACTGATGTCGGACCAATATTTCGAGGCCGACACCTACCGCGAGTTCTGCTCGACCGCGCTGGCTTCGCTGCCGGAGATCGTCTACGACTGGATCACCTCGGCCGAGTTCGACGCGCTGCTGATGGAGACGGTGCGCAGCACGTACCCGCCGCACGAGCAGGAGCGGTTCCTGGCGCATCTCCGCGGGCTGATCGGGCTGTGGGTGGCCGACCAGCGGTAGCGGAACCGCAGCCCGGAGCGATTTGCGGCGCACCGATCGCGAGACTCCCTGTCCCGCAAGGCATCCCGCCGTCGCTGCGCCAACCACAGCCGCGGACGCCCGGGCGGGGCCGATCGCGGGCCGGTCATGAGCAGGTGGTGCCCTCGGCCGGCAGTTCGAGGGTGATCAGGTATGTGTTGACGATGTCGTCGACGCAGCTGTTGCCCGCACCGAGGTAGGCGGTATGACTGGTGCCCTCTACGGTCAGCAGCACCGCGTTGAG
>JBBQGJ010000321.1:0-7910 GCA_038322925.1 Mycobacteriales bacterium
GGGCTCACCGCGTCGCCGCCCGAGACGATCACGACGGCACTTTTCGGCGCTGCCCCGGTGGTCGTCGACGCCCCGCCATCGGCACCGGACGAGCACCCACCCACCAGGACGACGACAAACAGAAGCGCTGCCAAAGGACGCCGGGAAATCGCCATCTGAATCCTTGCGTTGACAGGTTTCCAGGCCGAGCAGGCTGCTGGGTTCTGGATGGCATCGTGGACGGCCCACGCTGATTACTCAAAGTGTAACTGTCACTACGGAGAGCAAGCAGGTTGACGTGACGCCCCGGTCGATTGATGTTCGTCCGGTCCCGAGCAGATCACCGAACCGGGACCGCCAGTGTTGCTGGAAGCCGTCGGGAGTCCCGGCACGATGATCACCCCCGCCGGCAAACGCCACGAGGGCGGCCCCACCGAAGTGGGACCGCCCTCGTGATGAGTCAGCGTGGAGCAGGAAACAGGAGCAGGACTCAGCGTTGATGCTTCGTCCCTGACAAGCAGGACTCAGAAGTCCATGTCCCCGCCGCCCGGCATGCCGCCGCCGGCACCAGCCGACGCCTTCTCCGGCTTGTCCGCAACCACGGCCTCCTTAGTCAGGAACAACGCGGCGATGGACGCGGCATTCTGCAGCGCGGACCGGGTGACCTTGGCCGGATCGATGATCCCGGCCTTGATCAGGTCCTTGTGCTCGCCGGAGGCGGC
Organism: Mycobacteriales bacterium; assembly: GCA_038322925.1. Lineage (GTDB taxonomy): Bacteria > Actinomycetota > Actinomycetes > Mycobacteriales > Nakamurellaceae > Nakamurella. Next base: position 702 of record JBBQGJ010000321.1, read on the forward strand.
GTCAAGGCCCTCACCCGCGGGCAGACCCTTGACCTTCTCCGCCACGACGCCACCCTCGAGACCGGCGTTGATCGCGATCTGCTTGAGCGGGGCCTCGACCGCGACCCGGACGATGTTCGCGCCGGTGGCCTCGTCACCGGTCAGCTCGAGCTTCTCGAACGCCTTGATGGCGGCCTGCAGCAGCCCGACGCCACCGCCGGCAACGATGCCCTCCTCGACCGCAGCCTTGGCGTTGCGGACGGCATCCTCGATGCGGTGCTTGCGCTCCTTGAGCTCGACCTCGGTCGCGGCTCCGGCCTTGATCACCGCAACGCCGCCGGCCAGCTTGGCCAGCCGCTCCTGCAGCTTCTCGCGGTCGTAGTCCGAGTCCGACTTCTCGATCTCGGAACGGATCTGGGAGACCCGGCCGGCGATCTGCTCGGCGTCGCCGCCACCGTCGACGATGGTGGTCTCGTCCTTGGTCACGACGACCTTGCGGGCGGTGCCCAGCAGCGCGATGTCGGTGTTCTCCAGCTTGAGGCCGACGTCCTCGGTGATGACCTGGCCACCGGTCAGGATCGCGATGTCCTGCAGCATGGCCTTGCGGCGGTCACCGAAGCCAGGGGCCTTGACGGCCACGGACTTGAAGGTGCCGCGGATCTTGTTGACCACCAGGGTGGCAAGGGCTTCGCCCTCGACGTCCTCGGCGATGATCAGCAGCGGCTTGCCGGACTGGATGATCTTCTCCAGCAGCGGCAGTAGGTCCTTGACGGCCGAGATCTTCGAGCCGAACAGCAGGATGTAGGGATCCTCGAGCACGGCCTCCTGACGCTCTGCGTCGGTGGCGAAGTAAAGCGAGATGTAGCCCTTGTCGAAGCGCATGCCCTCGGTGAGCTCCAGCTCCAGCCCGAAGGTGTTCGACTCCTCGACGGTGATGACGCCTTCCTTGCCGACCTTGTCCATCGCCTCGGCGATGAGCTCGCCGATGGCCGGGTCAGCGGCTGAAATCGAGGCGGTGGCAGCGATCTGCTCCTTGGTCTCGACCTCCTTAGCGTCGGCCAGCAGCTGGGAAGCGACGGCTTCCACAGCCTTTTCAATTCCGCGCTTCAGGCCGAGCGGGTTGGCCCCGGCGGCCACGTTGCGCAGACCCTCGCGTACCAGGGCCTGGGCGAGCACAGTGGCAGTGGTGGTGCCGTCACCGGCGACGTCGTCGGTCTTCTTGGCAACTTCCTTGACGAGCTCGGCCCCGATCTTCTCGTACGGGTCCTCGAGCTCGATCTCCTTGGCAATGGACACGCCATCGTTGGTGATGGTCGGCGCGCCCCACTTCTTCTCAAGGACGACGTTGCGGCCGCGCGGCCCCAGCGTCACCTTGACGGCGTCGGCGAGGATGTTCATCCCGCGCTCGAGCCCGCGACGCGCTTCCTCGTCGAAAGCGATCAGCTTGGACATGAGGTGTTGGTCCTCCAGATTCGCCGGTCCCTTGGGCGCGATGGCCCGAGGACGCGGTCAGCAGCTTGACGGTGTGCTGGACGGCGGCGATGCCCGCGACGGACGAACCCCCCGGGCCCGGCTACCATCGGTGGTCCCGGACCGGCGAATTCTCACCGCACCGACCTGGCACTCGGCATGACCGAGTGCCAGTCACCAGGTTTAGCACTCCCAGGGGGAGAGTGCAAGGTTATCCGGGCTGACGACAGGCACGCAGTCCGGCCGGATCCGACTCAGCGCCTACTATCCGGCTCGATCGTCAGGGCGAACCCACCGTCGAGCCCGTCGACACCGGCGACCCGGCGAGCCGATGCTCTCGGCTGCGCAGGGCGTCGCTCGCCGACGCGATCAGGTCGGCGGCCGAGCGGAACCGCGCGCGGGGGTCGGCATGCAGGCCGCGGCGGATCACCGCGTCCAGTTGGCGTGGCAGCGCGGTCGATGCCGCGAGCGACGGAATCCGGCCGGCCAGGTGGCCGCTGACCACGGTCGGCAGATCGCCGACGTAGGGAGGCCGGCCCGCCAGGCAGGCGAACAGGACGCAGGTCAGGGAGTAGACGTCGGCGGACGCACGGACCTGGGCGCCTCGCAGGTGCTCGGGCGAGGCGTAGCGCGGCGAACCGACGAAATCGTCGGTGTCGGCGGCCGACGGCTCGGCCCAGAACCGGCACATCCCGAGATCGGCCAGAAAGGCCCGCTCCAGCATGGCCGGCGGGAGGTCCTGAGCCCCACCGGACGTTCGTTGACCGGCCCGCCCGACGAGCACGTTGGCGGGCTTGACGTCCAGGTGAAGCAGTCCACACCTGTGCAGCGCATCCAGACCGGACGCCACCTGACCGAGCAGGGCCAGCACCCGCCCGACGGTCAGCGCGTGCGCGGCGATCTGCCGGGCCAGGTCCACGCCGCTCACGTGGGGCATCACCAGGAACGGCCGCCCGCCGTCCTCGCCGGCGTCCAGCACCGGCAGCACGTTGGGATGATTGATCACCGCCGAGACCCTCGACTGGTCCAGAAAGGCGCGGCGGAAGCCGTCGTCGGCGCAGCGCTCGTGCACCGCGACCTTCACCGCAACCACCCGCGGCAGGGTCGCCCGATGGTCGTTGATGGCGCGGTAGACCACGCTCGATCCCCCGCGCCCGATCGGTTCGCACAGCCGGTAGCGGCCGATACGCTCCCCGGCGACGTCGCCTGACACGCCCCGGACGCTAATCGTGACGCGCGCCACATCAGGGAAGGCGCGCCAGCACGATGCGGTCCCCACCACGCGCGCGGGCTACTTCTGTCGACCCGCCCTCGACCGGCTCTCGACCGGCAACTGACCAAGATCACCAGTGCGGGACCCACACCCGCAGCACGCACCGGCCCGAGTCCGCAAACGCTGATCACTCCCGTCGCGGTCCCGAAACGCTGATCACACCCCTGACCCGCATCCGCGGCCGCGCTGATGACTCAGCCCAGCCCCAGGGCCTGCCAACGGTTGCCCGATCGGCCCGGCGGTGTCGATCTCATAGGGTTCGTCCATGGATCAGCTCGGCCCCGACCTGGGCCACCCGGTGGAACTGAGGGTGCTGACGGGCCCGAACCTGTACTTCGCACGGCCGGCGGTCAAGCTGACCCTGGACGCCAGCGGGGTGCTGGGCGCCGAGCCCGCCGACGTGGTGGGCTGGCAGCGCGCCCTGCGGGTGCGCAATCCGACCGTTGGGCTGCCGGATTCACCGGCGCGAGCCAACGCCGCCGCCGAGCTGGCCGCGGCGGTTGTCCGGCGTGCGGCCGGCACCATCGCCACCCGGGTCGCCGCGGTGGCCAGGCCAGGTGACGACCACACGGTGGTCGCCGCGTTCCCGTTCCGGCACCTGGGCACCGCCGAGCTCTTCGGCGAGGCCGTCGCCAGAGCCTTCGCCTCGATCACCCAGTACGGCATCGACCCGGTCGTCGCGCTCGGCGAGATCCCGGCAGCGCTGGCCGGTCACGACCCCGGCGAGACGGTCCGCCCGCTGCGTCCGAACATCCCGGTGATCGCGGTGACCGGGACCAACGGGAAAACCACCACCACCCGGCTGATCGCCCACCTGATCAAGGCGGGCGGCCGGGTGCCCGGCTGGTCCTCGACGGACGGCATCGTCATCGACGGCGAGGTGGTGGAGGCCGGGGACTGGTCGGGTCCGGGTGGCGCGGCCAGGGTGCTGGAGGACCAGCGGGTGCAGGTCGCGGTGACGGAAACCGCGCGCGGCGGGATTCTGCTGCGCGGGGTCGGCACGGCGACCAACGACGTCTCGGTGGTCACCAACATCAGCGAGGACCACCTGGGCCTGCTGGGCGTGCACACCGTCGAGCAGCTCGCCGAGGTCAAGTCGGTGGTCGTGCGGATCACCAAGCCCAACGGCTGGACCGTGCTGAACGCCGACGACCCGCTGGTCCGCGAAATGCGGATGGTCTCTCGCGCGCGGCCGTGGTTCTACTCGCCGGATCCCGAGAACCCCTACCTGGACGAGGCTTTGGAGGCAGGGGGGCGGGCCATCACCGTCGTGGACGGTCAGATGGTGGTGTTGGGACGAGGACACGACCCGACACTGGTGATGCCCGTCGCCCAGGTCCCGCTGACCCTCGCCGGAGCGTCGCGGGTGAATGTGGCCAACGCGCTCGCGGCGACAGCAGCCGCGCTGGCAGTCGGCGTTCCGCTGGAAGCTGTGCGAGCAGGCCTGGCCAGCTTCACCTCAGGGGCGCAGCACAATTCGGGGCGGCTGAATGTGTACGTCCTGGACGGCGCCGCGATCGTCCTGGATCTGGCCCACAACGAGGCATCGCTGGCCTCGCTGCTCGAGGTGGCCGACGCCCTCCGCCAACCCGAGGGCGTGCTGGCGGTGGTGGTCGGCACTGCGGGCGACCGCACCGACGAAGCGATCTACGCCATGGGGGCGATGGCCGCGACCGCTGCGGACCGAGTCGTGGTTGCCGGGCGCATCAAGTACCTGCGGGGTCGCGACCCCGGCGAGATGGAGGAGATCTGGCGGACCGGAGCAGCGCAGGCGGGCGTCGTCGAGGCCGAGGAGACCCCGAACGAACTGTCGGCCCTTGTGCTGCTGCTGGACGCGCAACTGCCCGGCGGCTCAGCGATCGCGGTGTGCGCTCTCGAACAGCGCCAGGAGATGGCCGAGGAGCTGGTGCGCCGGGGTGGCCGGGAGATGACGGCGACGGAGGTCGCCGAGCGGGTGGCCGCCTGCAGCTGATCCGGCGGCATCGGCCGTGCGAACCGGCGGTCCGGACTTCCCGAGCTTCGCAATGCTCCATCCGCGGAGATCGCGACCGGCAAGGGCCCGACTCCGAATCCGGCCCCGATTCGCCGCCGGTACGCTCGCTCCCTGTGGATGTCAGGGTCGGCGCCTACGGCGTGATCATCGCCGACGATCGGATCCTGCTCACCCACTGGAACGAGCAGGGCCGGACCGGCTGGACCCTCCCCGGCGGCGGCATGGAGGCCTACGAAACCCCGCAGCAGGCGGCCGTCCGAGAGATCCGAGAAGAAACCGGGTTCGACGCCGAGATCCTCGACATCCTGGGCGTGGACTCGATGTATCTGGCGCCGGCGGACCGGATGGTCGCGGGGGATGGTCCTCTGCACTCGCTCCGCATCGTCTTCCGCGCGAGCATCGTCGGCGGATCCCTCACTCATGAATTGGCTGGCTCGTCGGACGAAGCACGCTGGGTGCCGCTGGCGGACGTGGCCGCGCTGCCCACCGTCTCCTTGGTCGGCATCGCGCTGCGATTCCGGGCTGGGCACGGATAACGCGGGCGCGGGGTCGCGCCCAGGTCAGCACCCGGGTCAGATCGCCTCCAGCGAGCTCACGGCCGACCCCAGCGCCGTCGCTGTGCATCCAGGTATCTGGCAGCACGGCGCTGCCCGCCGCGGGCGGCGATCGCCGCGTGCAGCGCCTGCAACGCCGCCGACAACGCCGCGCGGTTCGGCGACCAGCCACGACGTTCGCACTCGTGCAGCCAATCGAGCGGAGTGGTGTGGCCGCGCTGACCGTTGCACCGCCGGCAGGCCGCGACCTCGTTCTCGATCCACGACGGGCCGCCCTTCACCCTGGGCACGAGATGGTCGGTGGTGGGTTGCACCAGTCCGGTGAATGCTCGCCCGCACCACACGCAGCGGTCGCCGTCCCGGACCAGCACGGCAACCAACCGCTCCGCTCGGTCGGGTTGCCGGCGGGCCGGTGCGTCTTTCATCCGACCATCGTGCTCGACCGGGATCCGGCGAGTCGGCCCCGATGACCGGCGGACCGGGAACGTCGGGACCGCCGGCGGGCGGTGCCTGCGACCGCACCCGCGACACCGACTGTCGGACCCCGTCGGCAGGATGGATCCATGCGCACCGTCGAGGAACACGCCCGGGTCATCGCCGGGCTGCTCGAACCCACCGGCCCGGAGTCGCTGGAGCTGGCCGATGCGGTCGGGCTGGTGCTCGCCCAAGACCTGGTGGCGCCGATCGACCTGCCGCCGTTCGCCAACTCGGCCATGGACGGATACGCCGTGCGGGCCGTCGATGTCGCCGAGCTGCCCGTCACACTGCCCGTCTCGCAGGACATTCCGGCGGGCCGGACGGACACCCAACCGCTCGCGCCGGGTACCGCTGCCAGGATCATGACGGGTGCACCGCTGCCGCCGGGGGCCGAGGTGATCGTGCAGGTCGAGCGGACGGATGGCGGAGAATTCTTGGTGCGCATCGACAGCGCACCGCAACCCGGCGTGCACGTGCGGACCCGCGGTGAGGATGTCGCCGCGGGAACGGTGGTGCTGGCTGCGGGCACCGTCGTCGGACCGACCCAGGTGGGCGTGGCAGCCGCACTGGGTTTCGCGGAACTCGTGGTCCGCCGTCCGGTGCGGGTACTGGTGCTGTCGACCGGTACCGAGCTCGTCGCGCCGGGCCGGCCGCTCGCCCCGGGACAGATCTACGAATCCAATGCCGCGATGCTCGCGGCCGCGATGACAGCGGTCAACGCCCGCGTCACCATCGAGCACTTCGTCGCCGACGACGTCGAGCAGCTGCGCACCGCACTGTCGAAGGCGGCGACCGGCATCGACCTCATCGTGACCTCGGGTGGGGTGTCGGCCGGCGCCTACGAGGTGGTGAAGGACGCGCTCACCGATCAGGGAGTGCAGTTCACCAAAGTCGCCATGCAGCCCGGCATGCCGCAGGGGGCGGGCCGCTTTCAGGGTGTGCCCGTCGTCACCCTGCCCGGCAATCCGGTCAGCTCCTATGTCTCCTTCGAGGTGTTCCTCCGGCCCGCGATCCGCGCCGCCATGGGCCACCCCGACGTCACCCGGCCGATCGTCCGGGCCCCGCTGTCCGCGTCACTGGACTCCCCGGCCGGCAAACGCCAGTTCCGGCGGGGCCAGCTGGACGCCGTCGCCGGAACCGTCGCGGCCTGGGGGGGACCGGGCTCCCACCTGCTGTCCTGGCTGGCCGGCGCCGACTGCATGATCGTCATCGGCGAGGACGTCACCCATCTCGAGGCCGGTGACGAGGTGGAGGTCTGGTTGCTGGGTTGATGGCCACCCACCGGCCCGCTGCCCGGGGCCGCCCACCCCGGGGTTCGCCAGCCGTCAACAGCCCTCAGGAGCTGGTCGGGCCGACCCCGCCGCCCCCCCCCCCCCCCCCCCCCCCCCCCCCCACCACCACCGCAAGGAAAACCGATGCCGGAAGCCACCCCCAAAAACCGGACCCCCCCCCCCAACCACCGG
>JBBQGJ010000322.1:0-7885 GCA_038322925.1 Mycobacteriales bacterium
GCTACCCACCGTCCGTATCACGCATCCCTGGCCCAACGTGCGCTTTGACGCCAACACCCGAGGTGGGAGCCCAGTGCGGTAATCCCGCACGCTGGGATCTGTGCGGGGGGCCGCCCGTAAGGGCGGTCCCTACCGCGACCACCAGTCCGGGATCGGCTCGGAGCCCCCAGTTCGACCAGGAGCCGATGCGGTGCTGGCTCGAAGACTCAGGGATCGGCTATTGCCACCTGACAGAGCTCGGTGGTCGGCGGCCCACACAGGCGGTCGACGACGTGAAGCGGAATGCGGGGTGGAAGAATGCGAGCTTCAAGAATTATGCCGATTACACGATGACGCCCGAGTATCGGCACGGAATCGAGCGACTGATGGCACTCGCGTCCGAGAACCGAGTCGTCTTCCTGTGCGGTGAGCCGATGCCCTGGCGGTGCCATCGGCTCATCATCTCCAACACCCTTGTAGCCCGCGGCTGGATCGTCAGACACATTCTCGGTGATGCCGAACCGAGAGTGCACGAACTGGGTCGGTGGGGTGCGACACCGGTCCTCGACGGGACTGGTGTGCTGACCTACCCGGCCGACGACGCCAGCTGATGATGAGCCGCTATCCCTGCCGCGCGGAACTGCTGAGAATGAAGGTGCTGTACCGCTGGATGATTCGTGCCCAGCGGGCACGGTTCCCGGCGGGTACTCGGCGGCCAGAGTGCGTTCTTTCCGGGCGCCGTCGTATCGCGGGCGGGGGCCCGCCGGGTGAGGACCATGCCGACCGGCCTGGCCGACAACCGTTGCCTGGTAAGGGTTTGTTCTACGTCGTGAGTGCTCGGGGAGGGTCCGGTTTGGTTGTCGACCAACCATGGTTATGGGGTTGTGCTCGGGCGTACATCGTCAGTTCTTCTTGGCGTGTCGGAGAACCAGACCACCGACACAAGCGACCACGGCCACGATGAACAGGAACGATGTCACGGCCCAACCGGTCGCCTCGATAGCGGCCAGGACGCCGAACAGAGCGAGGACCATTGCGCTGGTGAGCAGGGCGGCGGACTCATCCGGTATGTCATTCGCGTACGGGTGGCGCCTCATTGTGTTCTCCTTTCCTTCTACATAGTTGCCAGGCTCGCTTCCGCGGTGCGGCGGGAATTCTGTTCGTCGGTGGTAGCGAACGGGTTGCCCATGTGCGGCCGATGCCGAGCCTAGGGTGCATGCACTGGGCAGGTGGGATGCGACACCGACCGACCCTCGACGGGCCTGGTGTGCTGACCTACCCGGCCGACGACGCCAGCTGATGACGAGCCCCATCCCCGCCGCGCGGAAGTGCTCAGGACGAGAGCGCCGGCGCCGTCCGAATGATTCGCTGCCCAGCGGGCCCGAGTCTCCGCCGGGAACCGGCTAGTGCGGCTTTTCCTCGCGCTCTCGTATCGCGGGCAGGAGCCCGCCGGCGAGGACCATGCCGACCTGCCGGGCCGACAACCGGTGACTGGTGCTGTAGTCCCGGCCGCGGGTGGAGTTGTGAATCCGGATGACCGTGGAACCCAGGCGCAGCGTGTTCCGCAGATCCTCCAGGATCAGCATGTCGCCCTGCTCGATGCTCTGGTAATCGTCGGGGTCGGTGAACTCCAGGGCCAGGACGCCGAAGTTCGCCAGGTTCTGCCAGTGAATACGGGCGAAGGACACCGCCAGGACGGCCCGCAGGCCGAGGTAGCGGGGGGCGATCACGGCGTGTTCCCGGGACGAGCCCTGCCCATAGTTGGAGCCGGCGACCACCAGGTGGCCGCTGCCGTCCCTGGTGGGCATCACCCGTTGCGGGTAGCTGTCATCGAGTTGGCCGAAGGTGAATTCGGCCAGCCTGGGGATGTTGCTGCGATACGGCAGCACCCGCGCGCCGGCCGGCAGGATTTCATCGGTGGACACGTCGTCGCCGACCTTGAGCGCGACCGGCGCCTCGATCCGATCGGGCAACGGACCGAAATCGGGTAGCGAGGAAATGTTCGGCCCCTTCACCAGGTCGACCTTTCCGGCCTGCGCGGCGGGCAGGGGCGGTTCGAGCATGGCGGTGTTCACGCTGGACCGGCCCGGCAGTTCGATCCGCGGGTAGTCGATTCCGAACAGGCCCGGCAACTCACGGGGATCGGTGATCCGGCCGGTCAGCGCGGCCGCTGCCGCGGTTTCCGGGGAGCACAGGTAGACGGAGTCCTCCGTGGTCCCGGATCGTCCCGGGAAGTTGCGGGGGAAGGTCCGCAGGCTGTTACCGCCGACCGCGGGGGCCTGACCCATGCCGATGCAGCCCATGCAGCCGGATTGGTGCAGCCTGGCCCCGGCCGCGATCAGGTCGAAGGTGCCGCCCATCTTCGTGAGGTCCTGAAGGATCTGTCGGGAGGTCGGGTTGATGTCGAAGGACACCCCCGGGTGGGCCTGCCGGCCATGGACGATTGCGGCGACGACGGCGAAGTCGCGCAGCCCCGGGTTGGCCGAGGACCCGACGACGACCTGCTGGACGTCCCGGCCGGCCACCTCGTGCACGGGTTGCACGTTGCCCGGTGAGCTGGGTAGTGCGATCAGCGGTTCCAGGGTGGCAAGGTCGATGGTCTCGGTGATGTCGTAGCCGGCGTCGTCGTCGGCGACCTGTTCGACGAAGTCGCTCTCGCGTCGCTCTGCGCGCAGGAACGTCTTTACCTGGTCGTCCGCCGGGAACACCGTGGTGGTGGCGCCGAGTTCCGCGCCCATGTTCGCGATGACGTGCCGGTCCATCGCGGTGAGCCCGGCCAGCCCCGGGCCGTGGTACTCGATGATCCGGTTCACGCCGCCCTTGACGCCGTGTCGGCGGAGCATTTCCAGGATGACGTCCTTCGCGCTCACCCAGGCCGGTAGCTCGCCGGTCAGCCGGACACCCCAGATGTGCGGCATCCGCAGGTAGACGGGTTCACCGGCGATGGCCGTGGCCACCTCGATGCCGCCGAGGCCGATCGCCAACATGCCCAGCGAACCGGCGGCCGGGGTGTGACTGTCCGAGCCGACCATCGTCGTACCCGGGATCCCGAACCGCTGCATGTGGGTGGGGTGGGACACTCCGTTGCCGGCCTTGGAGTACCACAGCCCGAACCGGCGGCAGGCGGACCGCAGGAAGGCGTGGTCTTCGGCGTTCTTGCTGTCGGTCTGCAGCAGGTTGTGGTCGATGTACTGCACGGAAACCTCGGTGCGGGCCCGGTCGAGCCCGAGGGCCTCCAGCTCCAGCATCACCATGGTGCCGGTGGCGTCCTGGGTGAGGGTCTGGTCGATCCGGATCGCGATCTCCTGTCCGGGGGTCATCTCTCCGGAGACCAGGTGGCTGGCGATCAGCTTCTGGGCGACGTTGCGTCCCATGGGTTTTCTCCTCGTCGACCCCCCAAACACTCTGGGGTTCTTGGAAGCCGGCCGGCCTGCATCGGGTGGTATGGACGCGGGCCGGTCAGGCCGTCTGGGGTGGGTGGATCGGTCGTCAGGGCTCGAGAAGTGCCTCCAGCGGTGTCCGGGGATCGGTGAGCCTGCCGGTGTCGATCGGGCGGCCGGTACTGATCAGCGCTGCGATGGTGTCGGTGACGTCCCAGGTGTTGACGTTCATCCCGGCCAGCAGCCGGCCGTGCTGGAGCCAGAAGGCGATGAACTCGCCGCTGTCGACGTCGCCGCGGATGAGCACCTGGTCGTCGCCGCCGGGTTCGGCGTATCCGGTGTATTCCATGCCCAGGTCGTACTGGTCGGTGAAGAAGTACGGCAACCTATGATACGTGGCGTCCTGGCCGAGCATCGATTTGGCGGCGACCGGGCCCTGGTGCAGGGCGTTGGCCCAGTGCTCCACCCGCAGGTGACGGCCGAGCAGCGGGTGGTAGGCGTTCGCGACATCCCCTGCGGCATAGACGTCGTCGTGGGAAGTGCGCAGGTGTTCATCGACCCAGATGCCGTTGTCGATCTTCAACCCGGCCTGCTCTGCCAGCTGGGTGTTGGGGGTGATGCCGGCTCCGATGATGACGGCGTCGGCGGGCAGGTGGCTGCCGTCGGTGAGCCGCACCCCGGTGGCGTGGTCGTCCTCGCCGGTGATCTCGGCGACCTGCACACCGCAGCGCAGGTGCACCTCGTGCCGGCGGTGCAGGTCGGCGAAGAGTCGCGCGACCTGGACGCCCAGCACCCGGAGCAGCGGCAGCTCCGATGCCTCCAGGACGGTGACCTCGATCCCCGCGGCCCGGGCGGCGGCCGCTGTTTCCAGGCCGATCCAGCCGCCGCCGATGATCACAACGCGGGAAACGGTGCGGAACGATTCCTTGATCCGGTCACTGTCACCGAGCCGCCGCAGGTACTGTCCGCGGCCCTGGACGGCACCGGGGATCCCCAGGCGCCGCGGGGACGACCCGGTGGTGAGCAGCAACTTGCTGTATCCGAGGTGACTGCCGTCGGCGAGGGTCACCTCGTGCCAGCCCGGGTCGATCCCGGTGACCGCGACACCGGTGCGCAGGTCGATGCCGCGGTCGGCGTACCAGTGCCGGGGATGTACGAACGTGGCGTCCCGGTCGGTCCGGCCCATCAGGTAGTCCTTGGACAGCGGCGGCCGCTCGTAGGGTGGGTCGGTTTCGTCCCCGATCAGCACCACCCGGCCGGTGAAGCCTTCCTCGCGCAGCGTCTGCGCGGCGGTGGCCCCGGCCAGGCCGGCTCCGACGATGACGAACGGGTCGTCCCTGTGCATGGTCATCGGTCCTTCCTGTGGTGGTGGGCTGCGTCGTGCAGGGCGGCGCTCACCTGTTGGCTCAGCCGGTCCCAGCTGGCCGTGAACGCGGTGACCGCCTGGTCTTCCAGGGTTTGCACGACGTCCTGGTAGTCGATGCCCACCGCCGCGAGCCGGACCAGCACCCGCTGCGCACCCGGGTAGTAGGCGCGGATCGAGTCCGCCGGGACTACGCCGTGATCGGCGACCGCCCGCAGGGTGCCCTCGGGCATGGTGTTCACCACGCCGGGAGCGACAAGCTCGACGACGTACCGGGTGTCGGCGTAGGCGGGGTCCTTCACCGAGGTCGAGGCCCACAGCGGGCGTTGCGGGCGGGCCCCGAACGCCGCCAGGGCCAGCCACTGCGGTGAGGCGAGCATCCGCTCGTAATGGGCGTAGGCGATCCGGGCGTTCGCGATCCCCGCGGCGCCGCGGAGCGCGGCGGCCTCCGCGGTGCCGATCTCATCGAGCCGCCGGTCGATCTCGGTGTCGACGCGGCTGACGAAGAACGAGGCCACCGACCCGATCGTGGAAACCTCGTGGCCGGCCCGATGCGCGGCCAGCAGGCCGTCGAGGAAGGCATCCAGGACCTCGTCGTACCGGTCCAGGGAGAAGATCAGGGTGACGTTCACGCTGATCCCCTCGGCCAGGCAGGCGGTGATCGCCGGGATGCTCCGCTTCGTGGCCGGGATCTTGATGTACAGGTTGGGCCGGTCGACCAGCCGCCACAGCACCCGTGCCTGCGTGATGGTGGCCTCGGTGTCGTCGGCCAGTCGGGGGTCCACCTCGATCGAGACCCGCCCGTCGACACCGTCGGTGGCGTCGTACACCGGCCGCAGCACGTCGCAGGCGTCCCGCACATCGGTGGCAGTGAGTACCCGAAGCGCTTCGGTCACGCCCGCGCCGCGGGCGGCCAGGTCACGGATCTGGGCGGTATAGGCGTCGCTGCCGGTGATCGCCTTCGCAAAAATTGTGGGGTTCGTGGTGACCCCGACGACGTGCCGATCCCGGACCAGGGTCGCCAGGCTGCCCGAGGTGAGCCGGTCCCGGCTCAGGTCGTCCAGCCAGATCGACACTCCGGCGGCGGTCAGTGCGTCCAGTGGACTGGTGATGACCAAGTGTTCTGCCATTCGGGTGTTGCTCCTTCCCGCCTTTCGACGGTGCATGTGTCGGTGGTCAGGAATCCCTGCCGGAATCCCTGGTACCCGTGGGTGTGTGACCCGCCCGGGGCGGGCTGGTCGGTCATCGCCGGTGCCGGTTCGTGCGGGGCGGCAGGGCGAGGGCGAAGAATTCGGCGCGGGCGGCGGCGTCCTGCCGCAGGTGCCCCTGCACGGCCGAGGTGACGGTGCTGACCCCGCCGGTGCGGACACCGCGCATGGTCATGCACAGGTGTTCGGCCTCGATGACCACCCCCACCCCGCGCGGGCCCAGGGTGGTCTGCAGCCAGTCGGCGACCTGCTGGGTCAGCCGCTCCTGCACCTGCGGGCGGCGGGCGAACAACTCCACCACCCGGGCCAGCTTCGACAGGCCGAGGATCCTCTCGCCGGGCAGGTACCCGACGTGGGCGACCCCGACGAACGGCAGCAGGTGGTGCTCGCACACCGACTGCACCGGGATGGACCGGGCGAGCACCATTTCGTCGTACCCCTCCTCGTTGGGGAATGTGGTCAGGTCGAAGGGCCGCGGCGCGAACATCTCGGCGTAGGCCCGGGCCATCCGCCCAGGGGTGCCGCGCCGGTTCTCGGTGGCCACGTCCACCCCGAGCGCGGCCAGGAACGCGGCGGCGGCGCGTTCCGCGGCGGCCAGGTCGACCGGAGCCGTCGGGTGCACCACCCGCAGCGGGCGATGCCCGTTGACCGGTTCCGGCGGTTCGGTCCGGGTGTGTGGGAGGACGGCGGTCACGCGACCGGCTCCGGCCGCACCGCGCCCGGTGCGCTCCGGCGGAACACGACGGCGAGCCGGGCCAGCGCGAGAGCGGCCAGCAGCAAACCGAAGTCCCGCAACGCGACGTCGTAGAAGCCGGGGATCAGCAGCAGGTTGACGATGATGCCCGCGAGCCAGGCCGCGACGACGTACCCGCCGATCAGCGGCCGCACCGCGACGAGAATCCCGGCCGCGATCTCCACCACCCCGACCACGTACATGGCCTGCTGGGCGGTGCCGGGCACGAGGGAATCGATCCACGGAGCCAGGTAGCCCGGCCAGTCGGTCAGCAGGTTGAAGAACTTGTCCAGCCCGAACACGATGGGCGCCACGGTGAACGCCGCCCGCAACAGCAGGAACGCCTGGTACGCCGGATCGTGCCTCTCAGCGGTGCGGATCGGCCGGTCGTGTCGGGTGGGGTGGATCGTCATCGTTGCCTCCAGCTCTAAAGGACAGTACGGTTGACGTTAGAACTACATGGGTTCTTAAGTCAAGTGTTATGTCCTTTAGAGAGCGTTTGTTGATAATGGATTCCGACGATTTCGTCGATCGGGTGACAGGTCTGGCCGCCCTGGCCGACCCGGTCCGCCGTGAGCTGTATCTGTTCGTGGCCGCCCAGCCGGAATCGGTCAGCCGGGACCGGGCGGCCGACGGCGTCGCCGTGCCGCGGCACACGGCGAAGTTCCACCTGGACAAACTGGTCGGGCAGGGGTTGTTGGACGTCGAGTTTCAGCGGCTCTCCGGCCGGCGGGGTCCCGGGGCCGGGCGACCCACCAAGCTGTACCGGCGGTCGGGCCGGGAACTGTCGGTGACGCTGCCCGCACGCCGGTACGACCTTGCCGGGCAGCTGTTGGCCCGCGCCATCGACGACTCCACCCGGGTCGGCACCCCGGTCCTGGACGCGGTGCATTCCACCGCCGCAGAGTGTGGCCGCAGCCTTGGGGACCATGCGCGGCAGACGCTGGGCCCACGGCCCGGGCCAGCGCAACGAATCTCCGCGGTCTGCGCCGTCCTGGCCGCGCACGGCTACGAACCCCGGCGCGAGGGCGCGATCGTCACCCTGGCCAACTGCCCCTTCGACGCGTTGGCCCGCGAGCACACCGCGCTGGTCTGCGGGATGAACCTCGCGCTGCTCGGCGCGGCCGCTGACCGGATAGGTGACGGAACGCTCACAGCCCGCCTGGAGCCGGCCGACGACCGCTGCTGCGTCGTGCTGGACACCCACTGAGCGGGCTCGCCG